>PMOA01000077.1 GCA_003161635.1 Limisphaerales bacterium
TCGCCGGTGATGACGTGGTCGGCCAGTTGAACGATGGGCTGGTTTTCGGTTTCATAGCTGACCTCCGGTCCGCCGAGAATGATTTTGATGTCCGGCCGGACGCGTTTGACTGCGGCTATAACTTCGATCGTGGGCGCGACGTTCCAGATGTAAATGCCGAAGCCGATGATTTTCGGATTTCGCGCGAGGAGGACTTCCGCGATGTCGAGCGGACGCTGATTGATGTCGAACTCCACGAGGCACGCGCGCGACCGGAGCGGGCCGAGATTGGCCAGCAGGTAGCGCAGGCCGAACGCGGTGTGGATGTATTTCGCGTTGAGCGTGGTTAAAACGATGTCCGCCACGCCGCTAATTTAGCAACGCGCATCGGGTGGTGCAATGAAGCAGAGGGATGGCGCTCCCAATGGGAGTGGAAATTAAATCAGCGCGCAGATCCGACACGACAACTGCGAATAATTCAGGGCGTGGTGAAGGTCCGGAAAATTTTGGCGAAGGCCCAGGGTTGGGACGAATTGGAGGCGGTGACGCTGTTGGTGCTGGTGATGGTTCTTTTTTTGCGGGGTCGGGCAGCGTCGTCATTGATGGACCAGTAGTGCAGCGAGCAGACCCACGGCGTTTTGTCGGCAAAGGCCTTGAGGATTTTGGCGTCATCGAGGGTGAAGACTTCGTCCTTGAAGCCGTTTCTACCGAGGCAGGGGCAGAGGCCGACCTGAATGTCGGGGTCAATTTTCTGGAGTTGGGCGTAGGTGGCGTTGGCGGAATCAACGCCAAGCTGACCTTCGGATTTTCCCTTGTTGATGAATTCCTTGCCGAAATACATGACCATGAGGTTGGCGGAATGGACTTTGACACCTTTGGCTTTAGCATCGGCGAGGAGTGCCTGTGAGGCTTCGGAAATGCCGTTGGGATCAACGGGAAGAGTGTAGGAGATGATGAGTTCGGGGTTTTTCTTTTGCAGGCTGGCGAGGACGGTGTTACGGCGTTCGCTGTCCTGTTTGCCCTTGTCGAGATTGTTGCCTTCGACGTCGAAATCAAGCCAGGTGAATTTGTATTGGTCTATGACCTTCTGGTAGGCGGCTTCAAGCTGGGCCGGATCGTCAATGACGTTGGCGAGTTCTTTTCCGGCCTCGCCGCCGAAAGACATGATGACATCGCCGCCGCGTTTGCGGATGGCATCAATCTGGTCATGATAAAAGTTTTGCTCGATGGGAATGCGGCCGTCACACGACGGTTCTTTGTGGTAAACGGCATTTTTGCCGTTGCCATCCTGACGGGCAATGATGAAGGCGAGCGTATAATATTTGAGGCCGCACTGGTCGTCGCAATCGGCAAGTTTGAAATTATCACCGGCGCCAACATACATGTACGGCGCGAAAACCCTGGCCGGCCAGCCGGCGCGGACGCTGTGGGTGATTGCCATCAATGACACGGCGACGAGGGAAATGAATTGTTTGCGCATGATGATTGCATTTAAAAGGTGTGAGTGAAGAGTATTGACCATTTTGAGCGGGGTCAATTTTCATTCGACCCGGCGTGTTTTCATTGTTAGCCTGCGCCCACTATGACACCCGACGATATTTTACTGGAAGCAGAGGACAAGATGATCAAGACCGAACAGGTGGTCGTGAATGAATTCGCCGGCGTGCGCACCGGCAAGGCGTCCGCGTCGCTGGTCGAGAACATCATCGTGGAGGTTTACGACTCGCAGATGCGCATCCGCGAACTGGCCGGCATTACCACGCCGGAGCCGCGCATGCTGGTGATCCAGCCGTGGGACGCGGCCTCGCTGCATCCGATTGAGAAGGCGATTCAAAAGGCGAACCTCGGCCTGAACCCGGCGGTGCAGGGCAAGGTCATCCGCCTCGCTTTTCCTGAATTGAGCACGGAGCGGCGGCAGGAGTTTGTGAAAATCACCAAGAAGATGGCCGAGGACGGGCGCGTGGCGGTCCGTCACGTGCGCCGCGATGCGATGGAACAGTTGAAAAAACACGCGCACGACAGCGGCATCACCGAGGACCAGGAAAAACAGGCCGAAAAGGATCTGCAAAAGCTGACCGACCAATACAGCGCCAAAATTGACCAGCACCTTGCCCACAAGGAAAAGGAAATCATGACGGTGTGATGTGCTGGATTTGAAAATAGCCCAGCGCTGAAGCGCTGGGCTATTGTCATTAACAGCTCGAATCAGCGCGCCGGCGCGTTCGTCGCGGGTGGTTCAAACCGCACCACCGTTTCATCCGGCCGGGCGTAACCGAGTTTTTCACGCATCAAACGTTCGATGGTTTTGGGATCATTCCGCAACACTTCAATCTCAGTTTTGAGTTGCCTGGATTTTTCCTCTTCTTTTTGAAGCTGTGCGTCCAGCCGCAGAATTTCCCGGCGCATCCGTTCGTTTTGCTGGATGAGCGGCAGATAACACATCCCGATGAGCAGCAAAAAGGCAAGGACGACAAGACCGACGACCACTTTCGTCAGTTTGCTCCAGATGCCGAGATCCACATTCATCACGGCGAGTTAAGCACGCGCGGCGCGCCGGCGAAAGCGGATTTTACCCGCCAAGTTCCTTCCACGTTTTCAATTTGCCGTCCGCGCCGAAGGTCAACCGCAAATACCGGGCGGGGAAGTAAGTTTCGGTGCGCATGGGCGTGAGCGGGCCAAAATAACAGCCGGGTGGCGCAAAGTAAGGTTCCGGCGCGACAATCGTTTGGGCGTGATGCTTAAGCCAGTCGGCGACAACGGTGCCGTCGGTCAATTTCGCGGATTTGTCGGGCGGGCCCAGTTCCATGATGGCTTGGTCATAGGTGTAATTTCCGACACGCGCCGGCCAGTCAATTTTTTGCGTCACGCACCCGGCCAGCACAAGTGCAGCCAGTGTTATTGCAAGCCATTTCCCGCCTGCGCGCGCCGTAAAAAGTGCCGCGTTCATGCCGTTAAACTACACCTGTGCGGCTTGAAAGCAACCGGCGCGCCCGTCTATTTTTTTCGGATTTGGTTGTCGGCACACGGTTTAACCGTTATCACTTTGCGCGTATGATTAAGGCGCTGTTCCTAATTTTTCAAACCGGCGCGGCGTGGGATCGTGTGGTGAAAGCCCAGCGCAGCTTCGGATCTCTGCTGGTGCTATACTTGTTTCCGATGATGTTGATGGTGGCGGTCGTGGAAGCTTTTGGTTTGGTGGAATGGGGCGAACCACAGTCAGGTTTGTTCCACCGCATCCATAAATCCACCGTCGGCGAGGCGGTGATTTTTGAAGCTGCGCATTCGCTGCTGACGCTGCTGGCCATTGTGATTTGCGGCGTTCTGATAAAAATATTGGGGGAGAATTTTCACGGGCGCTACACTTACAAGCAGACCTTCACGCTGGTCATTTATGGATTGAGTCCGATGTTCCTATTGCGGTTGTTGGACGCGGTTCCGGCGATTATTCCGTGGGCCACCTGGGCCATTGGCATCATGCTTTCCATCGCGATTCTTCACCAGGGCATCTGGTACGTCATGCAGCCCGCCATGCCCAATGCGTTTGCACTGTATTTCATGAGTTCACTGCTGCTGGCCGCGTCAACCGGTCTGGAACGATTCGTCACCGCATGGTATCTGCGCGGACATTTCAAACACCTCGAAACCGTGGTTTCCAACCTGGCGGCGCACCTGCCGTTTTAATTTCGTGCCTGCACCCATCGAAAAAAACCTGCTCGCCGCTCTCGGCGAACTGGACGCCGCCGTCAAATCCATGCCCTCGGCCAATCCCAAACCGGACCTGCTCCCGTTCTTCGCGCGCATTGACGAACTGGCAAAACAACTGCCATCCGACGCCGATCCGGCGCTGCTGCATTATCTGCAGAAGAAAAGTTACGAGAAGGCCCGGCTCCATTTGCAGGGTCGCGACGCAGAAAACCGGGCCGGCAACTGCCGGCATGAAAATTAGTCGAGCGGCGAGAGACGAGAGTCGAGGGCAAATACTTCTTTGACTCTCGACCCTCGACATTCGACCCTCGACCAATGCTGGATGACACCATCGCAGCCATTGCCACTCCGCTCGGCGAAGGCGGCCTGGCCATCGTCCGCCTTTCCGGGCCGCAAACGCTCGCCGTCGCGGACAAAAGTTTTCTGCCGGTCGGAAAAAATTCGTTGAAGCCGTCCGCCGCGACGACGCACACGATTCATTACGGTAAAATCGTCCGGCATGGCCGGAGCGTGGACGAAGTGCTGCTCGCCGTCATGCGCGCGCCGCACACGTTCACGCGCGAGGACACGGCGGAAATCACCTGTCACGGCGGCATTTTGCCCGCCAAGCTCGTGCTCGACACGCTTTTGGAAAACGGCGCGCGCCTGGCTGAACCCGGCGAATTCACCCGCCGCGCCTTTCTCAACGGACGCATTGACCTCGCGCAGGCCGAAGCCGTCGCCGATCTGATTTATTCGCGGACGGAACTCGCGCTCGCCGCCGCCAACGAGCAGCTCGCCGGCAAACTTTCACAGCGCATCAACCAATTGCGCGATGAAATGATGCAGACGCTCGCGCATATCGAGGCGCACATTGATTTTCCTGACGAAGACATTTCACCCGATACAAAGGAGCAACTGCTCAAACGTCTGGAGCATGGCGTCGCGTTCATGGACGAACTGTTGCGCACGGCAAACGAAGGACAGATTTTGCGGCGCGGCATCCGCGCGGCGATTGTCGGACGGCCCAACGCGGGCAAATCCAGCCTGCTCAATCAATTGCTCGGCCACAACCGTGCCATCGTCTCGCCGATTCCCGGCACGACGCGCGACACGATTGAGGAAACGGCGAACATCCGCGGCCTGCCGGTCGTGTTCATTGACACGGCGGGTTTGCGCGAGGCGCGCGACGAAATCGAGCAGGAAGGCGTCCGCCGCAGCCACGAGTCGCTGGCCCGGGCCGAGTTCATTCTGCACGTGCTCGACGCGAGCGAGCCGCTCACGCCTGCCGATGAAAAGTATTTCGCCGAGTTCGCCGGCAAAAAACGGATTTTGGTGGTGAACAAGGTGGACTTGCCGAGGAAACTGAAATTGTCTGACGGGGTAAGGCAGACATTCTTGTCTGCCGGTTCGGGCGACTTTCCAGTCGCCCAGCCGAACACCGGACAAGAATGTCCGGTGAACCAGCAGGCTGGAAAGCCTGCTCTACAAATCGTGGATGTCTGCTGTCTGAGCGGGCAGGGGATTGAGGCGTTGAAGGACGCGATCAAGGAACTGGTTTGGTCGGGCGAAATCAGGGCGGAGATGTTGCAGGTGATGATCAACTCGCGGCATCAGGACGCGCTCAACCGCGCCCGCGCGGCGACACGGCGGACGCTGGACGTGTTGCGCGCTGGGGAAACGCTGGAACTGGCGGCGGGGGAATTGCGCATCGCCGTCAACGCCGTCGGTGAAATCGTCGGCAAAACCACGACGGAAGATTTGCTCGACTCCATCTTCAGCCAGTTTTGTATTGGGAAATAGTCGCACGAAGGAAGCGAAGAAAACATATCAAGTTTGCAGTCTATCTACGTGTTGGCGTCATGGTCATCTCGGCTGCAGCGGCTCCAATGGTATGCGCTCCGGTCTCAGAACGTCGGTAGAGTAATAAATCTCTACGTGAGGCTCGCCGCCATCTCGTCGAAATGTAACAAGCGCAGAAAATCCTCCTCGCCCGCCAACATCCAAGCCACCCCACCGATATGTGCTATCCTGCAGCATGGCTGAATACTGCCCTGCTACAAACGGGCGTTTGCGATACTGACGGTCGCACTGATCGTTGGCCAATTGCGCGGCCAACTGCGCCGCCTCATCTGCAGAAAGAATTCGCCGTGCGGTTGCTGTAGGCGGCAGACCTTTGCCGTGGCTGGGCGAATAAGAGCAAGCCGCCTGAGAAATGGTCCAACCGACAATCACTGCAAGCAAGACCTTTGATGCGCTGGTATTCATGATGCGCTGAATGACGTTCAACAGGTGATTGGCTGCAAACTTTGCAGCCTGTCTCGTTTCATAATTTTGACTTTGTGCCTGGCAAAATGGTTTGTCCAGAAAAGTTGTATAGGAACTCGTCATCAAACATCTACCGATAAAAGCTACAAATTCCTTCGCCAGCTTCGCGGCCTACGCGCGACAACTTTACCACACTTCCACCGGCCCTTTCGGCACGGGAATCTGTTCGCGTTGCGTTGAAGCCGGTTCGCGCATGAAGGACGCGACCAGCGGCGGCGGACGGAAGCGCGGCTGCAATTCGCCGTTCCCGTCGAGAAATTGCTGACGCCAGCGGGTGTAATTTTCCAATGCATCGTGGAATTCGGCCTTGGTGAAAACCTGCACGACGCGCTTGTTGAATTCGTGGCACGGGCCGAACCGCTTGGCATACCACGGCGCGACCTTGCGGAACATCCGGCAGCCGTGTTCCTCACCAAAAACTTCAATCATCAAATCCAGGTGCCGGCACATCACGCGCACGCGATCGGCAAAGGTGGGTTCGGGAAGGAGTTCCTCATTCCGGAGAGGCGAGTTCCACGAGCCCCCAACTTTATCGGGTGTTTGGGAATTTTGGGACTCGCGGAGCTCGTCCCTCCGAAAACTTTTAAGATAATGCAGCGTGTGCTGGAAAATCCACGGATTGTAAAACGCACCGCGTCCGATGCTCACGCCCGCGCAGCCGGTATCATCCAGCATCTTCTTCGCGGCCGGCGGCGTGATGATGTCGCCGTTGCCGATGACGGGAATATTCTTCACGGCCTGCACGACCGCGCGAATCCCGGCGAGATTCACCCTGCCGCCAAAACCCTGTTCGCGCGTCCGGCCGTGAACAAAAATGGCCGCGACACCGGCGTCTTCGAGCACCCGCGCCAAATCCGGTGCGGTCAGGTTGGCATCGTCCCAGCCGAGGCGCATCTTGGCGGTGACGGGAATTTTCACGGCGTTGACCATGTCACGGACGAGCGCGGCGGTTTTGGTCCCGCCTTGCGGGATCATCATGGCCGAGCCGCCGCCAACGTTGCAGACCTTGCGGACGGGACAACCCATGTTAATGTCCACGGACGCAAAGCCGAGCGATTCGAGTTTGGCCGCCGCATCGCGCATTTCCCCGGGCACGGAGCCGAAGAGTTGCACGGCCAGCGGAGCATCCGCCGGGCGGGTTTCAATCAGCTTGAAAGCATTTTTATTTTTCTCCAGCAGCGAGCGGGCGTTGACCAGATCGGTGGTGCAGAGGCCGACGCCGCCGATTTCGCGCACAACTAGGCGGAAGGGCAGGTTGGTGTAACCCGCCAGCGGCGAGAGAAACAGGTTGGATGTGAGCGTCAGCGCACCGATTCGCATTGGCATCATTATAGCTGAATAAGGCCATTGCGGAAGGGGCAATGACATGGTATTATGTCCCACCAAAGTGGGGAAAATGATGTTCGACGAAGATCAAAATAAAAAAAAGGGTGACGACCCTAAAAAGCCACCGGGCGGTTTCAAAGTGCCGTCGGCGACGTGGCTCGCGTGGATTGCCATCATCGGCAGCATTGGGGCGCTGATGCTGGTTCACAACCGCATGGGCGCGCCGGATTCGACTCTGAAACAGGCCGTTTTCTTTCAGAAATATGAGTCGAATCAGATCGCACAGGCGACTATCAATTACAATCTTCAATCGGGAAACCTGATTGAAATTGTCGGCACCTATTACAAAATTGAGAAGGACGGAAGCATCGCGAAAGAAAACGGCAATCCCGTTTTGATTCCTTTTACCACGAAGGCCCTGCTCACGGAAAAGATGAAGGACATATTGTTGCCGCCAGCGGGCAAACTGGAAGTGAGCGAGACCAGCCCGATGTTATTGAACATGATCTGGACCGTGGCGCCGTTTTTGCTGATTGGCATTTTGTTTTGGTTTTTCTTCATCCGCCAGATCAAAATGGCCGGCAAGGGCGCGTTGAGCTTCGGCAAAAGCAAGGCGCGGATGCTCGCGAAGGAACGGAACAAAACCATGTTCAAGGACGTGGCGGGCATTGAAGAGGCCATTGAGGAAGTTTCCGAGATCGTCGAATTTTTGAAGGACCCGAAAAAATTCCAGCGGCTGGGCGGACGGATTCCCAAGGGCGTGTTGATGGTCGGGCCGCCCGGCACGGGCAAAACGCTTCTGGCCAAGGCCATCGCGGGCGAAGCGGACGCCTCGTTCTTCAGCATCAGCGGCTCGGACTTCGTCGAAATGTTCGTCGGCGTCGGCGCCAGCCGCGTGCGCGACATGTTTGAGCAGGCGCGCCGGACCACGCCGTGCCTTGTTTTTATTGATGAAATTGACGCCGTCGGGCGCAGCCGCGGCCACGGTCTTGGGGGCGGCAACGACGAACGCGAACAAACACTCAACGCGTTGCTCGTGGAAATGGACGGCTTTGACACGCAGGAAGGCATCATCATCATCGCCGCGACAAACCGGCCGGACGTGCTTGACCCGGCACTGATGCGTCCGGGACGTTTCGACCGGCAGGTCGTCGTCAATCTGCCCGACGTGCGCGGGCGCGAGGGGATTTTGAAGGTTCACGCCAAAAATGTGAAGCTCGCGCCGGACGTGGATTTGTCCATCATCGCGCGCGGCACACCGGGTTATTCCGGCGCGGAACTGGCGAATTTGTTGAACGAAGCCGCATTGCTTGCCGCGCGGCTGAATAAAAAAGCCGTGGGCATGGAGGAATTGGAGGAGGCGCGCGACAAAGTCCGGTGGGGACGCGAGCGCCGCAGCCTCGCCATGACGGACGAGGAAAAGAAAAGCACCGCCTGGCATGAAGCCGGCCACGCGCTCGTGAACATGATGCTCGAACACACACATCCGCTGCACAAGGTCACGATCATTCCGCGCGGGCAGTCGCTAGGCTCGACGATGCAGTTGCCGGAGAAGGACATTTTGAGCCGCCGCCGGAAGGAAATGCTGGATGACATTGCGGTGACCATGGGCGGACGCATCGCCGAGGAAATCATGTCCGGCGATATTTCGACCGGTGCGGCGATGGATATTCAGCAGGCCACGAACATGGCGCGGGCGATGGTTTGCCAGTATGGCATGAGTGACAAAGTCGGCATGGTGAAATACGGCAGCGACGACGAATTTGTTTTTCTCGGGCGCGAGATGGCGCGCACGAAAGTTTACAGCGAAAGCACGGCGCGCGAAATTGACGAGGAAATCAAGCACATCATTGATGAAGGCTACAAAACCGCGCAGACCATCCTCTTCAACCATCGCAGCAAACTGGAATTGATTGCCGGCGCGCTGCTCGAATACGAAACGCTCGATCGCTCGCAGGTCGAGGAAATTGTCAAAACCGGCAAGTTCACTCCGCCACCGCCCAAGCCGCAAAGTGAAATGGTTTTAGCCGCGCCCGCCGGCACGCCCCTGCCGGAAACACCGCCGAAGCCCGTGCCGCCGAAATTGCCCGGCTTGGGAACGCCTGCGCCAGCCCCGGTTTGAAGGTCGTTTTGAGAATTTTTAAAACGGCCGTCGTCCTCGTTCTCCTTCTCGTCCTCGATTTTCCACGGCGAATTTCGAGGACGAGAACGACGACGAGGACGATTTGCCTTTGAGGCACCCCTTGAGAATTGTGAGGCGCCGGTTCAAGCGCCGGCTGCTACTTTCCTTTTTCCAAAGTCTTCAAATCCTCGGCCAAAAACCGGGTCACATCCTTGAACCGCGCGACGTTATCCGGGTTGACGGCCATGAGCGTCTGGTGCGCTTCGAGACTGGTGCGCGTGATTTGCTCATGCGTTGGATGGATGGGTTCGGGCGTGCAGGTCTTAACGTCGTCGGGCAATTGCAACGCGCCGGTGATGATTTTGAAGAGATGCAACGCGCCCAGATTTTCCAGCAACTCGGTGATGCGTGCGTTCGAATTGAACAGCTCGATGCCGCGTTGATTGGACGCGCCCGCCTGGTTCATTTTTAATCCGAACCCCGCCAGCACGCCGAGAAACGTGCTGTCCATGAGCACACACTCCGACAGGTCAATGATGAAATGACCGTAGCCTTTCTGCGCCAGCCCGGCGAGCAGCACCTTGAAATCGGGGCTGAACGAGAAATTGGCGCGCCCCGATATTTTCACACAGGCGAAATCCTTGCCGACCAACACCAGCAATTTTGCAGACAAAGTTGACATTTTTTAATAACAAATTTTGCGCGTTCACGCCGCAATCGCGTGCGGCAGGACAATCTGCACGAGCGTTTCCTGCAATACCAGTGCTTCGTCGAGTCCGCTGGACACCAGCCGCTGGTTGCAGCGCAGCAGCAAATCCATGGCGCGAACCAATTCGTCCTGGGTATATTTTTTTGTCTGCGGCAGCGCTTTGTAAAGCACATACGGATTCAATGCCAGCGGATTAAATCTCCGGTCCGCGGGCAGTTTATCCGCCGGCACGCGCTCCAGTTGCGCCTTGAACCGGTTGTAATCCATTTCCGGTTTGATCCAGCCTTCGCGCAACATCTCTTTCAGTAGCAACATCGCGCGCACTTTTGAAATCAAACCGTAAAGCAAACCAATCTCTGATTTCTTTGAATCAGATTTTACCGCCCAGAGCTCTTCATCTAGCCGTCGGAGCAAACGCGGCAGATCGCGGTCGCCCAAAGCATCGCCCAGCGCAAATGCCCGCGCCGTTTTGTTCCGCGTGCAAATGGCGGCAACGTCGGCAAACTCGATTTTCTTCCGCTCGCCGGCGAACAAGCACAGTTTTTCAACCTCGTTGTCAATCTGGCGCGGATTGGGACCGACGCGATTGACCAATTCGGCCAGCGCTTCCTCGGAAATTTCCTTTTGGCGCAAGCGAACGGCCGCGCGCGCCGCGACTTCCGCCCGTTCCGCCCAATCGCGATCATCCACCGACCAGCCGGAAAAGTTTTCAACCGTCCCGATTTTGTCGAGTGTTTTGTAAAAGGTTTTGCGCTTGTCCACCTTGCCCGCGCTGATGAGCAGCCGGACGTTGTTCCAGGAAAAGTTCTTCAGTTCGCCGGCCAGGTCGTTCAGCGTTTCCGTGACATCCGAGGCGGAGGCGGCGCGTTCGTCGCCGAGAAAATTACAATCGCGCAACCAGATGACCTTGCCGGAGCCGAAAAAGGGCAGCGTTTGCAGCGCTTCGCGCAATCGGGCGAGGGCAGTGAGCGCCTCGCTGCTGTTGGAGACCGTGGCCTCGATGATTTCGTGGTCCATGCCGCCCAACTCTTCGCACCATTGCCGGTGGAGTTGTCTGGCACATTGCTTGATGGCGAACTCGTCGTCGCCGCAAATGAGGGCCACCGGCTGAGAGGTCTTGACAGCAGACATTTTTATTGGTTCCCGGGAGTTTCCAGTCGTTTCATCGCCGGAGCAAAGAATTAATGACTAATAGCGAAGCGCGAATGACGAAAGAATTCCCCATGAATCAATTCCGAAATCACTCGTGGTGTTTTTGCCCTCCGGGGTCATTTGCGCTTCGTCATTCCTTGGTCATTATGGTTTCGTTCTTCGTCATTCCTTTCCGTCCTCAGCCGGGGCAAATGGCCGCCGGAGTGCCACTTGATTCCATTGAAAAGTCAAGTCATCTGTCTTATTCGGGTTCGCTGCCGGTTTCATTGATCCGGTTCAGCACCTCGCTCATGTCCTCGACTTGTTCAAAAAGCTCGGAGGCGACAAAAATCGGTTTCTTTTGCGCGGCGGCGATGGCGAGGCAATCGCTGGGGCGCGCGTCCACCTCGACAATTTTCCGCGCCAGTTCGTTTTGCTGCTGTAAAATGAGCCGCGCGAAGTAGGTGGAATTCTTCAAATCCGTGATGATAACGCGCTCGACATTGATGCCGAAGCCCTGAAAAATCCGGTTGATGAGGTCGTGGGTGAGGGGACGCTCCTTGGGCGTCTGGCGCAGAAACATGCCGATGATGGCGCCCATTTGCGGCTCGACGTTGATGACGAAAACCTTTTCATCGTTGCCCACAAACAGCGCGCAACCGCTGTTGGCGGGAAGTATGCCCCGGATTTGCACCGGCACAACATCATGCTTCATGCCACGAATTTAGGCCACATCCTGCGAAAAACAAGCCCCAGTTTGACGGTCAATCAATGCGGGGTGCATTTGGGTACTGCACCGACTGCCATGAGCTTGGGGCGCGGCTGTGTGCAAAGCACCAGCCGCAGCACTTTGAAAAGCCCTGCGGCATCAGGCGTATTCCAACAGGCCAGTTTTGCGAAGCGGCTGCGGCTGATCCCGCTTTGCGGGACACAGCTGCGCTCCGGGAGGCAGTGTCAAGCTGCGCCCATCAGTGGGTTTGCCCGCAGCCACACGGAGCTGCGGTTGTTTTTGGCGGGTCATAATTCAAATAGGGTCCCAGCCAGCGTTCTATTTCCTGCAAGGTCATGCCTTTGCGCAAATGATAATCCAGAACCTGGTCGCGACCAAGCTTGCCAACGGCGAAGTATTTCGATTCAGGGTGCGCAAAATAAAGTCCGCTCACGCTGCTGGCGGGCCACATCGCGCAGTTCTCGGTGAGCTGGATACCGGTGTTCTTCTCCACATCGAGCAGTTTCCAGAGAATTCCCTTTTCCGTGTGGTCGGGACAGGCGGGATAGCCCGCCGCCGGCCGGATGCCGCGATACTTTTCCCTGATCAAATCTTCGGTGGTCAGCTTTTCAGCTTTGCCATAGCCCCACTCCTCGCGGACGCGCCGGTGCAGAAATTCCGCGAACGCCTCCGCCAGCCGGTCGGCCAGCGCCTCGGCCATGATGGCGTTGTAGTCATCGTGGTCCGCCTTGAATTTTTTGACCAGCTCATCAATGCCGTGGCCGCTGGTGACGGCAAAGGCGCCCAGATAATCCTTCGATGTTGAATGTTGAATGTTGAATGTTGAATGTTTTGGCGCCACAAAGTCCGCCAGGCACCAGTTCGGCGTGCCGTCGGTTTTCTCCATCTGCTGGCGGAGGAAGTGGAAAGTCATCAGCACCTTCTTGCGCGATTCGTCCGTGTAAAGCTCCACGTCCTCGCCGACGCGGTTGGCCGGGAAGAAGCCGTAAACACCGCGGGCAGCAATCAATTTCCCGGCGACAATTTTTTCGAGCAACTCCTGCGCGTCGGCGAAAAGTTTGCGCGCTTCCTCGCCGTGGTTCGGATGATTCAAAATGGCCGGATAGCGTCCGCGCAGTTCCCAGGTATGAAAGAACGGCGACCAGTCAATGAACGGGACGAGGTCGGAAAGCGAAACGGACGATGGTAGCCGCCGACGTGAGTCGGCGCTGACCATTCCTGGCTCACCTCCGGATGGAGAAGTGCGCGGACTGATCCCGCATGGCGGGACGGCTACACTGGAAGAAATAACTCGCGCGCCGGTAAATTCCGGCTTCGGCAAGTCGTCGTACTTCAGCTTGGGCGCGTTGGCGCGGGCTTCCTCAATCGAAATCAATTTGGTTCGCTGGCCGGCGTGTTGGGCGCGGACGCGGTCGTATTCCTCCCGGATTTGCGCGGCGAACTTCGGCCGGTGCTCGGCGCTGACCAGATTGCTCACCACCGGCACGGCGCGTGACGCGTCCAGGACGTGGACCACCGGCTGGCTGTAACCAGGCGCAATCTTCACCGCTGTGTGCGCCTTGCTCGTGGTTGCACCGCCAATGAGCAGCGGCAGGCGCAAGCCCTGGCGTTCCATCTCGCGGGCGACGTGCGCCATTTCGTCGAGCGACGGCGTGATCAGCCCGCTCAGGCCGATGATGTCCACCTTCTGTTCGCGCGCGGTCTGCAAAATTTTCTCGCACGGCACCATCACGCCGAGGTCAATGATCTCGTAGTTGTTGCATGCGAGCACGACGCCGACAATGTTTTTGCCGATGTCATGCACGTCGCCTTTGACGGTGGCCATAAGGATTTTGCCGGCGTTTTTATGCACGCCGCCGCCGGCTTTCTTCTCCGCCTCCATGAACGGCAGCAGATACGCCACGGCTTTTTTCATCACGCGGGCGCTCTTGACGACCTGCGGCAGGAACATTTTGCCGGCACCGAACAAATCGCCGACGACGTTCATGCCGGCCATGAGCGGGCCTTCGATGACGAGGAGCGGTCTGGTATATTTCTGTCGCGCTTCTTCAATATCCTGGTCAATGAAATCCACGATGCCTTTCACCAGCGCATGGCTGAGGCGTTCCTCGACCGTGCCTTTGCGCCATTCGTCTTCGACGACCTCGGTTTTTCCCTTTTGCTTCACCGACTCGGCGAATTTTATCAGGCGTTCGGTCGCATCGGGACGGCGGTTGAGCAGCACGTCCTCGACGAGTTCGAGCAGTTCCTTCGGAACTTCTTCGTAAACGGCCAACATGCCGGCGTTGACGATGCCCATGTCGAGACCGGCCTGGATGGCGTGGTAGAGGAACGCGCTGTGCATCGCCTCGCGCACGGCATTGTTCCCGCGAAAGCTAAAGCTGACGTTGCTGATGCCGCCGCTGACTTTGGCGTGCAGAAGGTTTTCCTTGATCCACTTTGTCGCGCGGATGAAGTCCACGGCGTAGTTGGAATGTTCCTCCATGCCGGTGCCGACCGTGAGGACGTTCGGATCAAAGATAATGTCCTGCGGCGGAAAACCGACCTTTTGAACCAGCAAATCGTAGGCGCGTTGGCAGACGTCCGTGCGTCGTTCAAAGGAATCGGCCTGGCCGCGTTCGTCAAAAGCCATGACGACGACGGCGGCGCCGTAGCGGCGGACGAGTTTCGCCTGGTGCAGAAACTTTTCCTCGCCTTCCTTGAGTGAAATGGAATTGACGATGCCTTTGCCTTGCAGGCATTTCAGGCCGGCTTCAATGACCTCCCATTTCGAGGAGTCCACCATCACCGGCACCTTGCAAATGTCCGGCTCGGACGCGATGAGGTTGAGAAAGCGCGTCATGGCGGCGACGCCGTCAATCATTCCCTCGTCCATGCAAACGTCAATGACCTGCGCGCCGTTCTCCACCTGCTGGCGGGCGACGGTGAGTGCGGCCTCGTAATCGCCGGCCTTGATGAGCTGGGCGAACTTCGGCGAACCGGCCACGTTGGTCCGCTCGCCAATGTTCAGAAAGTTGATGGACGCGTTAGTTGATTGTAGGTCAGGCGTCTCGCCTGACTCACTCTTTTGTGAAATGGAAATGGAGACAGGCGAGACGCCTGTCCTGCTTTGCGTATTCCCGTGGATTGTGAGCGCGTCGAGCCCGCTGAGGCGCAGGCAGGGTTCGATAACCGGCACTTTTCGCGGCGGTAAATCGCGCACCGCGTCGGCAATGGCCTTGATGTGCGGCGGTGTGGTGCCGCAACAACCGCCGACGATGTTGAGCCAGCCGTTTTGCGCCCATTCCTTGAGTTGCGGCGCGAGCGTCTCCGGCGTTTCGGGAAAGCCGGTCGGCAACAGCGGATTCGGCAGGCCGGCATTTGGATAAGCGCTGACATAAATTGGCGCAATGCCGGAAAGCTCCTCGATGAGCGGACGCAGTTCCTTCGGGCCCAGCGCGCAGTTTATGCCGACGGAGAGCAGGGGAACGTGGGAAACCGAATTCCAGAACGCCTCGACGGTCTGTCCGGTCACACCGCGATTGCTGCCGGCCTGGATGAATGTTACGGAAGCCATCACGGGAATGCGCCGCTTGTTGCTTTCGGAGGGGCGAGTTCCACGAGCCCCTGACTGAAAATTTAGGGACTCGCGGAGCTCGTCCCTCCGGAATGGAAGTGGCTCAATCCCGCGCTCTTCCAGGATTTTTTGGATGGCGAAAAACGCAGCCCGGGCGTTAAGCGTGTCAAAAATCGTTTCCACCAGCAGCACGTCCGCTCCGCCGTCGAGCAAACCTTTGATCTGTTCGCTGTAGGCTTTTACCAACTCGTCGTAATTCGTGCCGCGCGCGCCGGGATTGTTCACGTCCGTCGAAATGGACGATGTTTTCGTCGTCGGGCCAATCGCACCGGCGACGAAACAAATACGCCCGGGTTGCGCTTTTTCAATTTTGTCCGCCGCGCGGCGCGCACATTCCGCGCCCGCCTTCGACAATTCGTAAGCGAGCGATTCCAGCCCGTAATCGGCGAGCGAGATGGACTGCGAGTTGAACGTGTTGGTTTCAATGATGTCCGCGCCCGCTTCGAGGTATTGGCGGTGGATGTCCTCGATGACCGCCGGCTGGGTGACGTTAAGCAGGTCGTTTAGACCCTTGAAGTCCTTGCCGCGCCAGTCCGTGAAACGCGCGCCGCGAAACGCCGCCTCATCCAGCTTGCGTTGCTGGATCATCGTGCCCATCGCGCCGTCAAGGATGACGATCCGCTCGCGCAACAGGCGTTCAAGATGTTCAATTCGGTCCGGCATTGGCTGGCGATAAATTAACCGGCCTCAAACTAACGAAAAGCCTTCTGCAACGCAAATTAAAAATCAACGCATCTTGATATGATGATATGTTACTGAAAACAGCTGGTCATCCTGTGGCGAAAGCGTTTTTGAATTCAATGGGCACAGCCTGCTTTCTGGATGGCAGACGATTGGGTGCATCGCGGAGCGATGCTTTGATGGTAGCCACGGGATTCATCCCGTGGATCCGGTGGCAACAATCCATTTCGTCGCGGAGCGACGATTGAAACCGGTGCCGGCCATTTTCGCTCAAGCGTCGCTCCGCGACGCGGGCCGCTTCCAAATCCAAACCGGGGGATAAATCCGCCCGGCTACCGTCATTCCTTCGCTCCGCGAAGGTCCGTTTCGGAAAACATCAGGAATGCCCGGATGCAGCCGGCTTTCATGGTCACGTTGCTCTTCACTTGCATGGCCGACGTCCGCTCCTTATGCTTGGCTCCGCGACACATGAAAATGGCGTATTGGTTCAACCATCCTCTTTTCCCGTGAAAATCCGCAAAGCTGTCATCACTGCCGCCGGCCGGGACCAACGCCGCCTGCCTCTGCAATCGCTGGTGGACCGCGATGGCCAGACNNAAATCGGCGCTCACCATCCTGCTGGAAGAAGTCCTGCAAGCCGGCATCGAGGAAATCGGCCTGGTGATTGCTCCGGGCGATCAAAGTGCGTTTGCCGCGGCCGCCGGACCCCATGTCAATCGCATTCAATTCATCGAGCAACCCGCGCCGCTGGGTTATGGACACGCGGTGCTCTGCGCCCATCCGTTCGCCGGACGCGAGCCGTTCCTGCTTTTGGTCGGCGACCACCTCTATGTTGCCAATGGTCAGAAATCGTGCGCCCGGCAGTTGGTTGATATTGCCTCGACANNCGACGGAGTCCTGCATGGTGTCGGCGGTGCAGGCAACGCACGAAAGCCAGCTGCCTCACTACGGCGCGGTTGGAGCCAGACGGCTGGTGGGCCAGGCCGGTCTCTACCAGGTGGACCGTGTGCTCGAGAAACCGACGCCGACCGTGGCCGAACAAAAACTCATTGTTCCCGGTTTGCGCGCCGGCCACTACCTCTGCTTCTTCGGCATGCACGCATTGACACCGGGCGTGATGGATATCCTGAAGGAGCTTGTGGGCCGGAGCCAGGGTGCCGGGGGCGCACACCTTTCCGACGCGCTGGCGAAAGCGGCGGGAAGCGAACGCTATCTTGCCTGCGAACTTCAGGGCCGCCGCTACGACATCGGCGTCAAATACGGCCTGCTTACCGCGCAACTGGCGCTGGCGCTCAACGGTCAGGACCGCGACGAAGTCCTGACGCAGCTCGTCGAACTGCTGGCGCAGACCTGACGCAAGCCGCCCGTGAAAACCAACTCCCGTCGCCGCATTTGAGGCATGGCCAGCAAACTCATTCAACTCATCACCTCGCCCGATCCGACGGTGCGCAACCAGTCGCTCGACGCCATCTGCCGTGCCGCGTCGCTGCCGGAGTTGCTGGCCGAGTGCGGCGAACTCGAGGCCTTCCGTCATCGCAGCGAAAATCTTTATGAGCGCGTCCGCGCCCTGCTGTTCCTCTATGCCATCCACCGGTTTCATCTGCCGTTGAAGCCGGGCGTCAACGCCCGGAGTCTGATTTCGTTTCCCGGCTACACGCAACTGCTGCAGCGCCGATTCGAAGAGGCCATCGCCACTTTTCTCAAGGCACAGACGGCGGATGGGCCGTCCGACCCGATTTCAAGCGCGCTGGCTGTGGCCTATTACCGGCTGGCCCTGCAAACGCTGGCCGACCAGGTCCGCCGCAGCGTGCGCTCGGTGCGCGGCAATCAATGGATGTTCCGCATGGGACATCCCGCCGATCATCCGCTGCGCATCCGGCCCGAGCTGCTGCGGCGCAGCGACGAGGACGGCACCTACCCGATCCTGCGCGAACGCACTCCGGTGCGCATGGACCTCACGCATTGCGGCTGGAGCGACATTTTCTTTCTCGGCATGGATTATCCCGAGGGCGCGAAGGTTTTGAACGTCTCGATTGACCTCGGCGTGCATGGGCGCGACGCCCACACGCAACCACCGGTCGAAACCTACCTGCGCGTGCTGGATGAACCGGTGCTGCGTCTGACCAGCGTGGACCTCGGCGCCACCGCCGACATCACGAGCCTGGCCGACGTGTTTGATTTTGCCAAAGACTACCTCGGCCTGCTCAAGGCCGCGGTCATCGCCAGCGGCATCGTTCCGCCCGGCGTGGAAGGGTCGGGCCAAAGCCTCGCCGACTTGCTGGCGCGGGTCGTCGGGCCGGGCAGGGGACTCGAACTCGTCAGCGCCGTCAACGGCATACCCAAAGGTTCGCGCCTCGCGGTTTCCACAAACCTGCTGGCCTCAATGATTGCGTTGTGCATGAGGGCAACCGGCCAGGCAAGTTCGCTGCACGGCTCGCTCCAGGAGGACGAACGCCGGCTCGTGCTGGCGCGCGCCATCCTCGGCGAATGGCTCGGCGGTTCCGGCGGCGGCTGGCAGGACTCCGGCGGCGTCTGGCCGGGCATGAAATTGATCGAAGGCGTGCTCGCCGCCGAAGGCGATCCCGAATTCGGGGTCAGCCGCGGACGGCTCATGCCGCAGCATCGCATCCTGACCCACGATGACGCCTCGCCCGCCCTGCGGCAGAAGTTGCAGGACAGCCTGGTGCTGGTGCATGGCGGCATGGCGCAAAACGTCGGCCCCATCCTCGAAATGGTCAGTGAAAAATACCTGTTGCGCTCCGAGGCCGAGTGGCGGGCGCGGCTGAGCATGCTCGCCATTTTGGACGAAATCCTCGCCGGACTCCGGCGCGGAGACGTCGCTGCCCTGGGCGCGGCGACGACGCGAAATTTCTTTGGTCCCATCCAGACCATCATTCCGTGGGCCACGAACCTGTTCACGGAAACCGTCATCAACCGGGTGCGGGCCGAATTCGGAAAGGATTTTCTCGGATTCTGGATGCTGGGCGGCATGTCGGGTGGCGGCATGGGATTCATCTTTGACGCCGCGAAGAAAGCTGCGGGGCAAACGCGGCTGCAGGAGTTGATGACGCAAACCAAGCGTGAGTTTGAATATTCCCTGCCGTTCGCGATGGAACCGGTGGTCTATGACTTTGCCATCAACGAAAAGGGCACCTGGGCCGACTTGTTGCACGGCCGCTCCGCCCTGTTGCCGCAGGGATATTATGCGCTGATCATGCCTCCGCTGCTGCGGCAGGATGCACGAGCCCTTCCGCCGTTGCACCGCGCGGAAATGGACAAATTCGCCGCCGCCTGCCGCACCCGGCCCGAACTGCGCGGCATGATGCAGACGCTTTTTGACCGGCTCCTGCCGCGTTTGAAGACCGACGATACGAGTGACGAGTCGTTGCCGGCACTGCTCGAGCGCTACGGCTTCGACCGCGCGCAGCACGAGCAGGTCCGCGCGGATTTGAAGTCCGGGCGAATCGGCCTGGCCCAAAACCGTTTGCCGGTCAACACGCAAATTCAGGACGTGACCGAAGGCGACGTGTTCGACGCCACGCGCGAACTGCCGAAGAAGTATCGCGAAGCGGGCATGGCCGCGTTGGCGGCGGGCGAAGTGGCTGTGGTCACGCTGGCCGCCGGCGCGGGCAGCCGGTGGACGCAGGGCGCGGGCACGGTCAAAGCGCTGCATCCATTCTGCAAATTCGGCGGGCGCCATCGCACATTTCTGGAAGTGCATCTGGCCAAGAGCCGCCGCATCAGCCGGTTCGGCGGCGTTCCATTGCCTCACGTCATCACCACCAGCTACATTTCGCACCAGCCCACCGAAGCGTTCCTCGCGCGCGAAAAATTCTATGGCTATTCCGGGCCGCTGATTTTGTCCGAGGGCCGCACGGTTGGCTTGCGGCTCATCCCGATGGAGCGCGACCTGCGGTTCACCTGGGAGGAGATGCCGCAACAAATTCTCGATGAACAACAGCAGAAGGTGCGCGACAGTCTCCGCCACGCCCTCATCGGCTGGGCGCAGCAGGCCGGCGAGGCGGGCGATTACACCGACAACGTGCCGCTCCAATGCCTGCATCCCGTCGGCCACTGGTTCGAAATTCCCAACCTGCTCCGCAACGGCACGCTGGCGCGTCTCCTGGAGCAGCGGCCCAACCTGAAACACCTGATGCTGCACAACATTGATACCGTGGGAGCGGACGTGGACCCGGCGATGCTCGGATTGCACATCACGCTGGGCGGCGGACTTTCCTTTGAAGTTATCACGCGGCGCATTGAAGATCGCGGCGGCGGGCTGGCGCGCGTGAACGGCCAGCCGCGCATTGTGGAAGGCCTGGCGATGCCGCGCGAGGAAGAGGAATTTTTGCTTTCCTATTACAACTCGATGACGAGCTGGATCAACCTGGACAAGCTGCTCGCCGTGTTCCAGCTCACGCGCGCCGACCTGGCCGACGCCGGCAAGGTAGCCGATGCCGTGCGCGCGCTCGCGGCCAAAATGCCGACCTACATCACGCTCAAGGACGTCAAGAAACGCTGGGGTCACGGACAGGAGGACGTTTTTCCCGTGGCGCAATTCGAGAAATTGTGGAGCGACATGACCGTGCTGCCGGAAATGAACTGCCGGTTCATCGTCGTGCCGCGCCGGCGCGGCCAGCAACTCAAGGATCAATCACAACTCGACGGCTGGCTGCGCGACGGTTCCGCGGCGCACGTTGAAGCTTTGTGCGAATGGTGAAACGAAGGCTAATCTGAGTCGGCCCGCCAAACGGGTGGTGCGGTTCTACAACCAGCGGGGCACAGCGGAGCAGTGGATCAAAGAAGGCAAGAACGCCATCAAATGGACTCGCCTGTCCTGTCACGACTTTGTGGACAGGAGAATACTGGAAACCACGGAGGAGGTGTCTTCGCATCCGGGAGAAACAGGGCATGCGAGCCAAAAAAAGCACCGAAACACCCCCGGTGCCAGAGAAAAATCGAGGGCGAACCAAAAAAAAGCTTTGCCAATCTGTGGAGCAGGCAGAGAATCGCAAAAAAGGCCCACGCGGGTCGTGGGCTGGAAACCATATGGGAAATGTCAACCAATATGAATAAAGAACGCAACTCCAACGGAATGAGCCGCCGCCAATTCTTGCAGACCAGCGCGGAATGCGCCGCCTCTGCCATGTTCCTGAGCCTCGGCAGCACGCTGTCATTTGCCGCGCCAAATACCAGCACCCAGAAAAATGTGATCCCGCTCGTGACCCTCAATAACGGCCTGCAAATGCCACGCCTGGGATTGGGCACTATGACGCTCGGCGGCGACGTCGGAATCAGGTGCGTGGCCGATGCCATCTCTCTGGGCTATCGTCTTATTGATACCGCCATGATCTATGGCACTGAGACGTCAGTAGGCGCCGGGATCAAACAAAGTGGCATCAAACGTGAAGAGCTCTTTATCACCTCAAAACTTTGGAAGGCCGATATGGGCTACGAACAGGCGAAGAAAGGATTTCAAACTTCTATCAATAAGTTGGGGACGGATTATTTGGACCTCTACCTGATTCATCGGCCTGCTGGCGATATAAAAGGCTCATGGAAGGCCATGGAGGAACTCTATCATGCGGGGAAAATCAAGGCCATCGGCGTGAGTAATTTCGATCCCGCGCAACTGGAGGACTTGATTGCGAGCAGCGACGTGAAACCCGCAATCAATCAAATCGAAACCCATGCGTTTTTCCAGGAAGGCAAGTCACTGGAATACTTAAAGCAACATGGCGTGCAAATGGAAGCCTGGGCACCTTTTGCGGAAGGCCGTCATGGGCTTTTCACCAATGCCACGCTTGCAACCATCGGAAAGAAGTACAATAAGACGATTGCGCAGGTGAGCCTGAGATGGCATTACCAAAGAGGAATTATTGCCATCCCCAGATCCTCCCAGAAAGCGCATATCGCGGAAAACTTGAATATCTTTGATTTTAGCCTTGAAGATTCCGACATGGCCTCTATTTCCACGTTGGATTTAAATACCACTCAATTTCCTGAGTGGAGTTAAAAGCGGAGTGGCGATATTTTGAACGGGCAGCCAGGTCGGATGAGTTGGCTGCCGGGGCAGATGTTAGCTTTTCACTTTAGCCTTTAGCCTTTAGAATTTAGCATTTGCCCATTGCGCTCCCCGTTTTTCCAAATCCCGTCACCTGTCACTCGTCACCCCAGCGCGTTGTTGACGTACGCGCTGGATAGGCGCAAAATTCCCGCATGCTTGCAACGTGGCGCAGCTTTACGTGGTCTTCCGGGGTAGATTCAGTTACTTCAGTTACTTGAAGACGCGTTTGCGAACTGTGGCCAGAAGCAGCAGGCCGGCTCCGACCAGATTGTAAACGGCCGGTTCAGGAACAGGTTCCAGATTGAAAAAGGCGGACTGCCCGACATTCAGCGTTGGTGTGCCATTGTCCCAAACCCCGTTCTCAAACGTGGTGGTGGTGGAGATTTGTGACACGGCATCCAGCAGGGTCACCGATTCGCCGTTTTGCGGGTCACGGCCCACAACATCGTAGAACGTGGCGGGCGCGATGGGAACGTAACAGGAAAGGAGGAGTGTCCCGCTGTCCGTAACCAATGGCGGCACAAACGGGTTTTCAAGAATAAACCCGGACCATACGGAGCCAGCAAAGGTGTTGGTGAAAGTGGCCGGGGAATGAAGCAATCCGCCCTGTCCAAAACCCAATTCATAGTTGATGCTCCAGCCGGCCTTGATGTCGTAAACGGAAGTCGGCAGGTATTGTTGCGATGACGGATTCCACCCGGTAAACGTTGCGCCTTCGGGAACGCCCGGCTGGAAAATAGCGTTCAACGTGTTATTGCCATGGTCAAGCTGGTTTGCGATGAGATTGTCGCCAGGATACAACATCAGGTTGTAGTAACCCACGATGTTATGTGGATAAGTCTGGGAGTAGGCGGACACCCCCACGCCGACGAAAAAGACCAGGCTCAAATATTTCACAAGCTTCATAACAGTTTCCCTTCTGATTAGAGGGTTTTTAACCATTCGCCTTGCGTTTGTCAATTGAAATCAGGCCACGTAAAAGGCTATTGGCCTTACGCGGCCTTCCTTTTCTGAAATTCGATGCCTGCTCGCGACGCCAGTCGGAGTTGGGCGTTGGATGCCCGCTCGCGCGCCAGCGGAGTTCGATGTTTCCAACCGCGTGAGGCAACGCCTTTTACGCGGCCATCCTCCATCCTCAATCTTCCATCTTCGATTCCTTTTCCCATCGGCACTTTAAAAAGCATCATTGAGGGCAGCGGTTTGGACGTGGAAGCTTTCCGCTGAAATCCCACCCCAGCCTCCGGTGTGAACAGGAAGAAAAAGCTCGCGCGGGTACGAAAAAAGGAGCAGAAGTTTTGCCGAAGAAACCAATGCCCGCCAACGCGCCAACGATTTATGTCATTGCCGGTTGCAATGGCGCGGGCAAGACCACGTTTGCCGGGGAATTTCTGCCGAAGGAAGTCAAATGCCTCCGCTTCCTGAACGCCGACGAGATCGCGCGCGGACTGTCGCCGTTCGATCCTTCTGCTGGAGCAGTCAAAGCTGGGCGATTGTTGTTGGCGGAAATCCGCGGATGCCTCTTTCGTCGTGAAATCTTTGCCTTGGAAAGCACGTTGAGTGGCAGAATTTATATTCGCCTGTTTCAACGTGCACGGCGGCTCGGCTACGAAATCGAACTGCACTATCTCTGGCTCGCCAGTCCCGCGCAGGCGGTCGCCCGCGTCCGCCGGCGAGTGCGCCTGGGCGGGCACGACGTGCCGGAAGCGGACATCCGGCGGCGGTTCAAACGCAGCCTGGTCCATCTCCTTGCCGACTACCTGCCGCTGGCGACGCGTTGGGCGGTTTGGGACAACCGCGGGCTGCCCGCGAAACAACTCGCTTTTTCCGCTATCCATGATATTGAATATGTGCGACAGTTGATTGCCGTATGAACAAAAACGGGAGCCACGCCAAAAACGGAAAACGCCATGCGACGCCGGCGTTTGTAGTCCGCGCCGAACGCGCCTTGCACCGGGTTGCGCGAAAAGTCCGCGCCGAAAACAACCGTTTGGGTCTGCCACTGTTGGTTTGGAGCAACGGCAAAACGGTGCTTACGAAAGCCTGACGCAACCAAGGCTGAAGTCTAAAGGCTAAAAGCTGAAGTAAGCGGGGAGCAGTCAGAACATTGGAATCCGGTTTTTGCGTTTTTTCATAAACTTTAGCATTTCTTGCCCACCATAGTCCCGCGACACGGGACGACGGTGGGAGCCTTTCTTGCCGCGCCGAAATCAGACCTGTCTCGGCGAAGCGACGGCGAAGACGGATGAAAGCGGGAGAATTTAGCATTTGCCCATTGCTCCGGAACGGCGCAAAATTCCCCCATGTCTTCCGGGATACTGCAAAGGCTGAAGGCTAAACGCTAAAGGCTAAAGTTTATGGGTGAAAATCTTCAGGATTTGAAGCCGCGTGAGGCGACCTGTCCATCGAAGCCTCGGCGGAGTTGGAAGCCTTTTACGCGGTTACGGGGCCTGCCGCGTGAGGCGAAGCCTTTTACGCGGATGGCAAAATGGGAAATCAGGTTTCAACGCTTCGCGATCTCGTTTCGGCCTTCAGCCCTTGACCTTTGCCGTTTCCGCCTTCCTTTAGCCTTTAGCCTTCAGTCTTTGCTAGTGGGGCCAACGAGAAATTCCACCTTTCCCCGGCCAATAGCTGGCAACAAAGGTTTCAGCCTCCCATTTACCTCAGTTAATTCGTATGCGTGACATGATATTCATTAGCCATGCGAACCCAGAAGACAATATGTTCACACGTTGGTTGGCGTTGCAGCTTGGACGTTGTGGGTATGGCTCGACTCAACTTCCACGTTGCCCGGCTTTCACGTCAGATTGAGGATGGAACATACACACCGGCGGCAAAAACAGTATTCCCAGCCCCTAAACGAATTGAATTTCACGATGGGAAAGATTCTTACACTTACAGACCGTTATGCAGGCAAGCGTTTCGAGATGAAGTTGTCGAGGTTGCCTTGCTCTCTTTACTTGCAAATCACTTTGAACCTTTATGGGGCGACCCGGAAAATGACCACTTTCCTGATTTGTGGTCGCTTGGCAATCGTCTCCATCTCGTAAAGTCAGATCAGGACCGGGCGTTCTCGGTTGGCAATGCCCGCATTTATCGTGACTGGAGTGACGACTATGCTCGTTTTGTCAAAGACACTGAATCGGCTTTCAACACGGTGCTGACCGGGTTGAGTCGTGAAGACCGAGTCACCCTCATCTGCACGGATCTGAAATCGTTCTACCCGACCATTGATCGCGCCCGTCTCGCCAAAATTCTTAAGCGGCGCACCAAGCCGGACCTTCGGCCATTGATTGATCGGATGTTTGGCGCTTATGAAGTTCATGTCGGCGCGGGATGTGAAGGGAATGAGGGGCAACTTTCCTCGACGGGATTACCTCAAGGGCCTGCACATTCCGGCTTCTGGGCAAATGTATATTTGGCCGACTTCGATCAATGGATCATATCGAGATTGACTGCGCTCCTGAGGAAACAAGGCGTTTCCTGCCAGCTTCGTTTCTATGCTCGTTATGTTGATGACATGCGCTTGGTGTTTCGTTGCAAGGGTGAACATTCGAAACAACTCTTGCAGGATACCAAAAACAAAGTCTCGCAGTTCCTGAAGTCCATTGGACTCGGACTCTCAGAAGGCAAGACTTCGGACATTGTCCAGGATGCGACCGGCAGCTTGCTGACAACCGGACAGGTCGCGGAAAGGATGCAGTCCATCACGAAGCGCGCATATTTTCCTCTACCGCCCGAGAATTTGAAAGAGCTGGCGAAGGAAGTTCGACTGCTGTTTCACGCTGAGACGAACGTAAATGTTCGTTCAATCACCGACTTGGACGGCCCGAAGCTGCTTGATAACCCAGGAGTCCGAACCGATTCACGCCGCCGCTTCGCAGCGAACAAATGGGCAGGCATTGCCAGAGACTTGGATCGAATGTCTGTCCCTTGGAGTGATGAAAAGAAAGTCTTTGCCCAAGAGCTCGTGCGAGTATGGCACGAAGACCCAGGCCAAACGCAACTACTCCAGCGCGCGCTGGAGCTTGGTCTGCAGTCGCAAGATATTCGCAAAGTTCTCGTCCGGCTGGGCAAGTTGAAAGAGAACCCGTCGTCATTTGGCTACTACGCCTTCGTTCTGTCATATCTGCTGGATGCCTTGGTGTCGTCACCTCTAAATTTGAATGGGTGGCCAATGCTCCAGCTCGCGAAAGAGGTTTTTCGCAGCAAGTGGAAACATCCGATTTTGGTGAACAAGGCCCAACACTATTTGCTTCGCACGGCACGGCCAATGGTCAGATGGGAAAACGAGATTGAGGGCGAATACCGTGACAACGCGTGGCTGCTGCGCAATCGACTTGAAGGCCGAATGGTTCAGGGTGAAATCCTATCAGAGGTTGAGGAGGTGGGGATTCTCTGCGCTCTACCGACATCCTCTCGTCTGCTCCTTAAATGCCTTCATGCGCTGCTTCAGCCCAAGAAAGAGCGACGAAGAATTAAGTTTTTGCGAGCGGTGCTTGTCCGTCGTAAGGATCTCGCGTTACAACTCATCCATGATGCGCCCGGCGACTTCTTTGAACTCGCTGCATTTCGCGATGTGGTCGACTTGCAAGCTACGCATACCAAGGACGACTTACTGTATCGGCGCATTCTACACGGCGAGTTCAAAAGCCCAGCATCTTGGACGCGACTAGCCTCGCACCTTGGGCGGTTCGTCCTTACGCCGAAGAACAAAAAAAGCGTCACGCGTGGTTTGCTGAACCCGTTTGCGATTGGTGTGGCGAACGATGGGAACGTGTCTCTGAGATTTCCCGATCGTCCAATGGCCGCCTATCAAGGCTACTCGGCGCAAAGACCGGGCTGGTTTGTGAAATCGAACACCCAAGATTGGGCACTGCCGATTGGCCTGATCCTTAGAGCTGCTGCGACCGGAAGGGCGATCGATTTGCTGGGTATGACCACGGCTGGACGTTTTGGTCTTGCTGGCACATTTGGTTCACTTGTTCGCGCTGGCGGCAAGTTGCCAAAACAAGCCGGAAGCATCCTTGACCACCTTTTTGCCTGGCACGGGTCAAAAATCGAAGGTTACAAATCGGTCCGCCGTTTTCTTAGCGACGTGGCCACATTGGAAAAGCACTTGGAAACAAATTCCACGGCGAATGCCGTGATTTGTGACGTCGACACCCCGAAGGAACTTGGCGAATCAATCACGAGTCCTGTCTTCAACCTAGTAATTTGTCAGATTCCGTCACACCCGGCTCCGGTGGATGATGCAATGATTCGGCGGGCACTTTCTATTGCGCGATTGATTCTCGAACAGAAGGGAACAGAAGGAAACACCTTGGATTTAGTGGTCTTTCCGGAGCTTTCCGTGCCGACCGCCTCAATTCGCACTCTCTGCCGCTTTGTCCGTCAAACTCGAACCTTGGTGCTCGCAGGCTTGGAACTTCGCGTTGTTCCAGATCAGAGCCGACGTTTGAATGAGTTAATGTGGATCGTACCACTGGATGACGATGGCCAACATCTCGCAGCGCTGTTGCAGGAGAAAATTCACGTCACACCCGGAGAGAGTGCTTTGCGTCCGCCGGTGGTCGAAGCAAATCCTGCAATCATTTGGAGAATCAACGGGCAGAAGGGTCGCCTAGCCGCAATCAACTGTTACGAGTTTACCAACCTCCTCATTCGCGACCTTTTGCGAGGCCGGGTCGAGGGGTTGGTTATTGCTGCAAACAATCAAGACGTCACGACGTTTGACAATCTTGTCGAATCTACACACTACGATCTTTTCTCGCATGTTATTCTGGTAAATGCTGAAAAATATGGAGGGAGCGCCGTCCGCGCACCCTACAAAGAGCGGTGGGATAGAAGAATCTTTGACATTCACGGTAGCAACTTGTTCGCTGTGAATGTTTGTTCCCTTAACCTTCGGGACTTTCGAGGCCCGAGCTTAAAACCCAAAAAATCCAAACCTGCTGGTTTTGTAATTCATCCGTAACCGCTTAAATCCGCCGCTCCAACTTTGTTGTTTTGCCACTGCAGGGTTTGGGGAATTTGTGTGAATTGGTGAAATCCGTGTCAAAGCCCGTGTTTAGGCGCTTTTCAACCGTCAGCAGACATCAATTATTGTTATTGATGCAGCAGATTTTGGCTTTTTGGGCTTCGTTCGTTGACTTGGGGCGGTCGTTTGTTAAATTACGCCTCGCTTTATTTCGGTGGAATTCCCCGTGCGAAATTGAAAGCGCAAATATTTTGAATTGAACATTTATGGCTAAAATATCGAAATCTGCGAAATACGTTTATCTGTTTGGCAACAAAAAAGCCGATGGCAACGGCTCCATGAAACCTCTCCTCGGCGGCAAGGGCGCGAACCTCGCCGAAATGAGCCGCATCGGTCTCCCCGTGCCGCCCGGCTTCACCATCACCACCGAGGTCTGCACTTATTATTACGACAACAAGAAGACCTACCCGAAGATTCTCGACGCCCAGGCCCGGGAAGGCATCGCTTTCATCGAGAAAATCATGGGCACCAAGTTCGGCGACCAGTCCGCCATGCCGCTGCTCGTCTCCGTCCGTTCCGGTGCCCGCGATTCGATGCCCGGCATGATGGACACCATTCTCAACCTCGGTCTCAACGACGCCACCGTCCTCGCCCTCGTCAAGGCGACGAAGAACGAGCGTTTCGCCTGGGATTGCTACCGCCGTTTCATTCAGATGTATGGCGACGTCGTCATGGGCGTCCAGAAGAGCAAGGACGAAGATCACGAGCCGTTTGAAGTGGTCATCCACGAACTCAAACATGACCGGCATCACGCCGACATCGAAGACACGAAGATGACCGTCAAGGACCTCAAGGAACTGGTGAATCGCTTCAAGGCTTTGATCAAAAAGCGCACCGGCAGTGAATTTCCGCAGGACCCGTGGAAGCAGCTCTGGGGTTCCGTGGGCGCCGTGTTCGGTTCCTGGATGAACGACCGCGCCATTGTCTATCGCCGCAAATACGGCATCCCCGCCGAATGGGGCACCGCCGTCAACGTCCAGGCGATGGTCTTCGGCAACATGGGCGACGACTGCGCCACCGGCGTGGCGTTCACCCGCAATCCCAGCACCGGCGAGAACAAGTTCTACGGCGAATTTCTCGTCAATGCTCAGGGGGAAGACGTCGTTGCCGGCATCCGCACGCCGCTGCCGGTCGATCAAATGCCAAAGTGGAACAAGCAGGTCTATCAGCAGCTTCTTGAGATCAAGAAGATACTGGAGAACCACTATCGCGACGTGCAGGACATCGAATTCACGATCGAGCGCAAAAAGCTTTACATGTTGCAAACGCGCACCGGCAAGCGAACCGGCTTCGCCGCCGTCCGAATTGCGTGTGACCTGGCGAAAGAGAAACTGATCGACGAAGTGACCGCCGTGAAGCGAATCCCCGCCGGTGATCTCACGCAGTTGCTTTTGCCCAGCTTCGATCCGGCGAAGAAGAAGACAGCCGAGGTGCTCACGGTCGGGCTGCCGGCATCCCCCGGCGCCGCCGTTGGGACACTCGCATTCACCGCAAAGGAAGCGGTCGACCGGACCACGGCTGGCGAGCGCGTGTTGCTCGTGCGCAAAGAGACCAACCCCGAGGACATTGAGGGGATGCATTTGGCCGCCGGGATTCTTACGAGCACAGGCGGCATGACGAGCCACGCGGCGGTGGTCGCCCGCGGATGGGGTCGCTGCTGCGTCGCTGGGGCCGGCGCAATCCAGATCGACGAGAAGGCCCGCAAGATCACCGTCGGCGGGAAGGTATTCACCCACAAGGACGTGCTCTCGATCGACGGCTCGACGGGCGAAGTGATGGTCGGCGAGGTTGCTCGCGTCGAGCCGAAGCTCTCCGGCGATTTCGCCACGGTGATGAAATGGGCCGATAAGTATCGCACACTTAAGATTCGGACCAATGCCGACACGCCGGCCGACGCCCAACGGGCCCGCGATTTCGGCGCCGAAGGGATCGGTCTCTGCCGCACGGAGCACATGTTTTTCGAAGGCGAGCGGATCCAAGCGATGCGCGAAATGATCCTCGCCGAGACGAAAGAAGATCGCGTCGCGGCGCTCTCCAAGCTGCTCCCCTATCAGCGCGAGGATTTTGAGGGGATTTTCAAAGCGATGAAGGGATTGCCGGTCACAATCCGTTTGCTCGATCCGCCGCTGCACGAGTTTCTACCGCAGGACGAAAAGAGCCAGCGCGAGATGGCCCAGCGGCTCGGCGTCAGCCCGGCGAAGGTGAAAGCCCGCGTTTCGCAGTTGCACGAGATGAACCCGATGCTCGGCCATCGTGGCTGCCGGCTGGCCGTCACGTTTCCCGAGATTCTCGAGATGCAGGTCACCGCGATCGTCGAGGCGGCCATCAACTGCAAGAACCGCAAGATCGATGCCCAGCCGGAAATCATGATCCCCCTCGTCGGGGCCGCCAAAGAACTCGCCATGCTTCGCGACCTCACCATCGAGACGATCGAGAAGGTCCGCCAGGCGAAGAAGTTTTCAGGCAACCTCGATATCACGGTCGGCACGATGATCGAAATCCCGCGGGCGGCGCTGACGGCCGACGAAGTTGCCAAGTACGCCGATTTCTTCAGCTTCGGCACAAACGACCTCACGCAGATGACGTTCGGCTTCAGCCGCGACGAC
>PMOA01000158.1 GCA_003161635.1 Limisphaerales bacterium
GGGCGTCGTCCATACATGGCACATAGCGACATTTCGCGGCGACGCAGCAATTCGGTCGCTTTTGGAGTGAAGCGGACATTCAGCGAGCGGCGCTTACAACACTGAATTTATGAGTACGCGCCCTAGATTGCAGGAGCCACCCTGATGGCCTTACTTCACATTCCGCTCGACCAGCTCACCGAACAAAACGTCCTAGACTTGATTGAAGCGAAGGCGGCAGAGACCCACGTCATCGAATATAAGCGTGACACCTACGGGAATGCCCACAAAGATTACTCGGAATTTCTTGCCGACGTTTCTTCGCTTGCAAATACATCCGGTGGCGACTTGATCATCGGGATCGATGCGGCGAACGGTATCCCTGACAAACCCACGCCGTTTAGCAACAATTTTGACGACGAAATCTTAAGACTAGAAAATATCGCGCGCGGGGGGCTACAGCCACGCATCTCTCTTTCCAGCCGAGCCATACCGACCCAGGGTGGTCATTTCCTAATCTTGCGGGTAGCGCGAAGCTACAATCCTCCTCATCGGATCATTCGCGAAAATAGCAACAGATTCTGGGCACGATCATCAGCGGGCAAGTACGAGCCGAACGTGGACGAACTTCGCAACCTCTTTATGCTTGCCCCTCGCATAGCGGACCGAACAAGAGAGTTTAGGATCGGCCGACTGGCACGTATCGCCGCCGGCGATGCCCCCGTTACACTGATGTATCCCGACGCCCTAGTCCTGCATGTCGTTCCATTTTCCGCCTTCGACCGCGATCCAGACTTGCCGATGGCAGAGCTTCAGCGAAATTACACCGCTTTCTGTCCGATGGGCTCCCGATCGTCTACGGCCATAAAAATCAACTTCGACGGACTTCTCATACCACTTCCATAGCTGATTGAATCGAAACTGCTGCGGTACTGGGTGGCGGGCATGGCCGGGGTTTTCCCTTCGACGCGAGGTGTGATTCTTTGACCATCTGATTCGGAGGGAACAGATGGTCAAATGCACCAAAGGCCAAGTCCGTCGGTTGAAGACGGCGCTGCGCTGGAAAGGAGATCCCCAGCGGCGTCAGCGCATTCAGATGGTGCTGCTGCGCGAAAGTGAGATGACGCAGCCTGCGATTGCCGGCGCGCTAGGCGTGTCGCTGAGCACGGTGAACCGGGCGCACATGGCCTATGACCGCGGCGGGCTCAAGGCGCTCAAATCCAAGCCGAGCGGCGGACGCAAGCGCGAGAACATAACCCTGGCCGAGGAAAAGGTCTTACTCGCGCGCTTTGCCAAAGCCGCTGGGGCCGGCGAGATGTTGAACATCCACGATCTCAAGGCGGCATATGAGAAAGCCATCGGGCACGACACCAGCAACAGCACAGTTTATAATCTTCTGGCTCGGCATGGCTGGCGCAAGCTGATGCCGCGTCCGTTTCATCCCAAACGCGACATCGCGGCTCAGAACTCTTTTAAAAAAACGGTTTTCCTAATGCGGTGAGGAAGGCCCGGCGGGCTGCCGCCAGGCGCGGTCGTCGCTTGCGGATCATGTTCACCGATGAAGCGCGGTTCGGCCGGATCAACCGCCCGCGGCCGTGCTGGGCTCCGATTGGCACCAGGCCCGAGGTCGCCTCCCAGCTCATTCGCGAATATATCTACTTATACGGAGCGGCCTGCCCGAAGGACGGAACGTGCGTCTATCTGATCATGCCGACGTCGAATACGGCATGCTTCCAGATATTCCTCAATGTCCTCTCCCGAAAATTTGCCAGGCAGGATATCCTCTTGGTTCTCGACGGCGCCCCCAACCATCGCTGCAAAGAGCTCGCGCTTCCCAATAACATCTCGCTGCTCTTCCTGCCGCCCTATTCGCCAGAACTCAACCCGAAGGAAAATCTCTGGGATGAAATCCGTGAGAAACTCTTCAAGAACTACGCCCTCAAATCCATCGACGCCGTGCGCGCCAAACTCAAACAGGCGATCCTCTATATCGAACGTAATCCAAAACTCGTCCAATCAATCACGTCATTCCCATATATCGTCAAGTCATCCTGATGTGGAAATGGTATCACCATGTCAAACGGCGATCGCTCAAAGGGTGTGGAGCGAGCCTATGTTCAACTCTTTCGCGGCGGTAGGGACGCCAAAATTCAGGAAGGCTGATTGGTCAGGCCGCACAAATTGCTGTTACAACTTATCGAACAAATAATTACTGCATTGCATGAGTCCGTTTCTGGCATTTAACGGACAAACGCTTTCAGCCGTCGAATGTCCGCTTTTGGACAAGAGCGCATAAAGTCGGATTTTGATCCGAAATGATTTGTCCGCTAATGACACTAAAGCGACATTTCGATCGGTCGCGGGCTCCAATGACGGACTTCAATTTTCAGACTGCCTCGGCCTTTGGTCGTTTTCGATGGAGAGCTAGAGCGGCTCAGGATACGGTGACATTCGCATGATCCAGTCTTACGAGCGATCGACATTTAAGCGCGACGTCGCATTCGCCGTGTTCGCCGTAGGTGCCGTTGCCGCGACCTCGATCCTCGGTCAGATCGCGACCTATCCAAATCTTTCGCCGTGGTATGCTGGCCTCGCCAATCCCTCTTTCAATCCGCCGAACTGGGTATTCGCCCCGGTCTGGACAACACTATATGCTCTGATGGCCTTCGCGCTGTGGCGCATTTTGCGTGTGTACGGGCCTTCCGGCATACGTCGCTCAGCGATCGCTCTGTTTCTCATTTTGCTCGCATTCAACGCCGCGTGGTCGTGGATGTTCTTCTGGGCGCATAGTCCACTACTGGGCCTGATAAACATCGTTCCACAATCGGCTGTGATTGTGGCAACCATCGTTGTCTTTGCGCAGCTTGATGGCCTAGCAGCGATTTGTCTCGTGCCGCTCGCGGCCTGGGTTGGCTTTGCGAGTGTCCTAAACATCGCGATCTGGCGGTTGAACGGCTGAAGCGCTACGTGGCCATATCGAGGAAGAAACGTCCTGCTTTCAGAATTGTTCGATGAAAAGAAAAACCAAGAAATCAACAAGGCAGAAAGGCAAGTTCGTCACAGTGAATGACAGCATGCAGAAGGGGTACTGCTATGCACTCTTGGCGCGCGTGGGCCGCAACTTTGATCCAGTGTTCAAACCGGAGTTGACGCCGCAACAAATGCTCACCCTCGGCGTGTTCTGCGGTAAGTACATGACGGACACGCGGAAAGAGTTTCCGAAAAGCTGGTTCAAGCGCGCGAAGCTTTCACCATCCGGTCGCGATTGTTCGCTCAACTATTTCGGTGTTGATGCCAGCCGACCGCTCTCAGAGTGGCGAAACAAAGGATGGATTAACCCGGACGATCCGCGCGGCTGGTTCCAATGGTATTGCCGTTACTACATGGGTCGCCGGGTGCCGGATGAAGACAGGCGCCAGATC
>PMOA01000117.1 GCA_003161635.1 Limisphaerales bacterium
AATCATGTGGTGAGAACGTGCCCTGCCGCGCGGCCTTCAAACCCGGCGGCGCAGCAGCGCCGCCCAAATTCCAAGGCAGAGCAGCAGCTCTGCCCTACCACAAAATTCAACCGCGCTCAAAAAACCGCATCAGGCTGTCGCCATGCTTGAGCAATTTCACTTCTTTCCAGGGTGCAACGATTTCCAGCGTATCGCGTTTCGTATGACCGAGAACAAATCGTCCGCCGGGCGCGAGCAGCTTCGGCAAATGGGGGTTGTCGAGGAGTTGCTGCGCAAATGAAGTTGAACGGCGGCCGATGTTTTTTTCTCCGTAAGGCGGATCAGCCAGAATCAAATCAAATTGCCGCCCGCTTTCGGCGAATTGCGCCAGCACGGTAAACACGCCCTGCACGCGCACTTCAAGCGCAGGATCAAGGCTGGCGGTGCGGGCATTGGCGCGGATGAATTCGGCATGCTTGTGCGATTTCTCGATGCACATCGCCGACCCCGCGCCGCGACTCAGGCAATCCAGGCTCAACGCGCCCGTGCCGGCGAACAGTTCCAGCACGCGCGCGCCGACCACCCGCGCGCCAAGGCTGTTGAAGACCGCCTGCTTGACGAGGTCGGGCGTGGGGCGCACGGCCAGACCTTTCGGCGTTTTCAAAATCCGCCGTGCTGCGTTGCCACCGGTGATGCGCATAAACTTTTAAGGTAGGGACGCGCTGCTGCGCGTCCGAAAATTTGGGCTGCGCGGCAGCGCAGCCCTGCCAATTCACTTAAAAATTTCGGCCAGGAATTGTTTCATGGCTTCCCACGAACGCTGGTCCGCCTTTTCGTTGTAAGCCGCGCCCTTGGAATTGTCGTTGCCCGCATTCAGTTGGGTAAAGGAATGGACCGCGCCGCCGTATTGGATGAGCTGCCAATCCACTTTTGCATCGCGCATTTCACCCTCGAATGCGGCCAAATCCTGCGGCTTCTCAAACGGATCATCCGCGCCATGACAAACCAGCACCTTGCCTTTGATGTTTTTGCCGTCCGCTGGCGCCGGCGAATCCAATCCGCCGTGAAAACTGACCACGCCCGCAACGTCCGCGCCGCTGCGCGCCAGTTCAATCACCGTCGTGCCGCCAAAACAATAGCCAATGGCCGCGATGCGTTTCGGATCAACGAGCGGCTGCCGGCGCAGCGCATCCAAACCGGCGTTGACCCGGGTGCGCAAAAGCCGGCGGTCGTTTTTGTATTTGCCCGCCTGGGCGCCAGCTTCCGCAGTGGTTTGCGGGCGGACGCCTTTGCCGTAGATGTCGGCGCAAAACGCGACGTAACCCAGTTGCGCGAGCATTTCCGCGCGTTTCTTTTCGTAATCCGTCAACCCCAGCCACTGATGCACGACCAGCACGCCGGGTCGTGCGCCTTTGATGACGTCGTCATAGGCGACGAATCCTTCGAGCGTCGTGTCGCCCTGTTTATATTCGACGATTTGGGTGTGGATGCCGGCGCGAACCGCCCCGGCGCAGGCCAGAGCGAGAACAGTTAGGATTGGTTTTTTCATAACATTCCATCAATAAACCGAAAGTCGTCCAGACGCCAGCACTTTGCTTTTGTGCCGGCCGGATATCCGGCGCCCCCAAGGTAGGGCGGTGCTGCTGCGCCGCCCAAACTTCCACAAAAACGAGCGGAGCGATGTTCTTGTATGCGTTATCCCAAAATGGTTCCGCCAGCATCGCTGCACTTGCTGGCGGTGAGATTTGGGCAAACCGGCAGGTTTGCCCTACCATCGTTGGTGGCTGTGTCGAAGTGTCCATGTCCGATTGCGATTGAGTTTCAGACTTTCCGCGCCGCCAGCCCGTGCTATACTCTTGTCATCATGTTTCAGACGCAGGATTTACACGTCAAGGAGATCGTCCGGCTGCTGACGCCGCGGGAATTGAAGGCGCAGTCGCCGACGACCGCCGCCGCGAACGCCCATGTGGCGCGCAGCCGCGAACGCGTCATCCGCATTTTGCGGCAGGAAGACCCGCGCCTGCTCGTCGTCATCGGCCCGTGTTCGATTCATGACGAAAAGAGCGCGCTGGATTACGCCGCGCGGCTCAACGCGCTGCGCGAGAAGTTTGCCGGCCGCATGGAAATTGTCATGCGCGTGTATTTCGAAAAACCGCGCACGATTGTCGGCTGGAAGGGCCTGATCAACGACCCGCACCTCGACGGTTCGCAGGACATCGAGACCGGCTTGAAAATCGCGCGGCGGCTGTTGCTGCAAATCACCGGCATGGGTTTGCCGGCGGCGACGGAATTTCTGGACCCCATCGTGCCGCAATACATCGCGGATTTGATCACGTGGGCGGCGATTGGCGCGCGCACGACGGAATCGCAGACGCACCGGGAAATGGCCAGCGGCCTTTCGATGCCGGTCGGTTTGAAAAACAACACGGACGGCAGCCTGCAATCGGCGATTGAGGCGATGGGCGCGGCGCAGCATCCGCACAGTTTTCTGGGCATTGACCAGGACGGCGTCACGAGCATCGTCCGCACGGCGGGCAATCCAGACGCGCACATCGTGTTGCGTGGCGGCCGCGCGCAAACGAATTACGACGCGGAAAGCATCCGCGCGGCGGAGGACAAATTGAAATCGGAAAACCTGCCGCCGGTGCTGATGGTGGATTGCAGCCACGCGAATTCCGAAAAGCAGCATGCGCGGCAGGAGGACGTGTGGCGCAGCGTGATTCAGCAGCGCGTGGGCGGCACACGGTCGCTCATCGGCCTGATGGTCGAGAGCAACATTCACGAAGGCAACCAGCCGATTCCAAAAAATCCGGCGGAATTGCGTTACGGCATCTCCATCACCGATTCATGCATCGGCTGGGAAACCACCGAACGGATGTTGCGTTGGGGCTGCGAAACGCTGGCAAAGTTGGCTTAGGTAGGGCCGCGTTGCCTTGTCGCGCTGAAGCAAAGCGAAGGCGGATGCGCGGCCATCATACCCGGCGGCGCAGCAGCGCCGCCCTACCCATTGCACCGATTGTCTCTGGGAAATGGTATCAGCCGGTAAAACTGCAGCGGACCGGAGGAGACGACGGCGGATTACGGCCAGGTCCAAGAGTAGGGGAATTTCAGCCGGTAAAACCACTGCGGACCGGAGGCAGGAACATAGACCGTCTGCGTCGTATTGGAACTGACAAAGGTAGCATTGGTCTTCCAGTTCCCCAGCACAAGGTTCGTGCGGCCAATGACCAAACCATTCTGGCCTATCGGAACGTTGGCCATATTCAGCCGGTTGCTGTCATTGAGCGATGTGATTTGGCTGATTCGCACCGGTGAGATGAGTTGTTGAGTGATATCGGCTATGACCGAATGGAGCTTCGCGGTCGGATCCAGGTAATCCCAAAAGATGTAATTTGTGCCCGGGCCATTCAGGGCTTTGTTGCTCAGCGCAGGGTCAGTCCGTGCATCAATACTCTGTCCATTACTATCGAGAGCATTGGTCAATCCATAGTAGGCGGCGTTCGTCACCACGTTATCGAGCAGGGCGAACATGTCCGGGACATAAATCTTAATGGCGGGGCACGACGTCCTTGCCCGGTTCAAGGTGTTGGTAAAAGCGGCGTTGAAAGCAATGACCCTTTGGCGAATGAAGTTTTTTTCGGCGGGAGATAAAGAGGTATAGCCCGGAATCTTGGTGATGTCCACGGCATTCGGCATGATCAACGTGCGGACACTCTTGGCAAAATAAAGGTTCGTGATGACCTTAAAATGGTTGGTCAGGGACTGATTGATGGCGTTGTTCCATGCGGCTATGTTATTCGAGTTGTAGGGCGAGCAATTATTTATGTCATCGACAAAATCAGCGTCGTTGACCCATACTACAATCAGCGCGTTAGTGGCATTCGTTGGCGTGGGGAAGCTGTTGACCTCCGTCAACAGGAGGGCGCTGTAATGGCCGTAGTAGGACCAGTTCTTGTTGGAGTAATAGGTCAATCCTTGCTGCTGCGCCAGCACCTCAACCCAAACCCGGCCGTTGGAATAGCTTTTGCCGTAGTAATTTGCGTCGCCGGGTCCGTCTGTCGTGGTGGAAACGGTGTCGCCAAAAATGTAGAGCGAGTTGAAGGCGGCTTGGGCCGGGAAAACGGCGGAGCCAAACAACAAAAATCCAACCACGAATCGAACGACACTTTTCACTTTGCCAGTTTACCGCATGCCGGATGAAAGTAAAGGCGGGATGGGTCCGGCAGCGGGTTGGTTTGAAATAAATCCAACATGTTCGCCTGTTTTCATTACGGAAGGCACCGGGCTGATCTTTCACAAACCGGCTTCCAGCAGAAACGCGCCGGATCGGAAATCGGCGCTCCGCTGTTGCCATCAAAGTCGGGGGCAGTGTGCGGCATGCGCCCGTTGCGCCCGGTGGCCGGGATTTGCTTGCGCCGACGCGTCATCCATGCGTATCTACGGCGTTCGTTCTGTTATTTAATACTATTTCCCGATAATAATCGGCACATATTCCAGACGGTAGGGCCGCGNNGGCCATCATACCCGGCGGCGCAGCTCCGATAGATCGCGAGCAGGCAGCACCGCCCTACCGAGGCTTGCACTGATTGTCTCTGGGATTTGGTATAAGCCATGAATCGGTGATTATGAACAGACGCAATACATTGAGGCTGCTGGCGCTGATGATTTCAGGAGTTTTGGCCTTGAAAGCTTCGGCGAATGGCTTTCGGCTGGTGGATCAGGACGCCTTTGCGACGGCGCGCGGCGAGGCGTTTGTGGCCACCGCGGATAATCCATCCGCCATTTACTACAACCCGGCCGGCATCACCCAGCTCGAGGGTAACAATGTTCGGGCCGGCCTTTATGGAATCTATTTTGACCCAAGCTACAGCCCCCCTGGCACCGCCCCCAACCACGCCCACACCTACCACAGTTCAGATAATCTCGCTGCTGTTCCCCAGCTTTTCTACACCTACACTCCAGAGAATTTGCCGCTGAGTTTTGGGTTGGGTGTTTACTCGCCTTACGGCGGGAGCATGAGCTGGCCACAGGACACGGGTTTCCGCGCGGTCGCCCTGCAAAGCTCATTGACTTATTTCACGATCAATCCGGTGGTGGCGTTCAAGGTGTTGCCATCCTTTTCAATTGGCGGCGGGGTGATGGTGAACTATGCGAAAATGGATTTGGAACAAGGCATTCTTCGCACCCAAAAGCCCAATACCAACTTCTTCCGCTTTAATGGCAATGGTTGGAGCGTGGGTTACAATCTGGGCCTGCTCTGGCAACCGCACGAGAAAGTTTCGATTGGCGCATCCTTCCGCAGCTCGGCGACAGTTACCCTGGATGGCCAGACGAAAATCGAGCAGTACCCGGTCATACCGACCTCGCAAGCCCGATCCGCACAAACTGACTTTGAGTTCCCCTTGACCGCTGTTTTTGGCATTTCGTACCGGCCCACGCCCAAATGGAATCTGGAGTTTGATGCTGACTACACGGATTGGAGCAGCTTTGCATCGAACACCATCCACCAAGCCACCAAACCACCAGGCATAAATCAAAACATTCCCCTGGTGCTAAATTGGCAGCCGAGCTGGATGTATGAATTCGGCGTGACGCGGTATTTTGACAACGGCTGGCACGTGAGCGCCGGCTACGTTTATAACGAGAACTCGATTCCGGATGCCAATTACACCCCGCTGGTAGCAGACTTGGACCGGCATTTCTTCAGCGTTGGGACCGGGTTCAAGGGGAAAACCTTCAATTTTGATATCGCCTATCAGCTTGGCTATGGCCCCACGCGCACGGTTGCCGGCAGCAAGCCATCCACAGCCGGACACATAGCCGGGCAGACCGCCGACGGCAACTATGATTTCAACAGCCAGGCCGTAATGCTGACGGTGGGAATGCATTTTTGACAGCACCATCAAGGCGGGGCGGCGCTGTCCGTCTCCGCTCTGCTTCGACGCGACAAGCCGCGCCGCCCAAACTTCCACCAGAACGAGCGGAGCGATGTTCTTGCGTGCGCATGTCCATGGTTCCGCCAGCATCGCTGCGCTGGCTGGCGGTGGGATTTGGGCAAACCGGCAGGTTTGCCCGACCATCGGACTAAAAGTGGTATCCGACCGAGAATGAAAGTGTCGGGGTGAAAAGTTTATAGCGCCCATTAACGGTTGGGTTTTGCAAGTTCTGAACATTGCGCCAATCTCCAGCGATAATTTGTACGGCCATCGCCCAATCCCAATTTTTGCCCTTAAATCCCCCACCGATGCTGCCCACCTGCAAGTCCGTGTCAGGAACCAGCGGAGTGAAATGCTGATCTGAAGTAGTTACGCCGCTAAAGAAATATCCAGCGCTGAGATAATACCGCTGGTGAAAATACCTGGTTACGCCAACTTCATAAAATAAACTGGACTGCCAATCGAGGATCTGGCTCGGAAATCCTTGAACTTGCAATTGGCGGACTGAATCCCAGTCCGTCCAATCCACATCTACTTCAACGTTCCAATTCGTAGTTGGTCTATACGAGATGCCACCGATTACAATTTGAGGGAAATCAACTTTGGAGGAGGTGTTGACTGATGAAGACAATGGCAGTGGTTTGGTGGTGGCATCACCCCGGTAGTCCATGCGAGAGGCACTGCGGTAGGAAGCACCAAATGACCATTGAGGATGCGGCTGCCAGAATAGACCTGCGTTAAAGCCATAGCCCCAACCGTCGCCGCTAAACTCAAACTGGTCTCCGGGCAGAATATTTGGGTTGGGGAAAATGCCCTGAACCAAATCAATTTTGGAATAGTTGAAGGTAGGCCCGGCGGCAATGGAAACTGACTGGCAGATTTTCCAGGCCACCACCGGGTTGAGGGTGATATAAGTAAGACTCGCCTTGACGCCTGCGGTTCGGAACGGGCTGTCATTGGGCCATTGAACACTTAATCCAAAAGGCATATAAGCTCCAAAACCAAATGACAACGGACCTTTTTCCGGGGAGTAAGTGTAATAAAATGTCGGGGCTGGGATGACCTGGGCATTATTTTTAACGGAAGTTCCAGACGGGCTCTGATAATCTCCATAAATGCCGAGGTAAAGCAGCGACCCGACTTGGAAATGTTGCCCCTCCAGCTGGGTAATTCCAGCCGGATTGTAATAAATTGCCGCCGGATCATCTGCCGTGGCAACAAACGCATTGCCGCGAGCAATCGCTTCGGCATCTTGATTTGGTATGCGGAAGCCTAAAGCACCAGCTGGAGGAGTCGGCACGAGCCAAAAAGAAAGAATCAACCCCAAAAGAACTTGGAGCGAATGTCCGGAAGCTGGTTTTGCAACCTCCCGACAATTTGGCAAACGGGAAACAGGTCTTTTCATATTGTCCGGTTCTCACGCTGGCCGGCCACCGACAAACTCACATGCTAATCGAAAAGAGAATTTTTAATGTTACCCATTCGCCATGCAATTGCCGTTGAACCGATCGGCTTCAAACAAATTTAAAAAATTGTGTGTTCCTCGGTAAAAAAAACCGAACAGTTTGGCAAATCACAAAACCTGGCCTCATCCTGGGTCAAGAGCGCATTGGCTTGCTGGCCTTCCGCAGATTGTGCGGCGGCCATCAAATCTTCAAGACTATCCCACCAAACTTCCGTAAGCCCGTCGTAAGGCGGTTTAGCACCTCGGATTTGCCGCACGATTTGATTGGCAGGGGTATCGAGTGTGTGGCTTTGCACATAACGCTTGGCCCGCATGGCTTGCGCAAAGCTGCGAACCAAGGGCCCGTGATTTTCCAACCAGTATTTACGGAATTGCTCAACCGTCATATCCGGTCGCCGCCGAACGCAAAAAACGAATTTAATCATAAACAATTTTAACAGTGGTTCGAACGCCTAACTGGGCAAAAGATTCTGTAAACTTGGACCGCATGTCGAGATAAAGTTGCACAATCACTTGGCCTGGAATTGTATCTGCATATTTCTAAATACGCTCTGTTGTATGGGCGGATAAAATCCGCCTATCACATTAATTAGCATGGCAATTGTCACGCAAAAGGACAGATGTTCCAACAACCGTCCACTTTGCCCCAAAGCATCGTATGCTGTTAAACCCGGCATCCGAAACAATCCGCTAACCCCAGCAGCAACCAAGCCAAGTCACAGCGCCAGATTAGATGCCGTGGTGTAGGTATTGAGCAGTGGTTCATATCACTTTGTTTTGGCGCAAGAAGTTCCGTGCGGGGCGGGTGATCTGTCATGCTTTAAAAAATTGCGGCGATCAGAAGAGCCAAGGCCGGGTTACGGCCAGGTCCACGAGAAGGGGAAACTCAGGCGGTAGAACTGCAAGGGACCGGAAGCCGGAACAAAAACCGATTGCGTTGTATTGGAGCTGGTGAATTTGGCATTGGTTGTCCAGTTCCCCAGCACCAGATTCGTGCGGCCCAAGACCAAGCCATTCTGACCGACCGGAACATTGGGCACATCCAACTGGTTGCTGCCATTCAGCAGCGTAATCTGGCCCAAAACAGGACGTCGGCCAAAGCAATACCCAACGACATGGGTGGAAGGAACGCCGCGTAGTGAAGCAATTCATCCAGGCCAATAATCCCTTTGTTTTGGCGTGAAAAATGTTCCATTCTAACTGTGAAATGAACGAAGTTGTAAAAACCAACGGAAATGGAAACGGCACGAATGGCCTGCTGCGCCAAATCAAGAAAAAGGCCGCGACGGCTCCCGCCACAGCCACACCCGGCGTCAAAGAAACACAGGTGACGTTTCAGACTGCCGAGGGCGTGGAACTCCATGGTGTCCCGATTCGGGTAACACGCTATGCGGTGGTTTTTGAGTTGTATGATTCTGGGGTCGCCATCCGGCTTTCCGAGGCGCTGGAGGAATTTAAAATCATCTTGCAGGGACGAACGGTTTACTCCAGCCGCGTGGTCGTGCAAAATGTGGTGGACGCCGGAATGAAGGTGGTGTGTGAAGTGATGCTCAATGAATCGAGCTGGACGGATTTGAACCTCGGGCTGGCGTTGGAACGCGAAGGCGGGCTGGCGAAGGAATTCAAGGTTTTTCTCCAGGAATGGCAGAAAGTTTACAAGGTGCTGCCGGAGTTCAAGATCGCCGTGGCCGACTTGCAGGCGTTTTTGTACGATCTGCGGCTGTGGCTGGAGCAAGTCGAGCTGGGTGTGCGGTTGCAGCCGGCGGACCGGCGGGCCGAGTGCGAACACAGGGTTTTGCAAACCTTGCAGGAACCAATATTGTCCGCGCTGGTTCCCGCTTTCGAAAAATTTGAGGCGCTCACCTCAAAAATCGAAAAAGAAGCCCAGCCCGTTCACAGCCTTTATGCGAAACACCGGCTTCACCCTTTGGTTTTATGCGCCCCGTTTATGCATCGAACCTTTCAGAAACCGCTGGGTTATGCCGGCGATTATGAAATGGTCAGCATGATGACGCGCAGTCCGTTTCAAGGCGGCTCCATTTTCGCCAAAATCCTGAACACATTTTTTCTGAACACGCCACCGGTGGTCGCCCACCGCAACCGGATTGATCATCTCACCCAAACGCTTGACTTCGAAACGCAGCGCGCCACGCGACGGGGACGAAGAGCCAGGGTGTTCAATCTGGGCTGCGGCCCGGCGGTGGAGGTGCAGCGTTTTCTGACCCATTCGCCGCTGAATCAAAACATCGAATTCACCCTGCTGGACTTCAATGATGAAACCGTTGCCTACACCCAGCGCACCTTGGACCAGATCAAACAAAAAAACAGTTCCGCAAGCACGCTGCGGGTGATCAAGAAATCCGTCGTGCAATTGCTGAAGGAAAATTCCCGGTTTGGCCGCGGCAGCTATGATTTGGTTTATTGCGCGGGATTGTTTGACTATTTGACGGCTGATGTCTGCGCCAAACTGGTGGATCTCTTTTATGAACTGGCGGCGCCGGGCGGATTGGTGCTGGTTTCCAACGTTGACGCCTCAAACCCCTCCCGCGGCTGGATGGAATATGTGGTGGATTGGAACTTGATTCACCGGGACGCACAACAAATGGCCGCACTCCTTCCCGGGCGGGTGTCAAAAGACGCAATCCGCATTGTTGCAGAACCTACGAGCGTGAATATTTTTGCCGAAATTCGAAAGCCCGAGAATGTCTGACTACCAGCCAAAAAATTCCGAGGAGATTCGCCTGGCATTTCACGAAACCGAACGTGATGTGTGGATCCGCAATTTTCGCGTCGCCTCCATCCTGGCGTTCGTATTCGTTCCCGCCGGCAGCAGCCTGGATGCGTTCGTCTATCCCGGCCAGTTTGCCGCATTTTTCAGATTGCGCCTGATTTGTTCGGCGTTGCTGCTGTTCATCTGGTGGTTTGTCAAAACACCCGTGGGTATGCGGCATTACCGGTTGCTCGGCTGGATCCTGCCGGCCCTGCCCACCTTTTTCATCTCGCTCATGATCTACGACACCGACGGCGCGGAATCCACGTATTATGCCGGGTTGAACCTCGTGTTGCTTGGGGCGGCAATCGTTCTCCGTTGGACCTTGCTGGATAGTGTGGTCGTTTTTTTGGAGGTTATGGGATTGTATCTCGCCGCTTGTCTCTTGCACGGCCCAATCCCAAGCAAAAGCATCTTTTTTAACAATGTTTATTTCTTGTTTGTAACGGGCGTGTTTGTAATCATTGGTAGTTATTTTTATAACCAGCTCCGTTTCCGCGAATTCACTTTGCGTTACGAATTGGACAAAACCCGCAAGGCGCTGGAAGCGAGCCTCCAACAACTCAAGGAAAACGAGATGCAGTTGGTGCAAACCGAAAAGCTGGCATCGCTCGGACGCATGAGCGCAGGCATCATCCACGAGATCAACAATCCGCTGAACTTCGCCATCACCGGCCTCTTTACCCTGCGCAACAAGGGCCAAAACCTTGCCCCGGAGCAACAGGAAGATTACGCCGAGGTTTTGAACGATGTCGAAGAAGGCGTCAAACGGGTGAAGACCATCGTCTCGGATTTGCAGATGTTTACGCATCCCGAAACCGAGAGCCGGGATCAGGTGGCGGTGGCGGAGGTGGTCGCTTCGGCGCTGCGGTTCCTGAGCAATGAGTGGAAGGACAAAGTACAGATCGACCAGCAGATTGCCGGGCATCAGACAATCTGGGTGAACAAGAACAAGTTGATCCACCTGGTCACGAACCTGCTGCAAAACTCGCTCGATGCGTTGAAAACGAAGTCGTTCCGGGATGAAAAGCCAACCATCCGGATTGAAGGACGGATTGAGAACGGCAGCAGCATTTTGTCGGTTCGCGACAACGGTCCGGGCATCGCACCGGCCGATGTGGACAAGATTTTCGACCCTTTTTTTACCACGAAAGACGTGGGCGAAGGAATGGGGCTGGGGTTGAGCATCTGCTACCGCATCGTGAAGGAGTCCGGGGGAAGGATTTCGGTGAAAACGGAGCCGGGAAAGTTCTGTGAATTTACGCTGGAATTCCCCGTCAGGACAAATCAGGCGACAAACTGAAAGCCGGACATGGAAGATCTCTACGACTATAAAAAATTCGCCATCCTCTACGTGGATGATGAGGAGAAGTCTTTAAAATACTTCACGCGCGCCTTTGAGGATCAGTTTCGGATTTTGACGGCGGCCAATGCCCAGGACGGCTTCAAACTGTTCGAACAGCACGCCGACGAAATCGGCCTGCTGCTGACCGACCAGCGGATGCCCGGGGAAAAAGGCGTCTGGCTTTTGGGGCGGGCGCGGCAATTGCGCCCGCATGTTTTGCGCATGCTGGTCACGGCTTACGCGGACATGGACGCCGCCATCGCCGCCGTCAACAGCGGCGCGATTTACAAATACATCACCAAACCGTGGGACCCGCCGCAATTCGAACTCACGCTCCGGCAGGGCCTGGAATTTTTCATCGTGCAATCGGAGCGCGACCAGTTGCTCCGCGAAAAAATGTCCGTGTTGCGCAACATGATGATCGCCGACCGCATTGTGAGCCTCGGCCTGCTGGCCGCCGGTTTGAGCCATCATATCCGCAACTCGCTCGTCGCGGTAAAAACCTTTCTCGACCTCGCGCCCGGGAAAATGGCCGAGGAAAAAACGGATTTGAACAGCCTGCGCAACCCCGATTTTTGGAAGGAGTATCACCAGAACGCCCAGTCGCAGATTGAAAAAATCAACGGCCTGCTCAAGGACCTTTGGGCCGCGTCGGAAAACAATGCCTCGTCGCAATTCGCCGACGAAGTATTGCTGCACCAGACCGTCAGTGCGGCACTGGCCCGGTTCAAGGACCAATTCGCCGCCCGGCGGATCGAAATTGAAAACAAGATTCCCGATTCGTTGCCCGCGCTGCAGGTGGACCAGCCGAAATTTTGCCGGCTGTTTGAATTATTGCTGAAGGACGAACTGGCCATGCTGCCAGCCGGCAGCCGCGTCACCTTTTCGGCGGAATTGCAGAATGCCGGGGCCAAACCGGAAATCGTCGTTCAAATCAGCGACAACGGGCCGGGCCTGCCGCAGGAAGCATTGCGCGTCATCTTCGATCCGTTTGTCGTGCGGGGCAGCGTGCCGTCCGAATACGGCATTAATCTGATGGCCTGCTTTTTCATCGTCCACCATCACGGCGGCAAAATCGAAGCCAAAAGCCAGCCCGGCCACGGCACGACGTTCACCCTTCGCCTGCCGCTCAAGTCCGAACCCGCCGCCCCGTCGCAAGGCGAGGCGGAATTCCTCCAAAAAGCGCTGCTGAACGAAAGCCTTTGGGAAAAACTGCTCGCCAGCGGATAATTTTCCGGTTTTACGCCATAAAATTCACATCATTGCTTCAAGATTCCATTGACCTTTGGGCTTGAATTGTGGAATATACCCCGGCAGAAGTGGCAACCGAGTACGGTCACCTTTTCTTGGAAGTGCGATGAAAACCATTTTGGTATTGTCTCCTCATCCAGATTTCGCCGAAACAATACGCGCAAGTCTGAATCCGGAGCAATGCCGGGTCGTTCATCGCCTCAGTGTTGATGAAGCCGAGCCGCTGCTCGTGCATGGACTTGCCGACGCCTGCATTCTCGACGTGGATTTGATGGGCGTCGAAGGCGTCTGGGTCATCGAACGCCTCCGCCGCCGTGACGCCAAATCCCCCATCATCGCTTACACGGCCAACACTCAATCCGAGTGGGAGGAGGAGGCTTTTTTGCGCGGCGCCACCCACGTGCTGGCCAAACCCGTTCGCAGCCGGCTTTTGAATTCGTTGTTGGAACGTTTGTGGAATACGCCGGCAACCCAGCGCCCCGCGCCGATGTCATCGCGAAGCCCGTTTTTCCGAACGCCCGAACCGTCGCCCAACCGCGTCATCAGCGCGTCACAAACGCTTGATGTGCTGAGCAATTTCTCGTCCATTCTCACCCATTCGCTGGACGCCGAGGCGATGCTGAAACAATTCCTGCTGTTCCTCCGCGAAACTCTCAACGTCAACCGCGCCGCCATTTTCCTGAACCGTCCCTTGCTGCTCACGGAAACACCTTTGCCGGAGGACAGCCGCCGTTTGCGTGCCGTCGCCGCCATCGGCCTTTCGCCGGGTTTGCTCGAACATTTGGGACTCTCGCTCGATTCCGGCATCGGCGGCCAGCTTTCCCGGCTCGGCCGGATTCTCCGCCGCGACAGCGACGAGGCGCGCGCCGACGTCGAAACGCAAAAGGAATTTGAATTGCTCGGCGTGCAAGTCGCCGTGCCCATTCCCGACCGTGAAGCGATTGCCGGCGTGGCCGTTTTCGACGTGCGCATCACCGGCGAACCGCTGGTCAACGTCGAACTGGAACTCATTTTCCATCTGCTGGAACAAGTCGGCCTCGCCCTCTGCAATATCGAACTGCATGACCGGCTGGCCGGCAACCATGAGATGATGACCGACGTGCTGCGCGAACTCAGCAGCGCGTGCATCGTCGTCGGACGCGACCTGAAAGTGCTCCACGCGAACAAGGCCGCGCGCCGCCACTTCGGCCAGAAAAACAAACGCACCGGCGAACTCGAATTCAGCGATCTGCCGCAGGTGCTCGGCGCGAAAATCTATCAAGTCCTGAAAACCGGCGCGGCGATGGGGCCCTATCGCTACGAACCGGAAAATTCGCCGGGCACGGTTTACAGCGTCAGTGTCGTGCCGTTTCGGCATGGGAATTCCACCGTGCCCGTTTCCGCGTTGCTGACCGCCGATGATCTCACCCAGACCGAACAGTTGCGCCGTCTGGAAGTCGAGGCCGCCAATCTGCGCCTCATCAAATCCATGGCCGACCGGCTCGCGCACGAAATCGGCAACGCGCTCGTGCCGCTGGCCACGCACCAGCAGTTGCTCGCGGAGAAATACAAGGACAAGGAATTCCGCGAATCACTCGACCAGGCCCTCGCCGACGGCGTCAAGCGCGTCACGCGGTTGATCAATCAAATGCGTTTTCTCGCGCGCGAAGGGCACATCGAACAGGAGACTTTCACCGTCGGAAAATTGATTGAGGAAGCCTATCAGGAAGCGCGCAAACATCAGTCCGCCGATGCCGGCAAATTGCAATTTGAAAATGGGGGCAAACCCGTCGTCATTACCGGCGACCGCGCCGCGCTCAAACATGCGCTGGCTGAAATCATGCTCAATGCGCTTCAGGCGAATCCCAAGGAGCCGAAAATCGGCGTCACGTTGCACACCGATGCCAATCGCGACGGCGTGCCGGACGTTCAGATTGAAGTTCAGGACAACGGGTCCGGCTTTACCGCTGAAGCCGCGCGAAAAGCGCCCGCGCCGTTTTTCACCACGCGCAACGTTGGTTTGGGCCTGGGATTGACCGTCAGCCGGAAAATCATTGAGACGCACCACGGCAAGCTGGAAATTGTCCCGCCGCAGGCTGGCCAGCCCGGGGTCGTCCGGGTTTCACTGCCGGTGGACTCCGGCATTTCCACCGCGGTGGCGCCAGACTAGGCGCCGTTGTCGCCGATGGCTTCGACCGGACAGCCCTCCTTGGCTTCCTTGCAGCGTGTTTCCTCTTCCGGCGATGCCGGTTGTTTGTGAACGAACGAGTATCCGCCGTCGTCGTTGCGTTTGAAATTATCCGGCGCCGTCTCGCGACACAGGTCGCAGTCAATGCACTGGTTGTCCACGTAGTATTTGCCCGGGACGTTTTCGGGATAGCGATTTGCAGCGTCAGCCATAAAATTAGTCTTGAATTTGAAATGCAATATGGCGGCCCTGCCGGACAATGGCAAGTCCATTTCAATTCTTTCATCCCGCCTGAATAAATCCTTTTTACTCCCCCCATTCGCAATTATTCTTCAACCCATGGAATCGAACACGCCGCGCAAAACGAAAATCATCGCCACCCTCGGCCCGGCGACCGATTCCGCGGAAATGGTCGCCCGGCTCATGGACGCCGGCGTGAACGTCTTCCGCCTCAACATGTCCCACGCGCCGCATGATTGGGTCCGCCGCCTGGTCAAGGACATCCGCGCCGCCGCTGCCGCGCGCCGGATTCACATCGGCATCATGATGGACACCCAGGGTCCGGCCATCCGCACCGGCGACATCGGCGTGCCGCTCGATTTGAAGCCCGGCCAGAAATTCACCCTCACCGTCCGCGGCGAACGCAGCGAGGAGGAACGCTCCGTGGACGTGAACTACGCCAATTTCGTCAACGACATCAATGTCGGCGACGTGGTGCTCATTGACAACGGCGCCATCGAAATGAAGGTGCTCGCCAAGGCTGGCAACAAGGTCAAGTGTGAAGTTCTCACGGCAGGCAAACTGGGCAGCCGCCGCCACATCAATCTGCCCGGCGTCAAAGTCAGCCTGCCCGCGCTCACCGCCAAGGACATCAAGGACGTCAGGCTCGGCCTCGAAGTCGGGGTGGATTTGATTGCCCTTTCGTTCGTCCGCGAAGCCCGCGATTTGCTTCAGTTGAGGGAATTATTTGAACCGGGCAAATTCCACCCGCTGGTCATCGCCAAAATCGAAGACCAGCAAGCCGTCACCAACCTGGAATCCATCGTGCAGGAAGCCGACGGCATCATGGTCGCGCGCGGCGACCTGGGGATTGAAATCCCGTATGAGGAACTGCCCATCGTCCAGCGCCGCATCGTCAAAACGTGCCTGCGCGTCGGCAAACCTGTCATCGTCGCCACGCACATGCTCGAAAGCATGATTGAATCGCCCATGCCCACGCGCGCCGAGGTCACGGATGTCGCCAACGCCGTGTTCGAGCAGGCCGACGCCATCATGCTCAGCGGCGAAACCACCGTCGGCAAATATCCGCTCAAATGCATCGANNCGGGCCGAGGCCATCCTGGTCATCACGCGCAGCGGCAACATGGCGCGTTATGTCGGCTGGCTCCGCCCGCGCCACTCAAAAATTTACGCGTTGTGCCCCGGCAATGAAGTGGCCGGCGGCCTGACCCTAAGTTGGGGCGTTACTCCGGTTGTCGTCCCCTTCGACCTCATCAACCCGGAAAATACCATCGAAGCGGCGCTGAAAAGCCTCGTGGAACAGGGCCGTCTGAAACCCGGCGCCACCATCGTCATCATCGGCTCCATCCTCGTCGGCGAACAAATCGTGGACGCCGTGCAGATGCGGGTGGTGTGATCCGGGTTTGTAGGAGCCGACGTGAGGAGGCTCATTTCAATTGGAGCACCGTGTGGTCTAAATTTAACGGGCCAGCGATTTCACCGCTGCCGTGGCGAGGTTGAGCATCGTGTTCGGGAACAAACCGATCCAGAACATGCCGGCGATGCAAATCGCGATGGTAACCTTGGCCGGACCAGAAAGTAAAATCGGCGACAAATCCGCCGGCGCGTCCTTGCTCCAGTAAATCGCGCGGATGACGCCGAAATAGTAGTAAAGCGAGATCACCACGCCCGCCAGCGCCGTGAACGCGAGGCAGTAGTAACCCGGATTCGTCGCACCTTGCTCAATGACGGCCTTCAGCAGTAAAAATTTTCCAAAAAATCCGGCCAGCGGCGGAATGCCCGCCAGCGATACCATCGCCAGCGTCATCGTCGTGGCCAGTAGCGGCGAGCGTTGATTCAATCCGGCCAGCGCGGAAATGTCTTCGCTGTCCAGATGCCGCATCACCAGCACGATGACGGTGAACGCCCCCAGCACCGTGAACAGATAACCGCTCAGGTAATAAAGAATCGCCGCCTGACCGCTCGCGCTCAGCGCCGCCACGCCGAGCAGCAGATAACCCGCATGCGCAATGCTCGAATAACCGAGCAGCCGCTTCAGGTTTTGCTGCGGAACCGCGCACAAGTTGCCGTAAAGAATCGTGATGCCGGAGATGATGATCAGCGGATTTGCCCAATGTGCCGTTACGCTTGGAATCGCAGTGAACAAAACGCGCAGCAATAAAACGAATCCGGCGGCTTTTGAGCCGACGGCGAGAAATGCCGTCGTCGGTGTCGGCGCGCCTTGATAAACGTCCGGCGCCCAGATTTGGAACGGAAACGCGGCGATCTTAAATCCGAGTCCCACCAGCACCAGCACCATGCCGAGCAGGAAGATTTTGTTTTGCAGCAGTTCAGGATGCTGCTGGAGATTAAGTGCGAGCTGGTCGAATTGCATCGTCTTGCCCATTCCCCACACCAGCGCGATGCCATAAACCATGAACGCCGACGACAACGCGCCGAGAATCAGGTATTTCACACCCGCCTCCAGCGACACGAGCCGGCCGCGTTGAAAGCTCGTGAGCACGTAAAACGTGACAGTGATCAGCTCAATCGAGACGAAAAGCATCGCGAAGTTGTTCGCCGATGCGGCGAACAGCATTCCCGACAGGGCAAAGACGATAAGTGAATAATACTCGGAAATGCCCGACGCGATGCGGTCGGAGAATTCCACCGACATGAACAGTACGAGAATGGCGGCGACGAGGAAGAAACGTTTGAAAAACACCGCCAACCCGTCTTCCACAAACATGCCGTTGAACGCCGTGCCAGTGGCGCCATCGCCCAGGTTGGTGACCAGCAACGTCGCCAGCGCCGCCGCTGCCGCGTAGCCAAGGAAGCGCTTGCGCTCCTCCGGCAGCCACAAATCCGCGAGCATCAGCACGAGGCCGAGGGCGATCACCCAGATTTCCAGGCTTATCAAGGACAGATTCATTTTGGTTCCGTAACAGCCGACGTGAGTCGGCTCTGACTTTCTTTTGAAGTGTTGATTCGCTCGCCCTCACCCCGACCCTCTCTCGCGGGGAGAGGGGACAGCCGTTGGCCACTCTGATTTGCTCCAAAGTTGCTGAGCTTTTCTCCGTCAGTCGTCGTATCGTGCGCCGGAGAACGATTCTCCCTCTCCTGGTCCCGATTCGGAATCGGGATGTCAGTCCAAGAGCCGGGGTGAAGGCGAACCAGCGAAACGGTTTTTGAAGAATTCAGAGACACGGCCTGATTAATCCTGGCTGTCGCCAGGCTCACAATCTTTTCCGCATCCGGCGTGATTTTTTCCGTGAGCAACCGCGGGAAGCAACCGAATATCAGCAGGCTCGCCAGCAACAGCGCGTAAGGCAGTTTGCGCCAGACGTGCGCTGCGTCGGGAATGCCCGACCATTTTTTCGGCAGTGGGCCGTGCAAAACGTTCCGCATCGCGCGCAGCATGTAGAGCGCGCCGATCATCAATGCGCCCCAAAGCGCGAGGCCGGTCACGAGCGGAAACGCCTTCCACGCGCCGAAGAATACCGTGACTTCACCGACGAAATTCGCGAATCCCGGCAAACCGCAGCCGGCCAGTGCCGCCATCAACAGTGCCGTGCCGATGAACGGCAGTTTGCGCAGCAGCCCGCCGAGTTCCTTCATCTCCAGCGTGCCGGTTTGCCGGTAAATGTAGCCGCTCAACGCAAACGTCAGCGCNNATGAAGCCCATGTGCGCCACGCTCGAATTGCCGATGAGCAGATTCAAGTCCTTCTGCCGCATTGCCACCCAGCCGACGTAAAGGATGTTGCCGAGACACAGCCACGCGAGGATTTGCATCCAGTGTTGCGCCGCCTGCGGCATCAACGGCAACGCCACGCGGATCAAACCGTAAAGGCCGAATTTCTTCAGCACACCCGCGTGCAGCATTGCGGTCGGTGACGGCGCGGAACCGTAGCCGAGCGGCGCCCAGGTGTGGAACGGCCAGAGCGAAACTAAAATGCCGAAACCGAACAACAGCAGCGGGAAAATGAAATTTTGCGACGCAAGCGCCATCGGGTTCTCCTGGAAAAATTTCGTCAGCTTCGGGATGTCAAACGTGCGTTGCGCTTCGGGCACTTGCAGATAAAGCGCGATGAGGCCGATCAGCGCGAGCAGCGCACCGATGCTGAGGTAAAGCGTGATTTGGAACGTGGCGTAGTTCTTCCGTTCGCCGCGTCCCCAGACGCCAATCATGATGAATGTGGGCACCAGCGCGAGTTCATGCAGGAAATAAAAGAAAAACAAATCGAGCGACGCGAACGCACCGAGGATGCCGCCGGTCATCACGAGCAGCAAAATGTAAAACCCCTTCTCGCGCGACTGGATTTCAAACGAGCAACACGTTGCCGCAAACGCGACGATTGCACCCATCAAAATCAATCCGACGTTCAAGCCATCCACGCCGACGTGATAGCTGATGCCTAATGATTCGACCCAGGGGATTTGCTGTTCGAACTGATAGCCCGCATGGCCGGTGACAAACTGGCAAAACATTTTCACCGCCAGTAGCATCGTGACGAACGTTGCGGTCACGGCGACCGCGCGAATGATGACACGGAAGTTGCGCGGCACGAACACCAGCGCCAGCGCCGCCAGCAACGGCCAACCAAAAATGTAAGTTAAAATGGACATCAGTTGTAAAATCCGAATTCCAAAGGCCGAAATTCGAAATGCGTGGGAACGCCCGCCCTCACCCCATCCCTCTCCCCCAGGAGAGGGAGAATCATCGTCAGTCGGTCGGCGAAACAGGCACGGTTGGAAATTTCGAGGGGCGATCTTTGCTGTTCCCTCTCCCTGGGGGAGAGGGTCAGGGTGAGGGCGGGCCAGTCACCACTCACTTCAATTCGGTTGTTGTCGTTGTGGGTTGTCATTTTCCAAGCATGAAATACAGCACCAAGGCCACGCCGAGCACGAACAGGAAGGCGTAGGTCTGGAGATTGCCGGTCTGCATGAGGCGCAGCGCACGGCCGGTAAAATCCGTGCCGCCGCGAACCAGGCCGATGCAGGCCCAATCCACCAGCCAGCGGTCAATCCAATCCATCACCGCCGCGATGAAATCATGCGCGCGGATGAAAGTGGCCTCGTAAATTTCGTCGAAATAAAACCGGTTCTTCATCGCGGTGGCAAAACCGCCGAGTTTGGCGGGCAATGGATCGTTTGTTGCGTTGCGATACAACGTGCGCGCAGCGAAAAAGCCGACGATGACGGCCAAAATTCCAATCGTTGCCGCAACCGGTGAGTGCGTGAAAGGTTCGACAATTCTTTGCGCGATGGAAGTGTGCTCCGCTTCACCGAATTGCGCCGCGTAAGTTTCGCTCGCTCCGATGATACCGCCGATGACGGCAAACACGGCCAGCACCAGCAGTGGCCAGGACATGACGGCGGGCGATTCGTGCGCGTGTTCGGCGGCTTCAGTCTTTGCTTTGCCGAGGAACGCGACGTAGAAAAGCCGGAACATGTAAAATGTCGTCAAACCGGCGACGACCACACCGAGCGCAAAGAGCGGATAATTTCTTTGTTCCAGCGCTTGCGCGAGGATTGAATCCTTCGAGTAGAAACCACTGAACGGCGGCACGCCGCAGAGCGCCAGCGTGCCGAACAGGAACGTCCAGAACGTCACCGGCATTTCCTTGCGCAGCCCGCCCATCTTCCAGATGTCTTGCTCGTGGTGCAACGCGATGATGACCGAGCCGGCGCCAAGGAACAGCAACGCCTTGAAAAACGCGTGTGTGGTTAAATGGAACATCGCGGGCGTCGGTCCGGCCAGACCGACGGCCATGACCATGTAACCAAGTTGCGAAAGCGTCGAGTAAGCTAGGATGCGCTTGATGTCGTTTTGCTGGATGGCAATGAGCGCGGCGAGCAACGCGGTGAAACCGCCGATCCACGCGATGACGTGCAGTGCCGTCGGGTCGAGCAGGAAGATGATCCGGCAAAGCATGTAAACACCGGCAGCGACCATCGTCGCGGCGTGGATGAGCGCGCTGACGGGCGTCGGGCCCTCCATCGCGTCCGGCAACCAGACGTGCAGCGGGAATTGCGCGGATTTGCCCATGGCGCCGCAGAAAATCAGAAGTCCGGCAATGCTGGCGATAGCTCCGAGTGCCGTGGGATTGGCGATGAGGGTTTGTTGGAGCGTGCTGAAATTCAGCGAGCCAAGCGCGGTCCACACCACCAAGATTCCGAGCAGGAAGCCAAAATCGCCGAGGCGGTTGGTGAAGAACGCTTTTTTGGCCGCGTCCGCCGCGCTGGGTTTTTCAAACCAGAAACCGATAAGCAGGTAGCTGGACACGCCGACCAGTTCCCAAAAGATGAAGAGCTGGATAAAATTATTCGCCAGCACAACACCGAGCATCGAGAACGTGAACAGGCTCAGGCACGCGAAGAAGCGCGAGAACCCGCTGTCTTCATGCATGTAACCGAAGGAGTAAATGTGGATCGCCCCGCCGACGCCGGTGACAATAAGCATCATCATCAGGCTCAAGGCATCGAGCTTCAGCCCGAAATCAATGTGCAATTCACCGATGGACAACCAGTTGGTCGTCAGTTCGGAAGATATTGGCATCCAGTCATTTGCTGCGATGAAGCAAATCGTCAAGATGAAGCCGGTGACAATGGCGCCAATGGACAGGAGCGCGCTGGTAGTGCGGCAACGCAGGGTGAAAAGCGTTATCACCGCCGCCGCCAGCAGCGGCAGAAACAAAATCAGCCAGGGTAGCGCTTCTAATTTCATCGGTTGAAACGGAAACATCGAACGCCGGACGTAGCCGCCGACGTGAGTCGGCGCTGACTTGAACGGTTCGCACGCAAATCAGAGTGCGCGGACTGACGTCCGCGGCTACAAGTTGAATGGAGACTTTCGTTCATGGTTAAAGTTTCATCGTGGTCAGGTCTTCCACGTGCGCCGTCTGGCGTTTGCGGTAAAGCGCGACGATGAGCGCGAGGCCCACGGACACTTCCGCCGCCGCGACGGTAATGATGAAGAACACCAGAATCTGGCCGTTCAGGTTGTCGTTGAACCGCGAAAAAGAAACGAGCGCGAGGTTGGCCGCGTTGAGCATCAACTCCAGCGACATATACATCACCAGCAAATTGCGCCGCGTGACGACGCCGAGCAGTCCCAGACAAAACAACAGGGCACTGACGACCAGATAATGTTCGAGTCCGGGTGTCATACAGCGGAGTGATGGAGTGATGGAGTAATGGAGTGATGGGGCCTGCATTTTTGCAGCACTCCAACACTCCAACTCTCCAATACTCCGTTTTCTTTTCTCATTTCAGGTCCTTTTTGCTCAATAAAATCACGCCCACCATCGCCACGAGCAGCAGCACGGAGACGACTTCAAACGGCAGCAGATATTGCGTGAACAACAGTTTGCCGAGCGCAGCTGTTTCACCTTCCAGCCTGGGTGCGGACAAATTCGCGCCGGGTTTCGCGGCCAGAATTGATTTCACAAAAATTGTCACGATGGCGCCGACGGAAATCAGTCCGCCGACGAGGCTGAACTTTTTGACCCGGCGGCGTTCTTCCTCCTTCAAATCGAGCAGCATGATGACGAACAGGAACAGCACCATCACCGCGCCCGCATAGACGAGGATTTGCACCGCCGCGAGGAAGAACGCATGCAGCAACACAAAAAGCCCGGCCATCGAAATGATGGTCAACACGAGAAACATCGCGCTCGTGACCGGGTTGCGGCTGAACGGATTCGCGACGACCAGCACGCCGCACAGCAGCGTCAGGAACGCGAACACGTAAAATAAAATGTCGGGTAGTGATATGTTCAAAGCTTCAGACTTTCACTGGAAAATTTTCCTGCTCCTTCGCTTCTTCCAGTTTGTGTTTCCACTTCTGGACGCCGCCATGGACGCCGCCCAGCGCGAGGAGTTTTTCCTTGTTATAAATCATCTCTGCGCGGCTCGTGCCGGTGAGCGAATAATCCTTCTGTAGGAAGATCGCCTCCTCCGGGCAGACTTCCTGGCAGAAGCCGCAGAAAATGCAGCGGAGCATGTTGATCTCGAATTCGAGCGGCATCTTCTCAGCGTTCGGGCGGTCGGCCAGCGGACCGGCCGGGCCGGGCGGAATGATTTTGATCGCCTTGGGTGGGCAGACGAATTCGCAAAGCTGGCACGAGACGCACTTGGTGTTGCCTTCCTGATCGCGCACGAGATATGGCGCGCCGCGATAGTCTACCGGCACGGCCCATTTTTCCTCGGGATACTGCATCGTCACTTTCTTCTTGAAGAAGTGACGGAGCGTGACTTTGAACCCGCCGATCATCGCCGGCAGGTAAAGCCGTTCCCAGAAGTTCAATGGCTTGCGTTTGACGATCATTTTCAATTCAACTTCGCATCCACAAAATCACCGCCGTCACGACAATGTTCGCCAGCGCCAGCGGAATGAACCGGCGCCAGCCCAAATCCATCAACTGGTCGTACCGGAAGCGCGGCCACATCCAGCGCACCCAGATGAACCCCAGCAGAAACAGAAACACCTTCGCCAGAAAAATCGCGATGTGCGCGATGCCACCCAGCAACGTCGTCGCGGTCTGGTCGAGGCCGAACCACGGCAGCGTCCAGCCGCCGAAGAACAGCGTCACCATCATCGCCGACGCGAGAATCATGTTGGCGTATTCGCCCATGAAAAACAGCGCGAATTTAATGGAGCTATATTCGATGTTGTAGCCGCCGGCCAGTTCCTGCTCGGCTTCCGGCAAATCGAACGGCGTGCGGTTGGTTTCGGCAAAGGCCGCGACGAGGAAAATCGCAAAAGCCAGCGGTTGCTTGAACACCAGCCAGCTGAAGAGGCCATGCGCCTGGTAGCCGATCACGTCGTTGAGATTCAAACTGCCGACCAGCAGGAAAACCGGGATGACCGACATGCCCATTGAGATTTCATAAGAAATCATCTGCGCGCTCGACCGGATGCCGCCGAGGAACGGATACTTCGAGTTCGCCGCATAGCCCGCCAGCACGATGCTGTACACGCCGAGCGACACGATGCCGAACGTGTAGAGGATGCCGACGTTCAGGTTGGCCAGCACCATCGGCTGATTGCCAATCTTCGATCCAAACGGAATGACAGCGAGATTGAGAATGGCCGGCATCAGGGCAATGGCCGGCGCCAGGATGAAATAAACTTTGCGTACGTGCGCCGGCGTGAACTCTTCCTTGAGAAAGGACTTGATGCCGTCCGCCACCGGTTGCAGCAGGCCGAACGGCCCGACGCGATTCGGTCCCAACCGGTCCTGCATGAACGCGCACACGCGCCGCTCGACCAGCACGATATACGCCACCATCGTCATCAAGATGGCAAACGCGGCCACGACCTTCACGCCCGTGAAGAGCGCGAATTGCTGTGCGTCAGTCAAATTGTTAAGCCAGTCCATTTCCAGATTCCATTTCAACGCAGAGAACGCAAAGGACGCGGAGCAACGCAGAGGAATTCTTTTCCTCTGCGAACCTTTGCGAACTCTGCGGCCTCTGCGTTAAAAGTGCTGTCATGTCTTCACCGTCACGCCTGTGTCACCAAGGTTGGCCCACGTCAGGCCGTTGAACGCGGGCACGTCCTGCGCCATTTCGTTGAACAAGCCTTCGATGGTCAGGAAACCGTCCTGGCCGGTGACGTTGTAAACCAAATCGTGCAGAAATTCCCATTCCGGACGCGCGTCGCCGGGCGGTTCGACGGCCTTCATGAATTTCTGGACGCGACCCTTCGTGTTCGTAAACGTGCCGCGCTTTTCGGCGTGCGCGCAGCCGGGCAACAAATAATGCGCCAGTTCCGTCGTCGCATTCGGCAAAATGTCGCTCACGATGAGCGTCTCCAGTTTGCCCAGCAAATCCACGCCAATACCGTGCCTAGTCACGTCTTCGCCAAAAACAATCAACGTCCTGATTTTGCCGGTGCGGATGCCGTCGGCAATTTTCGGCAGGTTTGTTCCCATCGAATTTGCGGCAACACCAGTCAATTGCGCACCATTCGTGTTCGGATTTTTGTCCGTGCTCACGAGCAATTTGTCACCGGCGCCGGTGCGGGAAATTGAATCACTGATGGCGCCGAGCTTTGCCTTCAGTTTTGAAATCAGCCATAGTTCCTCGTTTGTCTGGCGTGCCGACGCAACGATGGCCACCGAACCCGCCGGAGCATTCTTGAGCTTGTCTGCGATTTCGCTGAGTGCCGCCGTCCACGTCACCTTCGAGTGTAGGACAGGCATCCTGCCTGTCTCTGACTTTTCTTGAGAATGAGACAGGCTGGAAGCCTGTCCTACGTTGCGCACGAGCACATCCTTCAAGCGATCCGCACGGCCGATCCACTTGTAATTCAACCGGCCGTAATCACACATCCACGGGCCGTTGACAGCGTCGTTTTCGCGCGGGGTGTAGCGGTAAATTTTTTCCTCGCGCGAGCCGATGAGGATGTTACAGCCGGTCGCACAACTGGTGCAGACGCTCCGGGTTTCCTTGAGGAACCATACGCGCATCTGGAAACGGAAATCCTTCGATGTGAGCGCGCCCACTGGACAAATGTCCACCGTGTTCAGCGTGTAATTATTGTCGAAAGCTTTGCCCGGAAACGCCGTGAGCGTGTTGAAGCTGCCGCGATTGACGATGCCGAGCGCGTCGTCGCCCACGATGTCCTTCGTGAACCGGATGCAGCGCGTACAGAGGATGCAGCGTTCATCATCGAGCATGATACGCGGACCAAGGTCAACCACCTTGGGCTTGTGAACCTTGGCCTCCACGAAGCGGCTCGCGCTCTGGCCGTAATCCACCGAGTATTCCTGTAGTTTGCATTCGCCCGCTTGGTCGCAGATCGGGCAATCGAGCGGATGGTTGATGAGCAGGAATTCCAGCACGCCTTCGCGCATTTGTTTCACGCCGGGGGTGTTCGTGTAAATCTCCATGCCGGGCGAAACCGGCGTGGCACAGGCAATGGCCGGACGCGGTGACTTGGCAATCTTCGTCGTGCCATCAGGGTTTAGAATCGGCTTGCGGTCCGGGCCGAGCGCGGGGGTGCCAAACTCGACGAGGCACATTCGGCAATTGCCCGCGATGGGCAGCTTCGGGTGATAGCAATAATGCGGCACGTCCGTCTTTGCCAGCTCGCACGCCTGAATCATGGTCGTCGGTGTCAGTTTGCCCGACCAATCGGCCATGAGGCGCGGCACCTCGATTTCGCGCCCGTCCACCTTCACCATGATCTTTTCGATCGCGGCGGGCGCGGGTTTTGTTTCAGTTGTGGCTGCGGTGGACATTGAAATCAGTGAGGCGCGGCGGCCAATTGTTTTGGTTCCGTTGGCGGAGTAGTTTCCTTCGCGCGGCGTTCTTCATCGGCGGCACCTTTGGCGACGAATTCATCCTTGAACTTCGCCACGAAACTTTGCACCGGCCACGAGCAGGCCTCGCCGAACGCGCAAATCGTGCGGCCGCCGGGAATGTTGTCGGCAATTTTGACCAGATAATCCGCGTCCTGCGCGCGGCCTTCACCGTGCGTGAGGCGATGCAGTGCCTTGCTCAGCCAGAGCGAACCTTCGCGGCAGGGCGTGCACTGGCCGCAGCTTTCATGCGCGTAGAAGTCGCTGATATTCGCGAGCGCTTCGACAATGTCGGTCGAGTCGTCCATCACGATGATGGCGCTGGAACCGCTCATCGAACCGGCCTGGATCAATGAATCGAAATCATAGGGCAAATCGAGCATGTCCACTTCCCGGCCCTTGATTTTGAATTTCTCGCCCGCCTTGAAAACCTTTGCGGATGACCCGCCGGGAATGACCGCCTTCAATGAACGCCCGGGACGCAGTCCCCCGCCGAAATTCGCGTCGAAAATCAATTGCCCGATGGTCGCCTTGCCGACTTCGATTTCATAGTAACCCGGTTTCTTCACATGGCCGCTGAGGCTGACGATGCGGGTGCCGGTGTTGTTGGGCGTGCCGAGCTTGGCGAATTCCGCGCCGCCCATGGCGACGATGTGCTTCACATTACAGAGCGTCTCGACGTTGTTGACGATGGTCGGGCACATCCAGAGGCCCAGCACCGCCGGAAAATACGGCGGCTTGATGCGCGGATACGGCCGCTTGCCTTCGAGCGATTCGATGAGACCGGTTTCCTCGCCGCAAATATAGGCGCCCGCGCCGCGGTGGACGTAAATCTCCAGATCGTAGCCGGTGCCCAAAATGTTTTTGCCGAGAATTTTTTTTGCCTTCGCCTCCTTGATGGCGCGATTCAGAATTTTTGCGCCCTCGACGAATTCGCCGCGGATGTAGATGTAGGCGAGATGCACGTCGTTCGCAAAGCACGAGATGATCATGCCTTCGATGAGCTGGTGCGGGTCCTTGTAGATGATCTGGCGGTCCTTGAACGTGCCGGGCTCGGATTCGTCCGCATTGCAAATCAGGTAAATCGGCTTGCCGCTCTTGCGGTCCACGAAGCTCCATTTCAGTCCGCAGGAAAAACCTGCGCCGCCGCGTCCGCGCAGGCCGGAAGTCATGACTTCCTGGCGGATTTGTTCCGGGCCAGAAAGTTTTTTGCCGTCCGGCAAATCTTTCGGCTGGATGGTGAGAGCCTTCTTGAGCGCCGCGTAGCCGCCGTGACGCAAATAACATTCGATGTCGGGCATGTAACCCGGTTCATCGGCGTGCTTCAAAATCAATTTGTATTCTTGCGCCATATCAATTTCCAGCCCCTGCGGGGCGACCGAAAATAGCCCACAGTTTCAACTGTGGGATTTGTGTTCCAAAACCGGCCAAGCCCCGGAGGGGCGACAGAAATTTTCCCTGTGCGTTTTCTTTCGCCCCTGCGGGGCTTGATTCAAATGCAACCGTCAACCCACGGTTGAAACCGTGGGCTATTCTCTTAGGTCGCTGCGCGACTTTAGTTTGGCAACTTGACTCGCTCACAAAATTCTTTAGCCTGCCCAACGCTCCGGCTTGCCCGATGGTGTAACGGTAGCACAGCAGACTCTGAATCTGTTTGTCATGGTTCAAATCCATGTCGGGCAGCCAACTTTCCAAGGTAGAAGGCAGAATAAAGAATGCAGAATTCCAATTCTTCATTTGCATCCTCCCAAAATTTCATCGGCTTTTGCATGACTGACGCCTTCGTAAAAATCGTCGTTGCACATCATCACCGGCGCGGTGCCGCAACTGGCGAGACATTCGATGAATTCGACCGTGAACTTTCCGTCCTGCGTCGTTTGCGGGCCATGCTTGTGCGCGTCGAGACCCAGTTTCCCACAAAAATGTTGGTGGAGTTCATACGCGCCACCCAGCGCGCAGCTCAACGTCCGGCAAACCTTGATCTGATATTTGCCCATCGGCTCCTGTCGGAGCATCGGATAAAACGTCACGAGTTCGTAAACGTTGATGGGCTGTAGATCGAGTTTCCTGGCCGTCCATTCGACGGCTTCCTGCGAAATCCACCCGAAATGTTCCTGAATGGCGTGCAGCACCATGAGCGACGCCGCGCGCTTGACCGGGTAGTGCGAAATCAGTTCGTCAATCTCGCCTTCAAGATTTGCTGGAACGGTGAAACTCATTTCAATTTTTAACGCAAAGGCGCAAAGGCGCGGAGACGCAAAGTGATAAAAACTCCTTGCGCCTTGGCATCTTTGCTATTCGTTAGAACTTTCAAAAACCGCGAGGGTTTTGGACTGCGGTGGCAGAGCGCAGCGGCNNGGCGCTTCGCTTCCCGCCGCACCCCAAAAATTTTTGGTTGCGCCCCGGCAGCTTTGCGTCTTTGCGTTTCATGTCTGGTTCGGAAATCACCGGTCACATTCCCCCATCACGAAATCCAGCGAGCCGAGAATCGCCGTCACGTCGCTCATCATGTGGCCCGGCAACAGGTGCGACAGAATGCTCAGGTTCACAAACGAGGGCGAGCGAATCTTCATCCGGTACGGCGTGCCGCCGCCGCGGCTGTTGATGTAAAAACCGAGTTCACCCTTCGGGTTCTCGTGGCCGAAATAAATTTCACCGGGCGGCACGTTCATGCCCTGCGTTACGAGGATGAACTGGTGAATCAGTTCTTCCATGCCCGACAACACCCTGTCCTTCGTTGGTAAAACAATTTTACCGTCGGCCACGTTGACCGGCTCTTTGGTTTGGTTGTCCGCGCCGCCGGGAATTTTTTCGAGGCACTGATGCAAAATACGCACGCTCTGGCGCATTTCCTCCATGCGCACGAGATAACGGTCGTAGCAATCGCCGACCGAGCCGAGCGGCACGTCGAATTGCAAATCCGGATAGCAAAGATACGGCTGCGCCTTGCGCAAATCATATTCGACGCCGCTGCCGCGCAGGTTGGGACCGCTCAGGCCGTAGTCAATCGCCACGTCCCGGGGGATCACACCCACGTCCCGGGTGCGGTCCACCCAGATGCGATTGCGCGTGAGCAGCGTCTCCATCTCCGCGATGTTGACGACGACTTCGTTGAGGAACGTGCGGACGGCGTCGCACCAACCCGGCGGGGTGTCGCGCGACACGCCACCAATGCGCGTGTAACTGGTCGTGAACCGCGCGCCGGTAAGCGATTCGCAGAGGTTGTAAATTTTTTCTCGCTCCGTGAACGTAAGCAGAAAAACTGTGACCGCGCCGAGGTCCAATCCAAATGCGCCGAGCCCAAGCAGGTGCGACGAAATACGCGCCAGTTCGCAGCAAATGACGCGGATATACTGGCAGCGCGGCGGCAAATTCTTTTCAATGCCAAGCAATTTTTCCACTGCGAGCGCGTAGGCAACGTTATTGGCCAGCGGCGCCAGATAATCCAGCCGGTCCGTGTAAGGGATGAACTGGGTGTAAGTCATGTTCTCGGCGATTTTTTCGTCGCCGCGATGCAAATAACCCACGTCCGGGTCAGCCTTGGTGATGAGCTCGCCGTCGAGTTCGAGCACGATGCGGAGCACACCGTGCGTGGCGGGGTGCGACGGCCCCATGTTCAGGACCATTTTCTCGCCCTGCATGTCGCGCAATTCCTCAACCACCTCGCTCGCGCGTGCGGCGGGGTCGCGAACGGCAGTATCTTGAACGGTGGCCATGAAAATTATTCTTCCGCCGTTCGCACGCGCGGCTCGCGTTCAATGGCGTCCTTGCCACCAGGTGCAGTCACGAATGGCCCGCCTTCAAGCGGCGCGGCTTGAGTGAATGCGACTTCAGGAATTTGGGTCGGTTTGCCGGCGAGCGGGAAATCCTTCCGCAACGGGAAATACGGGTAACCTTCCCACATCAAAATCCGGCGCAAATCGGGATGCCCGCGAAATCGGATGCCCATCATGTCGTAGATTTCGCGCTCGTGCCAGTTCGCCGTGCGCCACACGCCGATGACGGTCGGCAATTCGGATTTTTCCTCACTTACATCGGCTTTGACGCGCAATTCGCAGCCATTCGCGAGGCCGCGCAGATGATAAGCGACCGTCCAGCGCGGGTCTTCGCCGTAATTATCGAGGCTGCTGATATCCACGAGATAATCGAAGCCCAATTCCTTCCTGGCGAATTCGCATACTTCCGCGATTCGTTCCGCGTTGGCGAGTTTGATTGTGATTTCGCCGCGAAACCCGGCTGGCTCGGAAATCAAATCGCCGAACTTGGTTTTGATTTGCTGGGCGAATTCGAGCGCAGTCACGATTGAAAAGAATTAAAATTTCACGCCGTTTTCTTCAGCGTTTCCAGCAGCGGTTCGTGTTGCACTTGGTTTTGCAGCTTTATCAGCGCATCGAGCAACGCTTCGGGCCGTGGCGGACAGCCGGCCACATAAACGTCCACCGGGATGATGTTGTCCACACCCTGCAGCACGGAGTAACTGCGATACATGCCGCCGGTCGAAGCGCAGGCGCCCATGGCGATGACCCATTTCGGCTCGGCCATCTGGTCGTAAATGCGCTTTACCGCCGTCGCCATTTTGTAAGTGACCGTCCCGGCGACGATCATCACGTCGGATTGACGCGGCGAAAAGCGCATGACCTCCGAACCAAAGCGCGAAATATCGAACCGGCTCGCGCCGGCAGCCATCAATTCAATGGCGCAACAGGCCAGGCCCATCGGCATCGGCCAAAGGGAGTTTTTGCGAAACCAATTCAAGGCCGCATCAATGCGCGTGGCAATGACGTCGCCTTCAATTTTAGAATCGTAGCCGATTTCGCTCCGTGTTGGCATAAACACGCGCTTCAAAAAAGTGCGCGGAAGCTAACATAAACAGCGGTTACAATTGAAACAAGTTAAATTGTGAATCTTTTCACAAACTTTCAGTTTTCACACGGAAACTTTCACACAAATTTAACAATGCTGATGCCTGTTGCCTCAAGACAAAATGACACCGAGGATTTAGGCGGAATGGGGTATTCGTTGCCTCACATTAAATGACACCAACGGGTTTCGTTGTTTTCCCTCCGTCAGGAGAGTGCTTTGCCCCTGCTGCTGCGCAGCCGCAGGGACAAAAGTTTTGGCGGCAACTGACTCTTTCTGCTTCATCTTAAAATCGGTTTGAGTTGCTGGTCGGTTTGCCGCGCCAACTCAAATGGATCCAGCGCCGCATACCAATCCCGCAATCGACGCGCCGCTTTTTTACTCAGTTGTCCGCTGCTCACTAATCGCTGATACGCTGTCTGCGGACGATCATGCCGCCGCACCCAGCGACTGCCTTCCCGATGCTTCTCCACCAGTTTGGCCGAGGGCAGAAAAAAGTTTTGCAACGGCCCCCACGTTTCTTTGTAAAGCTGGTTGATCCAGGGCACCGCCTCGGGCTTTTCCAGCCGGCGATAACCCAAAACCTGGCGTGGCCACATCCAGTTCTTTTGCTCCACGTGCGCGTTGTCATCCTTGTGATACGGACGCGAGCACATCAGCTTCACCGGCGCCACCCGCTCCTGCAAATACTGCACCAGATGCCAGTTGAGCCATTCCCCGCCATTGTCAAAATCCATTCCCAAAAGCGGAAACGGCAGGTTCTGCTCCACGTCTTTGGTTTGCTCCAGCACACCGTGCGCCCCCTTGTTCCACACCGCTCTGCCTTCGGTCCAGCCGCTGCCCAAACACGTGTAGGTCAGGCTCCAAATGAAATCTCCCGCCAGACTCGACCCGCAATGGGCCACGCTGTCGGCTTCCAGAAAACCGGCCCGCCTTTCATCCCACACTTCGCCTTGAATCGGTATCTGCGTGCGCAGCAACGTCCCGGGTCGGGTCCCGCACAGCCGCCGCGAAACCTCCGTTTTGATCGTGGCCAGCATCCGATCCAAGGTCGCCGCGCTCACTTCTTTAAGCAGCTGCTGCTGCGTTGGCAAAAGGCTTCCATAATGTTTGCCGTAATGCGGCAGCCACAGTTCCAGCGCCGGCTCCAGCCGCTGGCCACAAAGTTGTTCGCTGGCTTTCCAGATGTGTTCAATGCCCTCTCTCACCGGCGCATACACCGGTTCGGCTCCCGGTCGGGCCGGACCCGCTGCTGGGGGCAACCGGTCGCCCAATAATTTGATCGCGTGCTTGCGCTCATAACCATAATGCTCGCAAAACTCGTCGAGCATCCGTGTCTTTCCTTCTTTGCCTCGCCCTTCATAACGGCGCTGCAAACACTCCAACTCTTCTTTCCGACAACTGCTCTTTTTCATTTTCATCCTTCAGTTTGTCGGTGTCATTTTCCCGTGAGGCAACGTATTCTTTTTGCCCCATTCCCAGCCCCAGCCCCAGTGTCTTTAATAATGAGTCAACTCGTGCGGCAATTCTGTTATCAACTTGCGCTTGTGAGCCGCGTCAGATTGCATAGAATCAAAAAATGCGGCCGGCTTGAACGATGAAAACCTTTGCAGAACTGAATTTTCCGGGACGACTTATCGCCGTTGAGGGCCTCGACGGGTCGGGCAAGTCCACGCAGATTTATCTGCTCAAGCGCTGGCTTGAAGCCGAAGGCATCAAGGTCTATTTCAGCGAGTGGAACTCGTCGGAACTGGTGAAGTCGGCCACGAGCAAAGGCAAAAAGCGCGAACTGCTCACGCCGACGACATTCAGTCTCATTCACGCCACGGACTTCGCCGACCGCTACGAACGTCATTTGCTGCCGCTTTTGCGCGCGGGCTACGTGGTCTTGTGCGACCGTTACATTTTCACCGCGTTCGCGCGTGACGTGGTGCGCGGCTGCCCGTCCGAATGGGTGCGTGGCATTTACAATTTCGCGGCCCAGCCCGACCTCACGATTTTCTTCAAGGCGGATTTGGAAGTGTCACTCAACCGCATTCTCGAAGGCCGTCCGAAGCTGAAATTTTTCGAGGCCGGCATGGACTTGGGACTGTCGAACGATCCCTACGAAAGCTTCCGCATTTTTCAGGGCCGCATTTTGGAGCAATACATGGCCATCAGCGGCGAATTCAATTTCGTCGTGATGGACGCCAACCTGCACGTGGAAAAACAGCAGGTGCTCGTGCGCAAATTGGTGGGCGAACGCATTGATTTGAAAAAGTTCAAAGGTCGCAGCCCGTTGCCGTTGCCGCCATCGGCTTCGCCCGACGACAAGGCAACGGAGATGGAAGAGGATGCGGCCGCATGAAAACAAATCCCGAACCCACAAACAAACGCCGCCGATTTTACGGGCACGGCATTCCCGGTGTTCGACTTGAGGACCTCACGGGCAGATTGATCGTTGTCGAAGGCGCGGACGGTTCGGGCCGCTCCACGCAAATTGCGCGGTTGGTGGACAGCCTCGAAACCGGCGGCCACGCCACGGTGCAGGTCGGTTTGAAACGCTCCACGCTCGTGAGTTCCGAACTCGAAGGGGCGCAGGAAGGAAATATTTTAAGCCGGACAACGCTGAGTTTGTTTTACGCGACGGATTTCGCCGACCAGTTGGAAAACATCATTCTGCCGGCGCTCAAGGCAGGTTTCATCGTGCTGGCCGACCGTTACATTTACACGCTCATGGCGCGCGACATGGCGCGCGGCATGGATGAGGCGTGGCTGAAAAATCTTTATGGCATCGCGCTCGAACCCGACGCGGTGTTTTATCTTTCCGTCGAACCGGAGGAGCTCGTTCAGCGCAATCTCGCCAAAAGCGCGACGCTGGATTATTGGGAAAGCGGCATGGACCTCGGCCTGTCGCGCGACATGTTCGACAGCTTTGTGAAATATCAGACCGCGATTCAGGCCGTGTTCCGGCGTTTGCAAAAGACCTACGATTTTAACATCGTGGACGCCAATCGCTCCATGGATTCGGTCACCAGGGAATTGCGCAAAAAAATCGGAGCGTTACTGGACGGAAAATAAAAATCAAACACCCGGTGGCAGGTTGGTCGATGCCGGTGACGCGGCGTTGGTTGGTGCCGCAAAATTTGGCGACGCATTGGTGGACGACGGGCGACGCGGCGGGCGTTGTTTCATCAAATCTTCAAACTGTTTCAGTTGCCCCGGCGTCAGTTCGGCGCGGATTTGCTGGTTGACGTCTTGTATCACCTTGCGCATCTGGGGCGAGACGTTGGTCCAAATCACGTGGTTGCGTTCCTGGCCGTCAGCGACGATTTTGGCGATTACAGCGCGTTGTTCCGGTGTGAGACGAAGCGACTCGTCGAGCCGGCGGACAAAATCCTTGCTTAATTTTTCCGTCAGTCGCGGGAGGGGGACCTCCGGGGAGCGGGCTGGTCCGTGATTGTTCGCCGTCGCGTGTGCATTTGGTCCGGAAGGTGGCTGGTCAGCATAGTCTGGCCGCGTATCATTTATGTGGTTGACCAACAAGCCGCCGGTGATCACGCCGGCACCAAAAATGATCACGGTCGCCAGGATGACTTTCCAGGAATTCATTGTGCCTGATCGCTTTGGTCCACGGACGCCAGCAGTGTATTTTCAAAATTCTGGGAAAGATCGTCGGCCTTTGTCGAAGCCGCCGGGTTGAAAAAAGCCCACGCGCCGAGCAGCAAGGCGATAACCGCGCACGACGCGGCTGCCCGCCAAAGCCCGCGCATCCATAACCCCAGATGATCGGTTGCGGCGCGAGCCGCGAGCAGGGCCATCACGCGCTTTTCAAACGCATACGGCACGCGGTCGCCCAGCGGGTTGGCGCGGGCGGCGGCGAGCAATTTCTTTTGCAGTTCAGCGATGTTCATACAAACCCCGGTTTTTCAGACGGCGTCTTGGGGGGTCGGGTTACAGATACTTGTCCATTGCCATCTTGGCCAGAATCTTTCGCATTTCGGCCCGCGCCCGAAATGCGCGTACTTTCACCAGCGGCACCGACCAGCCGGTGAGTTGGGCAATTTCCTTGACCGAACGGTCTTCGATTTCGAGCAACGTGATGACCAGCCGCGCCTGGGGCGAAAGCCGTTCCAGAATGCGCTCGACGAGCAACTTTGCCGCATCCGCGTTTTCGGAAGCGGTTTCCGGCTGCGCCACGAACCGCTCCAGCCAGTCGTTTTCCGGCTCGGTCAAATCCGAAAACGACAACTCGCGGTTGCGCTGATGGCCGCGCAAAAAATCGTAGCACGTCCGTACCGTCAGCCGCATGAGCCAGTGTTCAAACGGAGCTTCACCGCGGAAACTTTTGAGTTTTTCAAACGCCTTGAGCCAGACTTCCTGCGAGATGTCTTCGACTTCGCTTTCGCGGCGCGCATAACGGCGGGCGGTGGCAAAGACACGCGGCGAATACCTTTGCACCAGCGGTTCGAAACTGGCGGCATTGCCTCGCAACACTGCGGCAATCAGATCCGCTTCGGTTTGTTCCATCGCGCGCGAGTCTGCCAAAAAACAGGTCCCGGCCAAAGTCAAAAGCCGTTTTGAATCCGGGCGGTCAAGACCGCGTGATGTGGAGCGCTGCCTCGAGGTCGCGGGAGAATTGTGAAAAAGACTCGCCGATTTTGCGGGGTTGTTCGGCCAGTGTGTTCCACATTTGTTCGGTGACTGCCGGCCGGTGGCGAATCAATGCCACTGTGGCGGCAATCAGCGAAAGACTGTTGTTCAGGTCGTGTCGCAACGCGGAGAGTTTGTTGTTCAAGTCGCCGATTTGCTCCATGTTCAGGGCGACGGGTTTGGTAGGCTGGGCCATGATGAAATAATCGTTTATGTTTGAGTGATAGCCAGCGGGTTTCGTGCCAGAACTGACTGAAAATTGGAGCGAGCGAAGGGATTCGAACCCTCGACATTCACGTTGGCAACGTGACGCTCTACCAGACTGAGCTACGCTCGCTTCCAGAAGAAAAAAGACAGAATATACGAACTCGCCGGATTTACAAGCCCGATTTCAGGCTGGCTTGTCCGAACCACCCAACGTCGCACGAATTACCTTGAGCAAGTCGTCGTGGTTGATGGGCTTGTGGAAAAACGCCACTGCGCCGTAACTCGCGGCGCGTTCCTTGATTTTCGCGTCTTCAGTGCCGGTGATGATGATGATGGGGATTTTCTTAGCCGGATCCAGGCGCTGAAACCAATCCATGATGCGAAAACCGTCCCAAGGCACGCCGTCCACGGCCGGCGGAAAGTTGATGTCCAGCAGAATCAAATCGGGAGTTTCCTTGCGCGCGGCGGCGACCGCCTCGGAACCGTCCAAGGCGGTAATGATTTGAAAACCAGCGTCTTGCAGTTTCAGGGAAATTGTCTTGAGGATGACTTCGTTGTCATCAACCACCAGGATTTTCTTCCGGCTCGCTGGGGCAGATTCGGCGTTCATAATTCCACGATTAAACAACAATTCACTTTATTCTAACAGCCAATTTTATGCCAACCCACCAGACACTTCTGCTGACGCAAAGCGATTTTATGCGCTTTGACTTTTGCGCCGGCCAATGTGCTAAACTGACGCGTGAGCAACGTTTTCTATACTCCCGGCGAACAACGCGCGGCAAAGGTCAATGACCTTTTCGCCGCCATCGCGCGGCGCTACGATTTGCTCAACGACCTGCAAAGCTTCGGGTTGCACCGGCGCTGGAAACGCCGCGTCGTTGAACTCGCCGCCGTTCAATCCGGCAATCGCGCGCTTGATTTGTGTTGTGGCACCGGGGATCTTGCGCTGGCGCTCGCGCGGCGTGGGGCGGAAGTTACCGGTTTCGATTTCAGCCAGGCGATGCTTGAAATCGCTGAAACTCGGCAACGGAAAAATTTCAAATTTCAAATTTCAAACCTCAAATCCAATCCACAATTCATTCAGGGCGACGCGCAGCAAATTCCATTTCCCGATGCATCATTCGATATTGTCACCGTCGGTTACGGTTTGCGAAATTTGACGAGCTGGGAAAAAGGTCTGGATGAAATGCACCGCGTGGCCAGGTCCGGCGCCCGGCTCGTTGTGCTTGATTTTGGCAAACCGGCGAACGCCCTTTGGCGCGCAATTTATTTCGGTCATTTGCGCTGCTCCGTGCCGCTCGTCGGCTGGTTGTTTTGCGGCAACGCGGACGCCTACGCCTACATCCTTGAATCGCTGAAACATTATCCGGCGCAACTGGCCGTTGCGGCCAAAATGCGTGAACTGAAGCTGGTGAATGTGCGCGTCATCAATCTGCTTGGCGGCGCGATGGCCATTAACTACGGTGAGAAACCGATTTGAGCGGCAGATCAATAGTCATTCCTTCACGCGCGGCGTCCACGCGCAATTTCGCCCGGCGTTTGGCCACGAGCTGGCGCGCGTGCTTGACCAGTCCGTCAATCCGTTTGTCGTCGTGGTCCGGGTCGTGGTGAAACAGGGAAAGTTGTTTGACCCCGGCTTGCAGGGCGAGCGCAACCGAATCGTCCACGCAACCGTGCCCCCAGCCGACGTGCTCCTGGTATTCCTTGGAATCGTATTGCGAATCGAGAATCAACAAATCCACATCGCGCAGGAATTCGATCATTTCCCTATCTTTGCCGCCCGTGCGCGGTTCGGTGTCGGGGAAAAAGGCGATCAAACTGGTGGGCGAAAACAACCGGTAGCCGACGCAAAGACCCGGATGATTCGCGCGCAACGCCCGCACGCACACCGGGCCGATGTTGAAGTTGAAGTTCTTGAGTTCCTCAATTTCGATGTTGCTCGGCAGTTTATTGAACGGCACGGGAAAGTAAGTGCTTTCCATCTGACTGGTCAGTGCATTGACCAGGCCTTTGCGTGTGCCTTCGCAGCCCAAAATCCGCAGCCGGCAGCGTGAATCGTAAATCGGCCCAAAAAACGGCAGGCCTTGAATGTGATCCCAATGCGTGTGCGTCAGCAGCATTGTCAGATTTAGCGGCTGATCCTTGAATTCCGACAGCAGCGAACGACCCAACGCACGCAGCCCCGTGCCCGCGTCGAGGAGGATGATTTCTCCGCCGCCGCGCACTTCGACGCACGACGTGTTGCCGCCATAGCGCACGGTCGTCGGTCCCGGCGTCGGAATCGAGCCGCGCACGCCCCAGAATTTTACGCAAGTGGCAGTTTTGATGAAATCACTTTAACCCGTGCGGTCAAAAAGACAAATCGCAAAAACTGAATAGTCTGGAAGTCAGGATGCGGCCTGCAGCCTTTTCGGCCTCAATTCATCGCGAAAAACCTTGCGTGGCATGGCGACTGTTTTAGGATGATAACCTTTGGCACCTTGGCGGGTTGGTAGCTCAGTTGGTAGAGCAGTGCCCTTTTAAGGCATTGGTCCAGGGTTCGAGTCCCTGCCAACCCACCAGCCTTCGTCCGCAGCGGAGCGAGGACGAAGGCTGCCTCGCCGAAGCGCGAAACACGTCACAGGCCAATGTGATGCCATACCAGCGGGCCACGGCTCGGCAAGCCAAAGTAAAAAGCGAAGGCGGGCTTCATCACGCAACGCGGAAGCGCTCCGAGCCACGACCCGGCAAGCCGGTTTGGACGCCGACAAAACTTGCTCCATACGACTCGCCCCGCTTACTCTGACCACACAATGCGGTTGCTCGACCGATATCTGTTCCGCGAACTGCTCACGCCTCTGGCGTATTGCCTCGGCGGTTTTCTGATTTTCTGGATTTCCTACGACCTGTTCACCGAGTTGCAGGAAATGCAGGAACGCAAACTGCATTTGCTGGACGTCCTTGCCTACAGCCTGGCCATGACGCCGGAATTTTTGGTGACGATCCTGCCGGTCGTGCTGCTGCTCGCGTTGCTTTACACGCTCACGAATCACGCGCGCCACAACGAAATCACCGCCATGCGCGCGGCGGGCGTGAGTTTGTGGCGCTTGTGCGTGCCCTATCTGGTCGTGGGTTTGGCTGCGAGCGTGGTTTTGTTCTGGCTGAATGAATGGTGCGTGCCGCGCAGCGCGAATTGGGCGGAACGAATATTGAACCGCCATGTGCAAAAGCCGGGCGATGCTGGAACGCAAGACGAATTCCGCAACTTCGGCTTCACCAATGCGCGCGATCATCGCACATGGTTTATTGCCGAATATCGCGTAAAAACTGCCGAAATGCTGAAGCCGCAGGTGAACTGGACGTTGCCCGACGGTTCGAGCCACCGCTTGTATGCCGACCGCGCGATTCGCATCACCGGCGTCTGGACTTTTTTCAACGCGGCGGGATATTCGCAAACGGACGCAAGCGCGCCGCTGTTGCCGTCATTTCAAACCAATGCACTGGCGATGCCGGAATTCACCGAAAAACCGGCGGAAATTGAGGACGAGATCAAAATCGGCAGCTATCGGAGCCTCCGCAATTCCCGCCGGGCGGATATTCCGCTCAAAGTCATTTATAATCATTTGCGGCTAAATCCGAATTTGCCGCGGGCGGATGCAAGCTGGCTGCTCACCAAATTACACGGGCGATTGGCCGCGCCTTGGACGTGTCTGGTTGTGGTGCTCATCGCCATTCCGTTTGGCGCGGCTTCGGGGCGCCGGAATCTTTTCGTCGGCGTGGCCGGCAGCATTTTCATTTGCTTCGCCTATTTTGTAATTCAACAGGTGAGTCTTGCGCTGGGCTCCGCCGGCCATCTACCCGCCTGGCTGGCTGCCTGGCTGCCCAATATGATTTTTGGGACGACGGGCCTGGTGCTGACGGCGCGGGTGCGATGAATTTGAGTTTCGATTGTGAGTGACGAGCATTCCAGACGGATGTCGCGTTACGAGCGGCTGCAATTGCTCTATCAAGTGAGCAATGTCATTCATTCCACGCTTGAACCCCAGGAAGCGCTGCAATTGATCGTAAGCGAAGCGGTGCGGCTGATGCACGCGTCGAGCGGTTCGGTGGTCTTGATCAATCCCACCTCGGGCTTTCTGGAAATCCACGCGTCGCAAAACCTGCCGGCGGCGGCAACGCGGCTCAAATTGCGTGTTGGTGAAGGCATCACCGGCTGGGTTGCGCGCACCGGCAAACCCGCGCGCGTCGGCGACGTGACGCAGGACCCGCGCTACGTGATGGCGCGTCGCGGTGTGCGGTCGGAACTGGCCGTGCCGCTGGAAGTGAACGGTGAAACGCGCGGCGTGCTCAACATGGATTCAGATCGCGCGGACGCCTTCACCACGGAAGATCAGGAATTGCTCCAGGAACTGGCGGTGCAAGCGGCCAAGGTGATTCAAAACACCTGGCTCTATGAGCAATTGCGGCTGAAGGTGCATTTGTTCGAATCCCTCGCCAGTGTGAGCCGGACGATCAACTCCACGTTGAATCTCGACGAAGCGTTGCAGGCCATCACACGCGAAGCGAGCGTTTTGATGCGCGCCCGGATGTGCTCGCTGATGATGCTGGACGAAAGCCGCGAATGGCTTCATTTGCGCGCCAGCTACGGTGCGGGCGAAGCCTACATCAACAAACCCCGACTGCCCGTGGACGACAGCCTGCTCGGCGTCGTGGTGCGTCGCAAAAAACCGATGCAGGTCGCCAACGTCCAGGAGTCGAGCCGTTATCAGCATGTCGAAGTCGCGCGGTGCGAAGGATTGGTTTCGCTGTTGAGCGTGCCGCTGATCTTTGCCGGCCAGGCGATTGGGACGTTGAGCGTTTACATGAGCCGGCCGTATAATTTTTCCAACGAGGAAATCAGCATTTTGAGCGCGCTGGCCGGGTTGTCGGCGATTGCGATTGAAAAGGCGCGGCTTTATGAGCGCGTCGTGGACGTCGAGGAACAGTTGCGGCAGAACGAAAAACTCTCCGCGCTCGGCCTTCTGGCCGCCGAGGTCGCACACGAAATCCGCAATCCGCTCACGGTAATGAAGCTGCTGTATCATTCGCTGGATTTGAAGTTTCCGGACGGCGACCCGCGCGCGAAGGACGCCCGGATCATTGACGCGAAAATCGAGCACCTGAACAAGATCGTCGAGCAGATTCTCGCGTTTGCGCGCACAACCGAGCCCAAGCTTGCGCCGGTGAATTTGAATGAATTGGTGGACGAGCTTGGATTGCTTGTGCGGCACAAGCTGGCGAATCAAAACATCCGGCTGGTTCGCCAATTGCAGCCGGATTTGCCGGTCGTGATGGGTGACGCGCCGCAACTGGAACAGGCGTTTTTAAATTTGATCCTCAACGCCGCCGAGGCGATGCCGGATGGCGGCACGCTCACGGTCAAGTCCGGCGCGATTCGTTTGCCGCGTAGTAGCCCGCGTGCAACGCATGTCGCGGTGGAGTTCAAGGACACCGGCGGCGGCATGAGCAAGGAAGTTCAAGAACGTGCCTTCACAGCAGTTTTGAGCACAACGAAGGCCAAGGGAACAGGATTGGGTTTGGCCATCGTTGGCCGCATTATCGAAACACATCACGGGAATGTCCGAATCAAGTCACAAATTGGCTCCGGTACGACCATTCGCATCACTTTGCCGGTGAATAAAGTAAGGTGCGTGGCTGACTGACTTCCTGTCGGTTGCCTGAAACTTCGGGTGTAATTCAGCCTCCTAATTTTCCAGACTCTGCTTATTGCGAATTCGGCCGTACACGCTATTTTCTTGCCAGACGTTACCGCCGAGTTTATTCGACGGGGTTTCCAATTTTATGAATTACTCAAAGCTGGAATGGTGGGGGCGATTTCAAAAGTATTACACTGAGTTTCCCAAGCTTGGGCTGGCCGTGGATTTGAGCCGGATGAATGTGGATGACACATTCTTCGCGGCGAGGGAACCGCAAATGCAAAAGGCGTTCGCCAACATGGCAGCACTCGAATCCGGGGTCATTGCCAATCCGGATGAAAACCGGATGGTCGGGCATTATTGGCTACGAAATCCTTCACTCGCGCCAACGCCGGAAATTCGCAAGGAAATTGAAGATACCGTCGCCCGAATCAAGGATTTCGCGGCTGAAATTCACGCGAGTAAAATTCGCGGTGCCGGCGGGGCATTCAAAAATTACCTTTTGATTGGTATTGGCGGGTCGGCGCTGGGGCCGCAATTCGTAGCGCACGCTTTGGGTGATCCTCGTACCGACGAACTCAAGCCCTTTTTCTTTGACAACACCGACCCGGACGGCATGGACAGGGTTCTTGCCACAATTGGATCCGATCTGGACAAAACCCTTTGCATTATCATTTCCAAGTCCGGCGGCACCAAAGAAACCCGCAACGGAATGCTGGTAGCGGAAAACGCTTTCAAGCACGCAGGCCTTCATTTCGGACAACACGCCGTCGCCATTACCACTTACGGCAGCGAACTTGATAAGCACGCCATGAAGAACAAATGGTTAACGCGATTTCCAATGTGGGATTGGGTCGGTGGTCGAACCAGCGAGTTGTCAGCGGTCGGACTATTACCAGCCGCTCTACAAGGAATTGACATAACTAATTTAATTTTAGGAGCTTGTGAATGTGACAAGTCAACAAGGCTGTCTAACGTTAAAGCTAACCCTGCAGCCCAGCTTGCATTGGCTTGGTACGAGTCCGGTAACGGTAAAGGAACCAAAAATATGGTAGTATTACCGTATAAAGACCGTTTAGAGCTGTTTTCAAAATATCTCCAGCAACTTGTAATGGAATCACTCGGAAAAGAGCAAAATTTGAATGGAACTGTGGTCAATCAGGGAATTGTGGTTTTCGGAAATAAAGGGGCAACAGATCAACATTCATATGTTCAACAGCTCAGAGATGGACTGAACAATTTCTTTGTCGCCTTTATAGAGGTTTTGAAGGATGGAAAAAACCAAGGCCTGGAGGTTGAATCCAAAGTGACATCCGGGGATTATCTGCACGGATTTTATCTGGGAACCCGCCAAGCACTCGCTGAAAAGGACAGGGAATCCATCACCATCACAGTCAAAGAAGTTTCTCCCTTTGTGGTTGGAATGCTAATCGCATTGTTTGAACGGGCTGTCGGCCTTTACGCCTCATTAATCAACATCAATGCCTACCACCAACCTGGTGTCGAGGCTGGCAAGAAGGCCGCCGGTAAGGTGATTGAAACACAGCGCAAGGTGTTGGATTTTCTCTCCAAACAGCCCGGCGCGGGGTTTAGTGTTGAAGAAATCTCCAAAGGAATTGGCGCGGAAGATGACCTTGAACACATCTTCAAAATATGCGAACATCTATCCAAAAATCAGGAAAGTATAATTTGTAAACTATTTGATGACAGTATATTAAAACGGAAATATGCTTTAATTTAATTTCTAATGTTCATTTATCCAAAACAATACGACGTCATTGTTGTCGGTGCCGGTCACGCCGGGGTTGAAGCCGCATTGGCTGCTGCCAGAATGGGCTGTCAAACTTTGCTGCTCACCATGAATGCAGATTCCATCGGACAGATGTCTTGCAACCCTGCCATCGGCGGACTCGCCAAAGGGCATCTGGCGCGCGAAATTGATGCCTTAGGGGGAGAAATGGGCAAGGCTGCAGACATGACCGGGTTGCAATTCAGGATGCTGAACACAAAAAAAGGTCCGGCTGTTTGGGCGCCAAGAGCTCAGTGCGACAAAAAGGCTTATCAATTTCGGCTTAAATGGGTCTGTGAATCGGAACCCAATTTAGATTTAAAGCAGGGACAAACGTCAAAAATTCTTCACAAGGATGGGGAAGCCTTTGGAGTCGAAACCACCCTTGAAGTCCAGTACCTCGGAAAGACAATAGTAATAACGACGGGGACATTTCTTCGGGGATTGATGCATATTGGATCGAACCAGCAGCCTGGCGGACGAGCTGGCGATTTGGCCGCATTAGGCCTGTCAACGTCACTTAAAGAAATCGGCGTTGAGCTTGGTCGGCTAAAAACCGGAACTCCGCCACGACTTTTGAGACGATCAATTGACTTCTCCAAAACAGAAGCTCAATCGGGAGACGAACCAGTTCCTTATTTCACCTATTGGAAGGATGATTTGTTCCACATGGAACAATTGCCCGGAAAAACGCCGCAGGCCAGTCACTCCGGCAGGTATCCGCCCAACTCAATTCTTGAAAAAATTGATGGCCAATTGAGTTGTTTCATAACGTTTACCACACAAAAGACCGCGGAAATAATCCGTTCAAATCTACACAAATCTCCTTTGTATTCAGGCACTATTGAAGGAATAGGGCCGAGATATTGCCCGTCAATTGAAGACAAAATAGTGAAATTCCCTGAAAAGGAACGGCATCAAATTTTTCTTGAGCCGGAGGGGGTTGAAACTGACGAATTCTACGTCAACGGCTTCTCAACAAGTCTGCCGTTTGAAGTCCAAGTGGAATTGGTCAGGACAATCATAGGCTGCGAAAACGCTGAAATCATGCGTCCAGCGTATGCTGTTGAATACGACTTCGCCGACCCAACACAATTGCTGCCGTCCTTGGAAACAAAGGCGTGTAGGAATCTATTTTTAGCCGGACAGATCAACGGAACCTCCGGATATGAAGAAGCTGGCGCTCAGGGAATCATCGCCGGGATTAACGCAGCTAGAAGAGTCCATGCTCTCGATCCAATCATCCTCCGGCGCAACCAAGCATATATCGGGGTCCTGATTGATGATTTGGTTACTAAAGGCACGACTGAACCTTACCGTATGTTTACATCGCGCGCTGAATATCGGCTTTTGCTCCGTCAAGACAACGCCGACATGCGGCTTTCAGACATTGGACATGAAATCGGTCTTTTACCCGAACGTAAGTATTCAACATTTTGCTCCAAACGAAAAACCATATTTGACGAATTAAGTCGTTTACATTCAACATATTATGTAAGTAATTCTTTGGCAAAAGTACTATCCAGACCTGAAGTTGGCTACAAAGATTTGCCGAATCGCAATGACACTCTGTCCGAGGAAGTAATCCAGCAAGTTGAAATTGCCATCAAATATGCCGGGTACATTGAACGGCAGGAGGTGGAAGTTGAGAAATTCAAGAACTTGGAGGACAAGCAGATTCCCGACTCTTTTGAATTTTCGTCGGTGCCAAGTTTGCGCCTTGAAGCCCGCCAGAAACTTTCAAAAATTCGTCCAACCACCATCGGTCAGGCGGCCCGAATTTCCGGGGTGTCGCCTGCGGACATCAGCATCCTCATGGTTTGGTTGAAGCGTTGTGGAGGGGCTGGCGAAGGAAACGATTTGTCAACCGATGCCGAAACTTGCAGTGCCTGCGAGTCGGAACTCGACGGGTAATGTAAAATGATTATTTGGCTGTCCGACATGGATTCGAACCATGAATAACGCCTCCAAAGGGCGCTGTGTTACCGTTACACCATCGGACAAGCCGAAAAAAACATTAAACTTTACGTGCCATTCGCGCAAAGGGAAAATCATCAATAACAATTTTTGCAAAGAAAGAAAGTTTGCCCGCAACATTTCTTGCCCGCAAGATGTCGTAATTCGTAATGAACAAAGTTTCAGTTGAAACAAATCCGCGTGTTGTCGCAGCCGTTCCTCCGGCGGCGCCGGCATCAGACTTTTCCAAACCGGTCAGGCGGCCAAAGAAAGGCGTGCTCAAGATTGCCGCCGAAGTGCTTAATCATGGCGGACCGGGCTATCTCCAGTTTGCCATCACGAACATTTGCAATGCGGACTGTGATTTCTGCGGTTTTGCCCGCTCCAAGTTTGATCCCAAAGCCCGGCACAGCGTGACGTTGCAGGAAACGCGTGACGTCATTGACATCGCCGTCAAAAATCACATCGGCTATCTGTTGTTCGTTGGTGGCGAACCGATGGTGCATCGCGATTTGCGTGCCATGACGCGCTACGCGGCGGAGCGTGGGATTCATCCGATGATTTGCACCAACGGGGGGCTTTGGACTGAGGAAAATATGCGCGGCCTCGCCAGCGACGGCCTGAGCAGCGTGATCATGTCCATTGACGCGCACGATGTTTCCAAACACGAGAAGAACCGCGGCCTGCCGGATGTCTGTAGGAAAATCAAACGCGCCAACGAATTCTTCCACTCGGCCGGCATCCAGACCACCGCCAGCATCACGGCGAGCCGGTTGATTGACGATTATGACCAGCTCCCGGAATTTCTCGAAACCCTGGGCTTCAAAAGTTGCACATTCAGTTATCCGCTGACTTCGCTGGCCAGCAGCTATCTCAGCTTCAGCGACAGCGCGCTGGTCAATTACTCGAAGGATGAATTGATTGAGCTGTTTGAGAAAATCAAACGGATGAAACAGCGCAGCAGTTTCCCGGTTGTCAATCCGGCGGAATCGCTGACCGAAATGCAGCGGCATCTGCGTGGTGAAAAGGAGAAGTTCGGCTGCCTCGGCGGCCACAAATATTTTTACCTCGACTGGAAACTGGATCTTTACCGCTGTCATTTCTGGGAGAAGCCCATGTGCAAAGTGTACGAGTGGGATGACTCAAAACTCATTCGCGACGGCTGCACCCGCTGCATGATTGACTGTTACCGCGATCCCAGCGTCCTGCAATTCGTCGCCATCAGCGCCAGCGACGCCTTCAACAATTTGAAAAAAGGCAGGCTGATTTCGGCGGCAAAAAACGTTTTTGATTCCCGCAACCTGACTTCCCTCAAGGCCGTTTGGGAGGACCGCAAGTGGATTGGCGGGGTATAATTCCTGCAAATTCCCTCTTGTCATCCGGCTCGTTCGTGGTAAGTTTGCGCCCCTTTTTATGAAGACGGACATTCATCCGAAATATGTGGACGCGGAAATCCGTTGCGCCTGCGGCAATGAGATCAAGACCCGCTCCACCAAGCCCGTGATCATCGTGGGCATTTGCAACGTGTGCCACCCGTTCTACACCGGCCAGCAGAAGTTCGTGGACACCGCCGGCCGCGTGGACAAATTCCAGCAACGCCTGGTGAAGACTCAAGCGGCTCAGGCGGCGGCGGCAACCCGCAAGAAAAAGAAGTAGCTTTTCGATATTTATCCGCCTGCTCTCTGTTTCGGCAGAATGCAGGCGGTTTCTTTTTCCAAAGCAAATGCCTGCGAAATTTACGATTTGCAATTACCAATGAACGTATATTTCGCGTGGCCATTCATCAATCGTAAATCGTAAATCGTAAATCCAAAATGGACCTGCGCCCGCACATTGAAAAATTCTCCAGGCGCTTTGCCGAGGTCGAATCCGTGTTGAGCGACCCAAAGGTTTTCGACAATCCGCAACGCGCGCAGGAATTGTCCAGGGAATACGCCCGGCTCAAGGAGCTGGTCGCGTACGGCGGAAGCTATTTGAAAACACTCGCCCATTTGGACGAGAACCGCGCGCTGTTGAAAAGCGAACCGCCTGATTCCGAACTTGCACAGCTCGCCAAAGACGAAGCTGCACGGCTTGAAATCGAGGAAAAACGCCTCGCGCAGCAAATCCAGTCCGGCATTCTGCCGCCCAACCCGACCGATTCGCGCAACACCATCATCGAAATTCGCGCCGGCGCCGGTGGTTCGGAATCCGCGCTGTTTGCCGCCGATCTTTACCGGATGTACACGCGCTACGCTGAAGCGCGCGGCTGGAAGGTTGAAACAATGGATTCCAGCCCGTCCGATCTCGGCGGTTTCAAGGAAATCATTTTTTCCATCATTGGCACGGACGTTTTCAAGCGGCTGAAATACGAGAGCGGCGTTCACCGCGTCCAGCGTGTGCCCGCGACCGAGGCGCAGGGCCGCATCCACACGAGCACCTGCACCGTCGCAGTTTTGCCCGAAGCGCAGGAAGTGGACATCGAAATCAAACCGGAGGAATTGGAAATCAACGTCTGCCGCGCGTCCGGCAAAGGCGGTCAAGGCGTCAACACCACCGACTCGGCTGTGCAGATCATCCACAAGCCCAGCGGCCTCATTGTTCGTTGCGCCGATGAACGTTCGCAGCAAAAAAACAGGGTGAAAGCGTTAAAAGTCCTGCGCTCGCGCCTGCTGGAACGCAAAATTACCGAGGAAAACGCGAAATATGCCGCGCAGCGCAAAGACCAGATCGGCAGCGGCGAACGCAGCGAAAAAATCCGCACTTACAATTTTCCACAAAACCGCGTCACCGACCACCGCGTTGAACTCACGCTGTACAACCTGGCGAACTTCATTGAAGGCGAACTCGACCCGCTGCTTGAGCCGCTGATGACACATGATTTGGAGGAAAAATTGGCGGCACTGAAATCATGAAATTATCACCCCATATCAAAGGGCTTATTTTCGATTGCGACGGCACGCTGGCCGACACGATGCCGTTGCACTGGCGCGCGTGGCAGATGATCACGCAACGGTACGGACTCCATTTTCCCGAAGACCGCTTTTATTCGCTCGGCGGAGTCCCTGCGCGCGACATTCTCAAGCTGCTCGCGCAGGAACAGGGCCGTTCGCTCGACCATATCACCGCCGCGCACGAAAAAGAAGAAGCCTACCTGACGACTCTTTCGCAAATCGAACCTATCCACGTCGTGGTGGAAATTGCGAAAGCGAATCACGGCAAAATTCCGATGGCTGTCGCGTCCGGCGGCACCGAGAAAATCATCAGCCTGGTGCTCGACCGTTTGAAAATGCGGCATCTCTTCGATGTCGTCGTCACGAGTGAAATGGTGAAAAACCAAAAACCCGCGCCGGATATTTTTCTTGAAGCCGCGCGGCGTATCGGTGTGGAACCGAAATTCTGCCGCGCCTACGAAGACACCGATTTGGGAATGCAGGCGATTCGTTCCGCCGGCATGGAAGCCGTGGATGTGCGGGAGTTACTGTTGAAGTTGGAAAGTTAGATTGGTTTGCGGATTGCTGACGTTTGTCATTTTCGGCCAAATCACCTTGTTGCTTTCGTCGCTATATTCTGCGGTAAATTGAAAATGACCATCCGTCATCCGCTCTACTTCAAGACTTGTGTGATCGAAACCGCCTACCCAGATATAGCTAACCCAATTCGTATCTTTATGAACACCTAAAATTCCGAGCTGCCTCAATTCAAGGGGAACATCCTTGTCATAAAAATCAGCTTCGCCATGGACGTATTCATCAAGATATTTTTTTGTCCGTTCCTCCCAAATATGGATGTCTTTTTCAGTAAGCGAATCCATGTATATTTGCCCTGCTGCCATTGATTGATCAATAGAGTTAAAAAGACCAACCATTACGAAATGCATATAGGCAAAATAACAAATCGGGATTAAAACGATTATCCCCAAAATCGTTAAGCCAATTTTGGTTTCTTTGGTCATGTTCAGCTTGCCTGCCCCAGCTTCTTCGATTTTTCCGTCGCGGCGCGGACGGCGCTCATTACGGTGGCGCGCAACTGACCCTTCTCCAATTCATGCAAGCCTTCAATCGTCGTGCCGCCGGGGCTGGTGACCTGGTCTTTGAGTGCGCCGGGATGCTGGCCGGTTTCCAAGACCATCTTGGCCGCCCCCAAAACGGTTTGGGCGGCGAGTTTAGTCGCAATGTCGCGGGGCAAACCCGCTGCCACGCCGCCGTCGCTCAACGCTTCGATGAATTGATAAACGTAAGCGGGTCCGCTGCCGCTCAGGCCGGTTACGGCGTCGAGCAGCGATTCCTTCACTTGAAACGCGATCCCGACGGCGGAAAGAAGTTTGGTCGCCAGTTCGCCGTCCGCTACCGTCGCGGATTTGCCAAGCGCAAATGCCGCCGCCGCTTCGCCCACCAGCGCAGGCGTGTTGGGCATGACGCGAATGACGCGCGTGCCGGCGGGCAGCGCCGCTTCTATTTTGGCAAGCGTCACACCGGCGGCGATAGAAATCAGCAGATGTTCATTGGTGAAATTGCCGCGCTGTTCGGCCAGAACACCGGCGACCTGGTCGGGTTTCACAGCCAGAATCAGGGCGCTCGCGAATTGCAAAACGCCGGCGCTGGACGCGGTGGTTTTGGCGCCGGTTTCCTTTGTGAACGCGGCGCGCGCCGCCTCAGACAAATCGCTGGCGATGATTTCTTTTGGAAAAACAATTTCCGCGCGAATGAAGCCGCGCGCCAGCGCCGTGGCCATTTTGCCCGCGCCGAGAAAGCCGATGGTTAATTGGGTTGCCATGAGAGCTTTTTAGCAGGCCGCTTTGCGCAGCGGAAGCGAAAACGCGCCGATGAATTCGCGGCTTGAATTCGCGCGAACACAATCTATTTTAAGTCCGGCACGAAAAGGTTGTTNNCTCGCCGCCGAAGAGGGCGATCCGCAGGCGCAGTGTTATCTCGGCGTCTGTTTTCAAAACGGCCAGGGCGTGACACAGGATTATCACGAGGCGGTGAAATGGTTCCGTCGCGCGGCCGAACAGGGCGATCCCGTCGCGCAGTGTTATTTCGGCGTGTGTTATTTGAACGGCGCCGGTGTGCCGCAGGAATTCGGCGAGGCGGCCAAGTGGTTGCGCGAAGCGGCGGAACAAAACGACCCCGCCGCGCAATTTAACCTCGGCATGCTCTACGAAACCGGCCAGGGCGTGACGCAGAATTACGCCGAAGCGGTGAAATGGTATCGCGAAGCAGCGGAGCGCGGCTACCCGGCGGCGCAATTCAATCTGGGAGTCTTTTACGAGACGGGCCAGGTCGTGCCGCAAAATTTCCAACTGGCCGTCAAATGGTATCGCGACGCTGCCGAACAGGAATGCGCGCCCGCGCAGTGCAATCTCGGCCTTTGTTACCAAACCGGACGCGGCGTGGAGCAAAATCAGCAGGAGGCCGTGAAGTGGTTCATCCGCGCCGCGCGGCAAGGCGACAAAACCGCCCAGCACAACCTCGGTCTGCACTACGCCTCGCAGGAAATCGCCGAAACCACTGAAGCCGCCGAAGATTCGCCGTGAACATCAGTGTGCAAGTTCCGCCAGTTTCGCGTTTGCACGCCCGTCATCAATAATTTCAGCGGCCAAATCCCAGCCTTCAACCAGCGACTCCGTTTTGCCCGCGACGAACAGCGCGGCGGCAGCGTTGAGCAGGACGGCGTCGAGTTTCGGTCCGCGTTCCTCGCCACGCAGAATGCGCCGCACGATTTCCGCGTTGGTTTTGCAGTCGCCGCCGATCAAATCCGCCAGCTTCGCCGGCTGCACCGGGAATTGTTCCGGTGACAAAACGGACGCGGCAAAACCGCGTTCCTGATAAAATTCAGCAACCATGTTCGGGCCAAGTGTCGAAAGTTCATCGAGATGACTCGCCGCCGAGACCGATCCGCACACAACCATTGCGCGCCGCACGCCGAGCGATTGCAACACCCGGGCGAGCGGCTCGCACAATTCCGGTCGTGGCACACCGACGAGCATCGCCGAAGGCCGCGCGGGATTCAGCAGCGGGCCGAGAAAATTGAAGATCGTCCGCTGGCCGCGTTCAGCGCAGAGTTTGCGCGCCGGGGCAATGTGCTTGAATGCGGGATGGTAATTTGGCGCAAAGAAGAACGCAAAGTGATGTTTGCGCAATGAGCGCGCGGCTTCCGCCGGGGTCAAATCAATGCGCACGCCGAGGGCTTCGAGCACGTCCGCGCTGCCGGCTTGTGAAGTAACCGCCCGATTGCCATGCTTGGCGACCGTCACGCCGGCGGCGGCGCAGACAATGGCGGTGGTGGTTGAAATATTGAACGTGCCGTGCCGGTCGCCGCCGGTGCCGACGACGTCGAGAATTTCCCGCGCGCGGGTTTCGGCATCGAGCGGCGGTTGAATTGATTTGTCACGCAGGGCGCGGGCGAACGCGGCGATTTCGCCGGGGGTTTCGCCTTTTTGCGCCAGCGCGCTCAGAAAAGCGGCTTTGCCGGCTGCCGGAACTTTTTCGTCAGTCAATTGTTCAACCGCCAGGCGGACTTGTCCGTCCGCGAGCGGACGCGCAGCGGCAAGTTGTGGAATGAACTTCTCAAGCACGGGACGATTCTAAGCCCTGGCGCGCCCGGCTCAAACCGAAAGTGCGCGCGGATGAAAGCGTGGACAGTTGTGCAAAATCCCGTAACTTGTCGGGTGCTGGCGCTGTCTAAAACGACAACAGCGGGCGAATTGCAATCATATGGCAGAAAATCGGAGCAATCATTGGATGAAGTGGACTATCGTCATGGTGGCCGCCGTTGCGGTCATTGCCGGCGGCGTTTGGTATTTCGCCGGCAAAGACGATGCCACGCTGCAATATCAAACCGCACTGGTCACCCGGGGCGACCTCACGCAAGTGGTTACCGCCACCGGCACGTTGAACCCCGTCACCAACGTCACGGTCGGCAGCCAGATTTCGGGAATCATCCAGACGCTGTATGCGGATTGGAATTCACCGGTAAAGGCGAACCAAGTGGTCGCGCAACTCGACCCGGCCACTTACAAGGCTGCGGTAGCGCAGGCTGAAGGCGACCTCGCCAATTCGAAGGCGAATCTCGAATTGAATGAAATCCAGGCAAAACGCAGCAGCGATTTGTTCACGAACAATCTGATCTCGGGCTCCGACTACGACACCGCCATTGCCAATCAGCATCAGGCCCAGGCGATGGTTCAGATCAAGCAGGCTTCACTGGACAATGCCAGGGTCAATTTGTCGCGCTGCACCATTTACTCGCCGGTGGATGGCACCGTCATCTCACGCAACGTGGACGTGGGCCAGACGGTTGCCGCGAGCCTGTCGGCACCAACGCTGTTTATCATCGCCAATGATCTCGCCCAGATGCAGATTGACTCCAATGTCTCCGAGGCGGATATCGGCAGCGTGGAAGAAGGGCAGCCCGTGACCTTCACGGTGGACGCTTTTCCCGACCGCAAGTTCACCGGCCGGGTCATGCAAATCCGCAACTCGCCCATCACGGTGCAAAATGTCGTCACTTACGATACGGTCATCGGAGTCAGCAATCCCGACTTGAAACTCAGGCCGGGCATGACCGCAAACGCCTCCATCATTACCGCCCAACGTTCTGGCGGGTTGAAAATCCCCAATGCCGCCCTTCGTTTCAGACTGCCGGAGCCATCCACCAACGAGACGTTTGCTGCGCGGCTGCTGACAAAAGTCGGTTTGGGAAGGGAAACGAAACCCTCCGCAACCAATACCGTGCCGGTCGCGAAGAGCGGAGACACGAACAAGACTGAAGTCGCCGCAAACACCGAGACGCCGCTTACGGGCAACGAACCGCCACAGGAATTGTTTCGTCGCGTCCAGGAAATGCGCGATCGTGGCGAGGAAGTGCCCGCAGAGATTCGCGCGAAACTCCGCGAATTATTTCAGAGCGGCGCGTTGCAACGGCCCGGCGGCGGCGGAGGTTCTGGCGCGCGCGGTGGTGGCGGTTCGGGTTCGCGCGGTTCACAACCTGCGTCACGCACCATTTACATGCTTGCCACCAACGCGCCATCCGGAGAACCGGCACCTCAAGCTGTTCGCGTCAAGACCGGCATCAGCGACGGTGCTTACACGGAAATCACCGATGGCTTGAAAGAAGGTGATGTGGTCGTTACGGCGGTCAAGTTCATGCAATCACAGGTTGCCACCCCGCCGGCCGGAGCGAGCCCGTTCGGCGGCGGCGGCGGTTTCCGGGGTGGCGGCAGGTAAGCGTGGAGACGTTTGCATGAAGCCTGTCATCAAACTGGCGGACGTTCACAAGACCTACCAGACCGGCGAGGTCGAGGTGAAGGCGGTATGCGGCGTGTCGCTGGAAATTTTTCAGGGTGAATTCGTCGCGCTCATGGGCGCGAGCGGTTCGGGAAAATCCACGTTGATGAACATCATCGGCTGTCTCGACCGCCCAACGCAGGGCCGTTACCTGCTCGACGACATTGACGTTTCGCAACTCAATCGCGACGAGCTGGCCGACATCCGCAATCAAAAAATCGGATTTGTTTTTCAAGGCTTCAATCTGCTCTCGCGCACATCCGCTTTGGAAAATGTCGAACTGCCGATGCTCTACACCCGACAGCATTTGGAAGGCGCAACCCAGCGCGAGCGGGCGTTGCAGGCGCTCGAAATCGTCGGCCTCGGCGACCGCGCCGACCACAAACCCAATCAGCTTTCCGGCGGCCAGCAACAGCGTGTCGCCATCGCGCGCGCACTGGCGAACCAGCCGGCGCTGCTGCTCGCCGATGAGCCAACTGGCAACCTTGACAGCCGCACGAGCATCGAAATCATGGGCGTGTTTCAGAAGCTCAACGACCAGGGCATCACCATCGTCATGGTCACCCACGAACTGGATGTGGCGCAATACACCAAACGCATGATTGTCATGCGCGACGGCAAAGTGGTGGGCGATTCGCCCGTGGCGAACCGGTCGAATGCGGAGAAGGAATTAAGCCGCCTGCAAGCGGAACAAAAAGCCGTGCAACTGGGATGAAGGATGAAGGCAGAAGGATGAAGGACGAAAAAGATTTGCGATTGCGAACCAAAAAGTTTGCTCGCCGCATCATTCGGCTTTACGTGGCATTGCCGAAAAATGACGCCGTCGCGCAAGTGCTGGGCAAACAGGCGTTGCGTGCCGGCACATCCATTGGCGCGAATTATCGCGAGGCGCAACGTGCCAGGTCGAAACTGGAGTTTGTCTCCAAGATCGGTGACTGTCTGAAGGAAGCTGATGAAACGCTTTATTGGTTGGAGCTTCTTTTGGAGGAAAATTTTCTCCCCGCCCGCCGCCTTCAGCCGTTGCTGAATGAAACAAACGAGTTGCTCGCAATTTTGACCGCCATCACCAAACGTGCCAAAGGCTTGGAATGGCTGCTTTCATCATTCACCCTTCATCCTTCATCCTTTAATGAGATACCTCGCCGTCATTAAAATCGCATTTCGCGCGTTGCGTCGGAACAAGCTTCGCACCATTCTCACGATGCTCGGCATCATCATCGGTGTCGGGGCGGTCATTGCCATGGTTGCCCTCGGCAAGGCGGCGAAAGCCCAGGTCGAGGCGCGCATCGCCGCGCTCGGCCAGAATGTCATCATGGTTTTCTCCGGCAGCGTCAACCGCAGCGGTGTTTTTTCCGGTTTCGGCGGCGCGGGCACCCTCACGGTGGATGACGCAACTGCGATCCAAAATGAAGTTCCCAACGTGGTCGCCGTCAGCCCGGAAGTCCGCAGCGGCGCGCAAATCGCGGCGGGCGAAAACAACTGGAGCACTTCCGTCATGGGCGAAGACGTGGACTACCTGACCATCCGCGTATGGGACATTGCGGAAGGTGCAATGTTCACCGAGGCCGACGTGCGGTCCGCCGCCAAAGTCTGCGTGCTCGGCAAAACCACGGCGGACAAATTATTTCTAGGCGAAAGCCCGGTCGGCCAAAACATCCGCATCAAAAATGTTCCGGTAAAAGTTCTCGGCGTGCTCAAGGCCAAGGGTGTTTCAATGATGGGTTCGGATCAGGACGACACGGTCATTGTGCCTTACACCACCGGCATGAAACGGTTTGCGGGCGTCACCATGCTCCGCAACATCAACGTGTCGGCGGCCAATGCCGGCCAGTTGGCCGACGTGCAGAACGCCATCGCTGATCTGCTCCGCCAGCGGCATCGCATTCAACCGGGCCGAGACGATGACTTCATCCTGCGCAACCAGAAGGAAATTGCCGAGGCCCAAACCGCCACCACCGATGTGATGACGGCATTGCTCGCCGGTGTCGCCACCATTTCGCTGCTCGTCGGCGGCATCGGCATCATNNTGAACATCATGCTCGTCAGCGTTACCGAGCGGACGCGCGAAATCGGCATTCGCATGGCCGTCGGCGCGCGTGGACGCGATATCCTCCTGCAATTTCTCATCGAAGCCGTCACACTTAGTTCCATCGGCGGCGTCCTCGGTATTGCGCTCGGCATCGGTGGCGCAAAAATGCTCACCCTCATCAAACACTGGCCCACGCTTGTTTCCACCAATTCCATCATCATCGCCTTCGTTTTCAGCGCGGCGGTGGGAATTTTCTTCGGCTTTTATCCGGCGCGCAAAGCTTCGCAACTCGACCCTATCGAGGCGTTGCGCTACGAGTGATGAAGAAACAACCAACAGCCAACAGCCAACAACCAACCCCGAAGTCCGCCGCCGGACGACGCGAACTCATTGGATGTTGGCGGTTCCCCTTTTTCATTTTCCGTTCAAACCGATGAACACGGTAATTCTCCCCACGCACACGCCCGCGTTGTTTGACGCCGCTGTGAAGCGCGCCACGGAATTGTTGCGTGCAGGTGAAGTTGTGGCACTGCCGACGGAAACGGTCTATGGCCTGGCCGCGAACGCACTGGACGAAAAGGCCGTCGCCAAAATTTTCCAAATCAAAGACCGTCCGGCGAATAATCCGATTATTGTCCATATCGCGAGCGTCGAAATGGCAAAACGCTGCGTAACGGCGTGGCTGAACCCGGCGGAAAAATTGGCGCGGGCATTTTGGCCCGGTCCACTGACACTCGTGCTGCCGTGCGCAAAGGAAATTCCCGGCATGGTCACCGCGGGCGGCAAGACGGTCGGTGTGCGCTGGCCGGGTCATCCGTTTATTCAAGCGGTGATTCGCGAATGCGGATTCCCGCTCGCCGCCCCGAGCGCGAATTTGTCCGGGCGTGTTTCACCAACGAACGCCGAACATGTGCGCAAACAGCTCGGCGACAAAATTTCTTTGATCGTGGACGGCGGCCAATCGCAAGTCGGCATCGAATCCACCGTGCTCGATTTGACGGTGTCACCGCCGCAGGTTTTGCGTCCGGGAATGATTCACGCTGAATCGCTGGCCGCCGTGATTGGAGAATTCAGAATTCAGAAGTCAGAAGTCAACAGCGAGCATGGCGAAACGTTCCGGAGTCCGGGAAGGTTACGGAGACATTATTCGCCAAAAGCGAGGTTGTTGGTTCTGAGCTGGCGTAACGATGCCAATTTGAACTCTCAACTCTCAGCTCTCAAGTCTCAACTTTTGGATTGCCACGTCATTGCCCATACGCACATTCCATCGGCGGAACATTTTGCGCGGGTGAGCGTGATTCCGCATGACGCAGAGGCGTTTGCGCGGGCTATTTACGCGGAGTTGCACCGTTGTGACGAGGCGGGCGCGGGATTGATCGTCGTCGAAACGCCGCCTGAATCGCCGGAATGGTCGGGCATTGCCGACCGGTTGCGGCGGGCATCGGCGTAGATCTATTGCGCTGTTTTCCAGCGTTCCCGGTCCGTGAGGAACAGGCGTTCGGGCAAAAAGCCGGTCGGCGAGTTACGGAGCGGGAAACCCTGCGGAATTTGATTTTGCAACACTCCCAAGGTGATGAAACTGCCCCAACTGTGTTCGCCGGAGCGCACCAAGTCGGAGACGAATTTGCCGTCCATCGTTTCGGGCGTGAGGTAGAGCGCCTGCACGGTCTTCAAATTGTCGTTGATGGCGAAGAAATCGTCCTGCGCGTTTAGCGTCAGCCAAACGCATTGATGCCGACCATACCACGCGACCGCCCACGGCACGTCGCTCATCATCAGTTCATTTTCCTTCATCCAGCCCGCAGTGTGCTGGATGTCCGGTGGATAATACGGCGGATAAACTACCGGCGACGCTTTGGGCGACAAGAGCATGAAAATCATTGGCAAACATGACAGCGCCGCGAACGCCGCAATGATGGCGTAGCGCAATTGCAACACCGACAGTTTCATTTGTTCCAGGAACGTGAAGAAAAAACTCACGCCGTAGCAGAATACCAGCGGTACGAGCAGCACGAGCAGGTTTTCGGAATTCAGTTCCGGTGATTCATCCGAAAGCTGGGTCCGCCCCAGCGCCTGGACGACAATGAACGTGCCCAGACACATGAGCAAAAAATAACGCATTCGCCGCGCCGCTGTCCCGCGAAAACCCAACAGCAAACCCGTCAGGAACAGCAGACTCGCCCAACTGCCGCCCAGCCTTGGCAGGCCGTTTACCAAAATGTCGTGCGCATTCCCCAGAAGTTTCATCACATACAGCTTGAACCACAACGTGTGCGTCAAGTCGGGATGCACCGACCGTTCCAGTTGGAATCTTGAAAACAAACCGGTTCCTTCAACGATTGCATAACCCGCCGTGCCAAACAACGTGCCGCTGACTGCGTAATTGCGGATCACCCACGGGATTAATACAACCACAAAGGCGCCTAAAGCCGCCAGCGTGTGCAACACCCGCCGTTGCCCGCTGAAGAAAAACAGGAACAACGCGACGGGAATAATCGTCCAGCCGAACGCATACCGGGTCAACGCACCCACGCCCGTTAACACGCCTGACGCCAAGGCCAGCCCCAGCAGCCAGTTCCTCCGCGGCTGCGGTTCGCGCGCCACTTCTTCGATCCGTAACACGCACCACGTCAGCCCCAAAAAAATCACCATCAGCAACATCGTGGACAGGCCCGATACGCTGAATCGCCACAGCAACTCACAACCGATGGTTAAAAGCGCCGACAGCCATGCCACGTTCACGTCAAACAATTTTCGCGCGAGGAAAAATGTCAGCACCACCACCACCAGCAAAAGAACCTCATTGAACACCGCGATTTGAAAATCCGGCTGATAACGCCAAAAATGGCTGTTGTCGCTCCAGAAAGGTTTCATGAGTTCAACCGGGTATCGAAACGACCGCACGGTCATCAGTCCGGCCAGTACAACCGGATACACCGGCGGATTCGCCAGGTCCGGGTGGGGGTTGTATTTGATTTGTGCGAAATCCAGGTTGGTGGTTGCCGGCGCCGCGGCATGTTTGGCCTCGTTGTGGCTTTGCACGAGGTAAAGACTGAACGGGCGGATAAACAACGTGGTGTAACCTTTGCCATCCGCGATGTTGCGCGCCAGTTGCGCCGAGTCCATCGCTTCTTGTGTGGCGAGATTCCGATACGCGCGCAAATTGTAAACCAACGCCAGACCCACAACCGCCAGGCCCAACACGAGAAACCGCAGATAACGCGACCCCGCGCCGACCTCCGACATGTGAATCAGTTTCTGAATCAGCTCCCTCGATGGCATAGATCAAAATCCTTCCAAATGGTATAGGTGCAATTTGCGATGAAACGTTCGCCGGCTCATGCCAATTTTTTTCGTCGCCAGTGTACGATTGCCATCAGTTTCTTTCAAGGCGCGAATGATTAATTGTTTCTCCGCTTCCCTCACCGTTAGATCATTTCGCGCCAGTGATGGCGCCAGATTGCCGGATTGACCGCCCGCCCGCACCGGCGCCGGCAAATCGCGCGCCGAGATTTTTTCCCCACGGCACAACACCACCGCGTGTTCGATGGCCGTGCGCAACTCGCGCACGTTGCCCGGCCACGAATAATTCATCAGCCATTCGAGCGCGTCCGCCGTGAAAGCGTTCAACGACTTGCCGTTCTCGTGCGCGAACTCGCGCAGAAATTTTTGCGCCAGCAGCGGAATGTCGCCCGTCCGCTCGCGCAACGGAGGCAATTGAATTTCCACCACGCGCAATCGGAAAAACAAATCCTCGCGAAACGCGCCGGCTTTGACCAGTTCCTCCAGATTTTTGTTGGTTGCGGCAATCAGCCGGACATCGGCGGTCAAAGTCTTGTTTGAGCCGACGCGCTCAAACGTCCGTTCGCCGAGAAAGCGGAGCAGCTTCACTTGAATCGTCGCGTCAAATTCGCCGATTTCATCGAGAAACAGGGTGCCGCTCTGCGCCTGCTCGAAACGGCCGATGCGGCGCTCGTGCGCGCCGGTGAATGCGCCCTTTTCGTGGCCGAACAACTCGCTTTCCAGCAGTGTCGGCGCGAGCGCGGCGCAATGCACCGTGACCAGTGGCTGTTTCGCGCGCGGGCTGAGTTGGTGAATCGCCTTCGCAACCAGTTCCTTGCCCGTGCCGCTTTCGCCCGCCAACAACACCGTCGCGCGCGTGGGCGCGACTTGCCGGACAATTTCAAAAATCTCCTGCATCACGGGCGATTCGCCAACGATGTTTTCCAGGCCGAACTTCGAATCGAGTTGTTGACGCAGTGAAACGTTTTCGACTTCGAGATTTTGCCGCTGCAATGACCGGGCAATGCGCATTTCCAATTCGTCAATTTGCAGCCGCCCTTTGGCGATGTAATCGTCCGCGCCGCGCTTCATCGCGTCCACCGCGAGTTCCTCCGAACCGTAAGCCGTCATCAAAATGCAGATGGGCGGCCGGGCCAGCGACTTGGCGCGTGTGATAAGCTTCAAGCCGTCCTCGTTCGGCAGGCGAAAATCTGTGATTAAAACGTCAAAGTTTTCACGTTCGAGCAGTTCCATTGCCGCTTTCGCGTCTTCGGCCACGTAAACGTCGTAACGATCCTCAAGCGCCGCGCGCAGCCCGTCGCGCGTCGGTTTCTCGTCATCTACAATCAATAATGTCGGTTTCTCGGTCACAAATTTTCAGCGATGCGCGTCGGCGTTTTTTTCTTCCAATAATCGCGGTTTGCGCTCATGCAATGGCAGCCAGACGCGGAACGTCGTCCCTCGACCGACGTGGCTTTCGAGTTCAATTCTGCCGCCGTGCGCGCGAACGATGCGCTGCACGATCATCAAGCCGAGACCGGTGCCTTTTTTCTTCGTTGTGAAAAACGGCTCGAAAATGCGGTTGATTTGTTCCTGCGGAATGCCGCCGCCCGTGTCCGCGACGCTCATCCAAACGCCATCCGCGCCTTCGCCGGTCTGCAACGTGAGCGTGCCGCCCTTGGTCATCGCGTGCATCGCATTTTTGACGAGGTTCACCAAAACCTGCTGCATTTGCGTGGGATCAATCGGCGTGGCGGTCAACTGGCGCGCCAGCCTGGGCTTCACGGTGAGGCCGCGATTGTCGAATTCAGGCCGCAGCAATTCGAGCGTTTTTTCCATCACGGCATTAAGCGAAGTCACTTTCAGTTGCAACGGCGCGGGGCGGATGGCCTGCAAAAATTGCGTGATGATGTAATCCAGCCGGTTGATTTCGCCTTTGGCCACACCCAGATATTGCTCCAGTTTCAGGGAAATTTCCGCCGTGGCAGCTTCGGCAGACAAAATTTGCGAGCGCGGGCGCGAACCCAATTTGGGAGTCGTGGCATTCGTCCGGAGTTTTTTCAACTCGCGCTCCATGAGTTGTAAATGAATGTGCAGCGCGTTGAGCGGATTGCCGATTTCGTGTGCGACGCTGGCGGCGAGCAGCGTGAGCGCCTGCACGCGTTCGCTCTCAATGGCTTCAAAGGTTTTCTGCCGCGCCTCGGTCGCGTCGTGCAAAATGAGCGCGACGCCGGAACTGCCGGCGGCTTCTCCGTCCAGCGGCGCGGCGTAGAGCCGCAAAAAACGTGGACGCGGATAATACACTTCAAATTCGTGGCGGGTGATGCGTTCACCACCGGTGTCATCCGCCCGCGAAATCTTTTCCAAATCCACCTCGGGCAGCAAAGTTGTGATGAGCTGTCCTTCAACGCTGGGTTGCAAACCAATCAATCGGGTGACGGCCTGGTTGAAATAAATGATGTGACCCTGTTCGTCCACGACCAGCACGCCGTCTTCAATCGTGTTGAACAGCGTTTCAAGAAAACTGCGCTCCCGCGCAAGCCGCTGAACGACAGTTTGCAGACCTTCCGCGTCCAGCCGCCCGATGCGGCCAAGCACCTTGTCGAGAAAACTGGATTTGGGTGCTGGCATTGGAGAAAATCAATAAATACAATGTCGTAACAGAGTGACAATTTGTCACAATATTGGGATTCGTCAATGGCAAAGAAAGGCTTTGGTGGCACAATGAAAATTCAAAACTGGGAGGGACGCCGTGTCGGCGTCCCCAAAATCATTTTTCAATTATTCATTAAATTGGGACGGCGACACGCCGTCCCTCCCAATAAAATTTTGCCGGCCTCACTTTCCGTTTGCAGTCAGTGCCAGGAATATGTCTTCCAGCGGGCCAGCGGTACCGCTCTGACGGCGGAGTTCATCGCGGTTGCCCACGGCAATCAATCGTCCATTGTGAATGATGCCGATGCGGTCCGCCATTTCCTCGGCCACGCTCAACTGATGCGTGGAGACGAGCACGGTCATGCCTTTGACTGAACGTTCCTTCAGCACGTCCTTCACCACGCGGGCGTGCTGCGGGTCGAGACCGACCATCGGCTCGTCAATCACAAACACCTCCGGGTCGTGCAGCAGCGCGGACACGATGGCCACGCGTTGGCGCGTGCCGTGCGAAAGGCCTTCGAGCGGGTGATTCACGAATTCATCCAGATGAAAATGCGCGGCCAATTCCTGCGCGTTCGCCTCGATTCTTGCGTCATCCATCTGGAACAACTGGCCGGTGAAGCGGAAAAATTCCCAAGCCGTTAACTTGTCGTAGAGAAACGGAAAATCGGGGACGTAAGCAATGCGCCGCCGCGCTTCCAGCGGTTGCAATTGCATGTCAAAACCGCACACCCGCGCACAACCGGAGGTGGGTTTCATCAAGCCGGCGAGAATTTTCAGCGTGGTTGTTTTTCCCGCGGCGTTCGGCCCCAGCATTGCGAAAAATTCGCCTCGCGGCACGGTGAGCGTAACGTCGTTGACCGCTACGAGGTCGCCGAATTTCTTGACGAGATGGATGAATTCGATCATGGCGTGCGTTTCAAGAACCGACAAGCTGGTCGAGCAACGCGGTCATGCCGCCCGGCAGTTCAACGCGCAAAATTTCCCCCAGGGTGCTGACGTAAATGACGATCGGATGGTCGAGCACGCGCGTTTCCAGACGGTAGGCCGACACCGGCTCGCGGCCCACCATCAGCCGGTCGTGATGTGCTTCCCAACGGAGACTGCTGGCGAGTGCAGCCGGTATTTGCGGAACGGCAGGCAAATCCAGATCGCTCAACAGTCCGCCGCCGAAATCCCCGGCGAACGTGTGCAGCAACGTGTTGGGATTTTGCAAATCGGCAAAGGTGAAATCCCGTTCAATGACCGCGCCGTCGCTGTTAATTTTCAAATGAACGGTTTGGTCGGCTGCAACGGAATGAATTTCCACCGCGGCGCCATGCGATGATAATTTCAGATTCAATTCGCGCCAGGCGCGGCTGGACGAAAATTGAATGCGGCCATCGAAGGTGAGCCGGTTTGTGTATTCGCCGACACTCACGTTGCCATCAAACCGGATCTGGTAGCCGGCGCGCGCGACGAGGCCTTCCGGCGGCGGTTTGTCTTCATCGAGCACGGCCATGGCTTGTTCGACGCCTGTGGAAAATTCGCAGAAGCCGGTTTTTTGCCCGTCTTGATAAACCGTGAGTGACGAGGTGTCCGGCGCGGTCAAAACTTTCCGCCACACCAAATCCACCGGCACGGGAATGCCACTGCCGCGCGAACCATATTCCGAGCGCCATAACAGCATGTTCATCGCGACCCAAAATGCCGCAATCGAAAGAAATGTGACGCGCGGAATCATGCGGGCCGATCAGGATGATGGAAGGTTCAAGACCTGGCCGGCGCGAATCCGGCTCAGGTTCACGCCTGGATTTGCCGCCTGCAATGCGCTGAGTTTCACGCCGAATTTGCGCGTGATGCCCATCGCCGTTTCGCCCGCGACGACCGTGTGCGTGCGCGGCACGGCGGCGGCTGGCTTCGGATTTGTGGGACGGCCCGCGTTCGCACCGGCTGGCGTGGTGGAAATATTTTGCGCTGGTTGAACTGGCGTTGGATTTACGGTTGGCTGTGGCGCTCTGTAAACCGGTGTTGGTGTCGAATTGGTTTTGGCCGCCGCCAGTTGACTTGCGTAATACGCGCGCCATTTGCCGGCTTCGTCCTGCAATTGCCGGTTTTGCTCGGAAAGTCTTTCCAATTGCTGCTGCGCGGCGGGTGCGCTCGGCAGCGGCAACACGTCCGCGGCCAGTTGCTGTTTGCAGCGGTAAATGCGCTGTTTGATGACGTCCGCGTTGTCGGCGTTTGGGTTTAATTTCAAATACTGCTGGTAATGATAAATCGCCGCGGCGGGTTCGGATGTCTTTTCGTCGTAAAGCCAGCCGAGTTCAAAATGCGCCGTCGCTGAATGGGGATTCGCCTCCAGCGATTGCTCGAACGCTTCAATCGCGCCTTGAAAATCCATTGCGTTGACGCGGTTTTTGCCCAGAACGAAATGCGGCTCTTTTTCCTCGCTCAACTGGCTTCGCCCCGACGGCGTGCAACCACTCAACACGACGGCGAGCCACACAACACATGCACCGCTCACAAACCTGAACCAAAGTGACATGACATGAACCTAAACAAACCTTTCGGCTTGCGCAATCGCGGGCTGTAACACGTTGTGTGGCCGTTGTTATTTTCATCGGTGCAAAGCACCGCCACAAAAGCTTGAGATTCTGCAGTGCACGGTGCAAGTTGATGCCGGTTGCGCGCGTGGCGGAATGGCAGACGCGCCAGACTTAGGATCTGGTCCCGCAAGGGTTGGAGGTTCAAGTCCTCTCGCGCGCACCAGCTTTCGCTCGCTGAGTCTCGAGCCGCAGTTTTTCCGTGGCCTTCAAACGCGTCACTGGAATGGCTTCCAAACGATTCCACAGCCATCCCATAGAAAACAGGCTTAAAGCCATTGATTTTATTGGCGGTTTTGAGTTGCCTGGCTCAAAAAAGCGGCTCATCCCATTCCATAGCACAAAGAAACGTCAAAAACGCCCAATTTTCGAGGGTTTTTGTGGAATTCCTGTGGGATGACTGTGAAACGATTCCCAGACGCCTCCTGACATAGATGTTAAGACCGCGCAATGCAACCGAAGGTTGGGTGTTCGCTACCCCCCCGAAAGAGGGATGGCAGGATTTTAAAAAAACAGCATATTATATTCAATAACCAGCTAAATTGAATAACCAGCTAAATTGAAACCATACGAATATGTTATGCCATCAGCGCTATTCAACTGCACCTTTTCTTCTGCCCAATCCAGAATTAATTCAACCAACTCCTAATCCCCCATGAAAAACAACAAAGTTCATCAATCATTCGTTTGTCACACAGTCCCGTCCAGACTGAGTCGGACAAACAGGTCTTTTCCAATCCTCACTTTTATAGCCGTCTTTGCCGGCTGCCTGCTGGCCGGCACCGTGGGGCAGGCGGCGCCCGTCAATCTGTTGAAGTTTCCCCTTACCAACGCACCGGGCACTACAGTCATGCCAAGTGACACCAGTCTCGGCGGCGTGAATGTTAATTTGACCATGTATAACGGTGCCGGCACGGTCACGAATTTCAGCGGTCTCGTCGGTTCAGGGGTGAATGGCGTCTCCACCGGGGACAGAGCGATGTGCTTGACAAACAAACAGACGGGGAACGCCACACAGTCGGCTAACGCTAACGGTGCCGCAAATTCCGCTGCTGATCTAGGCGATGCGACGCTCGCATTCGGCACCATCACCAACTTCGTGATAACGATGTGGATTAATGAACCCATAGTGTATTCAGATGCGACCGGCAACACGCTTCCCCGACTCTTTGTTCTTGGCAACGGAGGATCCCCGGGTGCTAACGATACTACCGCCAATACCATCGGCGTAAAGTTCCAGGTGGGAAACCAATTCGAGCTAAGCATTAATGCTGCCGCCGCTTCGACGGGCAATTCGTATAACGCTCCAGCGAATACCGCCACCTTGGGCACAACGCTTGCCAGCGATCTACAGGCGAACAAGTGGTATTTTGTTGCATGGGTTTATGATGGCACCAACATATATCAGTTTACCGGCGCGGACTCGGCAGTTGCCACGTTGCAGAACCAGTTTGCGGCTGGGGGGCTGTCGGTTAATTTGGGCAACCCCTCGACTCTTCTCGTTGGCAATCGAAACTGGAAAGGCACTCGTGGGTACTTCGGCTCGATGGAAGATTTTCGCTTCTACACGGGCACCTCCACCAACAATCTCAACTTTGTGGAAAGCATCCGGAAGGAAATAGCTCCCAAGCTGCCAACCATCACCGGCATCTATCCAGATGGCGCGTCGCTCCTGCAAAACACCAACAAACTGGTGTTCACTGCCCAGTCGTCCAGCGGGTTGAATCTTACCAACATTAGTCTGGTCCTGAACAATGTGAATAAATCGGCGAGTTTACAGTTTGTGACCAACGGCACCCCGGGCACCGCGACGAACGTGAGCGCGAGTTACACCGGCCTGCTGCCGCAGACCCTCTACACCGCCGTGATTTCCGCGGCCGATCCGCTGGTTGCAGGCTCGGTCACGGTGAACTTCGACACTTTCAATCCCACCAACTTCATCGTCAAGGCGGAGGAGTTTGATTACAACAGCGGCCTGTTCATTGATAATCCGGTCTATAACAACGCGGCTGACCCCAACAGCTATTTTGGGTTGGACAGCGTGGAAGGCGTTGACACGCACAAGGGGCAGACCACCGGCGATAATCAGGCCACCGATTACCGCTTTGATGACGGGACTGGCCTAAAGACGCAGACGCCTTTGGCTGCGGCCGAACTGCCGTCGCCGACGAGATTTGGCAGTAATAATGTCCCGAACCACATGATCGGCAACTGGTCGAGCGCCGAGTGGCAGAATTACACCAAGACGTTCCCGGCGGGCAACTATAATGTATATGCCCGCTTGACCACCTCCAGCGGTTCGACGGTTACCTTCGACAAAGTCACCAGCGGGCAGGGCACCCCGAGAGCGAGCCAGACGCTTGCCAATCTTGGCCAGTTCACCTTCACGGGAAGCGGTACTTTTCAATGGGTGCCCTTGCTCAAAAACGGCACTCTGGCGGTCGTCAACCTGTCCGGTCAAAACACGGTGAGCACGACGACCGGCGGCGGGGCCAACGCGGACTTCTACATGCTCGTGCCGGCCAATCCAAATCTGCCCAGCATCAGCAACGTGTATCCGGATGGCCAGTTTCTCTTCGAGCCAACGAACAAGCTGGTCTTCACGGTCAGTTCGTCGGCCGGCATTAACACCGCAAACATTACGCTGACCTTGAACGGCACTAATGTATCCGCCGGTCTGGTCTTCAGCGGTGGACCCAACACTTGGAACGTCAGTTACACCGGGTTGCAGAACAATCAGACTTACGCCACGGTCATTAGCGTGACCGATAGCAATGCCGCCAGCGCCAATGCCACGCTCAATATTGACACTTGGAACCCCGTCCTGCAGGTCGAGGCGGAAGATTTTGACTTCAATCCCGCCAAAAGCATCGTTCCTGACCTCACGGGCTTCCGCTACATTGATAATCCGGTGCCCACACCTCCCCTTGTTCCCGCAACGAACAGTTATGAAGGTCAGGTGGGGGATACTTTCCTTGACGAGCAAGGCAACAATTTAAACAATGGGCTATCACCCATTCAAAATGCATACGCCGGCGCCACTTTGTCCAATTACCGCACGAATGATCCCTGTGCCACCGCCCCCGTCACCGATACCGCGCGGCGGCAGTTTCAAGGCACCGGCGCTCTGGACTACAACGTCGGGTTCCTTGGGGCCGGCCACTGGGAACAATACACGAGGACATGGCCCAGCGGCACGTACAATCTTTATGCCCGCGTGGCTTCCGGCGCCAACTTGGGCACGCTTTATTCGTCGTGGTCCCAAGTCATCACTGGGTGGGGCACCACCAACCAAACAACCCGGCACATCGGCTCGTTTGCCATTCCGTCAACCGGCGGGTACTCATCTTACTTTTACACACCATTGATTGACGCGTTCGGCAATTATGTGCAGTTGACGGGCGGCACAAATACCTTCCGGGACACCCACTTGGTATTTAATCAAACCGAAACAGCAAATGCAGCGGTTTTCGGACTCAACATCAACTTTTACATGTTGCTCAACGCCAGAACCGACCTCGCCCGAATTGATAATGTTTATCCGGACGGGTCGCTGCCCATGCAAATTACCAACACCCTCTCTTTCGTTGCCAGCAGCCCGACTTACGGCATTAATACCACCAACATTCATATGACGTTGAACGGCGTTAACATCTCCTCGAATTTGGTGTTCAGCGGTTCATCCGGCAGTTGGAACGTGAGTTATCCGGGATTGCAGCCCGGCTCGACTTATACTGCCGTGATTACCGTAACCGATAACAACAATCAAAGTCACACCACCACGGTGAACTTTGACACCTTTAACCCAAACAACTTTACGTGGGAAGCTGAAGACTTCGACTTTGGCCCCGAGAACAGTCCCGATCCCAACGGCAGTACCAACCGTTACATTGATAATCCGGCGCCCACACACAGTCCGGCAACCAACAGTTATTTCGGCCAAGTGAGTGATCTGGGAATTGATGTCGCTACAATCTTCGGCGACACCCATTTCGGCACTTACCTTTACCGGTCAGGCGATTGGGTTGCCACTGAAGTTACCAGTGATGGACTGCGGTCGAAATACGTCGCCGCCCGACAACTCGATCCAACCATAGTGGACTACGACTTGTACACGTGGACCAACAACGCCTTCATTAACTACACCCGCACATATCCCGCCGGCAATTTTCATGTCTTTGCCAGGGCGTCTGGCGGCAATGGCGCGTTCAAAATCCAGTGCGCCCAAGTGACTGGCGGGTGGGGGACCACAACGCAAACGAACCAGTATTTGGGAACCTTCAATGGCACAGGGGCGAACTTCAATACCTGGCAGTATGTGCCGCTGGTGAATACCAACACCGGTTTGCCGGTAACTCTTTCCCTGGGCGGAACCAATACGTTCCAAATGGCGGCTGACGGCCAGGAACATGTGAACTACTTCATGCTTGAAGGGGCGAATCCAGTCACCTTGACAGCGTCAATCAGTGGAACAAATATCCTCCTTTCATTCCCGACACAAACTGGATTTAACTATTCGTTGTCTTACAAGAACAACCTGACAGATCCCAGTTGGACGCCTTTGGGTGGTTCAGTGGCGGGCAATGGCATGATTCAGACCATGACTGATGGCATAAGTCAAACCAACCGTTTCTACCGGCTGACGATTCAATAGAAAACTTTGAAGACAACGCCTTGATTTGCTGCCGCCATAAAATCTGGCGGCAGCAAACAAGTTAAAAATTGAAGGCGCAAAAAAAGAACATTTATGACAGGAGAAGCACGGGAAGCATCGGGTTTTAATTTGAGCGGCGAAAGCGAACCTGCTTTAAAGCGGATAAAGAAGAGCGGGCGGGGCGCTTTTACCCTGATTGAGCTGCTGGTGGTCATAGCCATTATCGCCATCCTCGCGGCCATGTTGTTACCGGCCCTGGCGAAGGCCAAGGACAAGGCACAGCGGATCGCGTGCCTTGCTAATTTGAAACAGATTGGCGTCGGCATGACTGTCTATGCCGGGGACAATAATGACAATGTAGTTCGGGCGAAGGAGCAAAACCCAGGTACGGCTAATCCATCGTTTGTACAGTACGCCCTGGAGTTGGCGGGTGCGGATGCGGCAAAATCGGCAGGATTGATTGTGCTGTCGAATGTTCCGAGTATTTGGACTTGCCCCACCCGTCCAACCTATCCGTTTTGGAGTACAACCTATAATCAATGGGACATTGGTTATCAGTATTTTGGGGGCGTAACCAACTGGTACCCCGCGGGGGGAACGGGTCCATATCAAAACCTCAGTCCGGCGAACCTCAACCGATCCAAACCCCATTGGTGTCTTGCAGCCGATGCGGTAATTAGAGTTGAAACTGGATGGGGGGGGCAGACCGCCTTGTATGACACTTTATCCTGTGACAACTTGCCGGCGCACCGGAATGGAAGCGCAATGCCCAAAGGTGGCAACGAAGTATTCATGGATGGTTCGGCCCAATGGATTCAAATCAGCGATATGCGGGAACTTACGACCTGGCGCTACGACGGCAGCAGAGATTGTTTTTTTTATCAGGACAGACAAGATTTCCCCAGTGACTTGCTAAAAATCTTGGATAAACCATACATGATCCCGAAGTGAAAGATGAAAGACAACATGTATTGGGAGAGGTAACCCAACCGATTCAACAGCGCTGAATCTGCGTGGAGCCGCATGAGACAAAAGCTAAAACATGATGCTTTGGCGTTCATTGGTACGAATTATTGGATATATGGGAAAATTTAGTGATACCGGCTGCAATCAAACAACGGTCATCATTCCCAACCCACTCTTCAGCCCCAGTTACAGATTCACAATCTATTTTCCGAATAATGTGCCGACAACCAACTATCCCATCGTCCTAACCGGGTTTAATCTCTAGCAGCTCGTTAAAGAAGCAGCAGCCGACGCCTGCCGGGTCGTAGCACCTGGTGCGAAGACTGGTGAGGAGGCTCTAAACGAATGATTGTTTACAGGGAAATTTGAGCCTCGTTACCCGCCGTCGCTACACTACGGCGCGACCGCGCCGGAACAAAGTGAATAGGGTCAAAAGAAACAGCACAAGCGTTCCTACACGCCGAGTTCTGTCTGCCGGCCTTGCTTCTTCTTCAATTCAGGCGCTTTCTTGAAAGTGTCGTCCAACGCCAGATACTCGGCGGCCAGCGTCGGACCGAAGTCCCCGCAGCGCTCGTCGTAGCGGGCCAGCACGCCCGCCCGCAGTTCCGGCGCTTTGCGCCGCAGGACTTGGGCCGGCCCCGCAACCGGTGCACCAGCCCGGCGTCGCCGTCGGCCCGATACCGCGCCACACGCGCTTGCTCTGGCGGTAACTGACGTCCATTAGTTCGACCGCTTGCACCAGTGTTAGTTCCTGGCGTTTGATCCCGATCATGATCGTCATCCAATCCCGTTCTCTCCGACTCTTTGTCAATGTCTCCATGTTGGCCGGGATTGCTGCCGCAACCCCGGCCGCAAGAGGACATTTTCATCGAGTTACAAAGGAGACATTTTCATGGAGTCGAGACATTTTGTAAAATTTTTTTGACAAGTCGTAAAATATGTAACATATTGTCGTATAAGGTTTAACATTTTGTATGAGTTATTGCGCTTTTTGTCAATTAAAGTGTTACCAATGCCGCCAACAACAACCATGACATTAAATGTTTTACACAAGGATCGTCGAACTTCCAAGTTTATGCCGTTAGTTTGTAATCTCGTTCGAACCGGAAGGTTCGAAATAAAATTGGCCGGAGTAGTGGCAAATCTGATTCTTATTGCCGGCTTGCTTTCAACGACACAAGGGTTGGCCGCAAGTACGCAATGGAACATTGTCTGGAGCGATGAGTTCAACGGCACTAACATCAATACGACCAATTGGACGTTTGAGCTCGGCAGTGACTGTCCCAACAATTGCGGATGGGGCAACTCGGAACGGGAGTATTATACCGGCCGCACCAACAACGCTTACGTCAGCAATGGCATCCTGCACATCGTGGCGCAGCAGGAAACCATCAACGGATACAGCTTCACTTCCGCCCGCATGACGAGCCGGGGGCTATACAGCACACCAACTTACGGGCGTATTCAATGGCGTGCCAAGTTGCCCGCAGGATTCGGCATGTGGCCGGCTCTCTGGATGATGGGAACAAATTACCCCTTTGTCGGCTGGCCTGCCTGTGGAGAAATTGATGTTGTGGAAAACCCCGGAAATACGACTTATAACCAAAGCAGCCTCCACTACGGAACAGACTGGCAACACGTAATCAGCAAAACGGGTTATTACTATTTTACTGGCGGAGATTCGATAACCAACTTCCACACTTACGAGTTGGATTGGTCCGCCTCTTCAGAACAGTTTTTAGTGGACGGTCACCTTTATGAAACCCGGAGCATTGGGTCGCCTTTTAACGCGCCATTCTTCTTCATTATGAATTTGGCTGTGGGGGGCACCTACCCTGGCACCACGTCTGATAGCGACATCATAGCATCCAACACTTTTCCGAAGGAGATACAGGTGGATTATGTGCGGGTTTATGAGCAAACAGCGCCACTCGCTCTTTCCGTGACGACACAACCGAATGGAAGTTTCAAGTTGAGCTGGCCGACCAATATTGTTTGCCACGTGCAAATACAAACGAACTCCTTGACCGGCGCAAATTGGTTTAACGTGAGCGTCACGACAAATCCGTTTGTTGTATCGCCTAATCCCAATAACACCAGCGTCTTTTATCGGTTGCAATCGCCATAGTAGAGATAGCAGTCGAAATCAAGGCGGTGGACATCGCTGGCTTGCCTTAACAGTTATAAAATTCAACTCCATAATAGAATGTCCCCGCCTATGATTTTATTGATTTACGTCAGGCAACTGCGCTCTTTGTTTGGTGGCGCGGCAATTGTGTTGGGAACACTCACAGCTTACGGCGATTGGAACATTGTCTGGAGCGACGAATTCAACGGCAATTCCCTTAACACGGGCAATTGGACGTTCGACACCGGCAACAATGGCGGCTGGGGAAACAAAGAACTGGAGTATTACACCAGCCGCACGAACAACGTTTATGTTTCAGACGGCTTGCTCCACATCCGCGCTCAACTGGAATCCTACGGCTCACAAAACTACACTTCTGCACGAATAAAAAGCAAGGGACTTTTCTACAAAAAGTATGGGCGCTTTGAGTGGCGCGCCAAGCTGCCGACCGGCACAGGCTTCTGGCCTGCTCTGTGGATGTTGCCGCAGAGTTCACCCTATGGTGGCTGGCCCAATTCCGGTGAAATTGATGTGGTCGAAAACAAAGGTAATATTCCGAATCAGGAAGGTGGAACAATTCACTATGGCGGGCAGAATGGCCAAGATGTCTATTCCGGGCAGACTTACACGTTCCCGAGCGGAGATTCGGTGACGAATTTTCACACTTACCGTCTGGAATGGACGACCAACACGTTCAACAAGATCAGCTGGTCTGTGGATGGTAATCTTTATGAAACTCAAATTAATTGGTGGAGCAACATTGGAACTTCAGCCAACAAGTATCCGTACCCGGCGCCGTTTGACCAACCGTTTTACATCATCATGAACCTGGCCATCGGTGGCAACTACTTGGGCAACCCCAGCACTAATTCCATCAACCCAAGCCTGCCGGGCGAGATGCAGGTGGATTATGTCCGTGTTTATGACCAAACGGCGCCGCTCCAGATTTCCGCGACTCAATCAAACGACAATGTCGTTTTTACCTGGCCGACGAATATCGTCTGCCATTTGCAAGCACAGACGAATTCGTTGGTGGGCGGAAACTGGTTTGATGTTGGTAACGCAACAAATCCGTTTGTCGCAGTGCCAGATCCGAACAATAGCAGTGTCTTTTATCGGTTGGAGTCGCCATAAGACAATGTGCGGGGTTTTTCCCGCAAGTTACTTGCAGGATGATGAAGTATCCTGCACAATTTAAGAACCTTGGTTTTTGAAAACCTGCAATTAATTATGATACGCCAATTGATTTTTACCGTGGTGCCGGGCTTGTTCCCGGGTGAAACTGGTTTGCTGAAGAGGCGGGAGCGGGTCGGGGCCGGACCGCCGATTTTACGGCGAGGCCGGTTGCCGTTTATGTCACTGTCAAAGACACGGGACAGCGGCGGTCCGGCAGAACGCCGGCGGGGTCATTTTAGGCGTCTTTTTCACCCTTGGATTCCGCTGAACGTCATTCGCCCGGTTTGTTTCATCGGGTTTTGTTGCGCGATGCCAGTCCATCTCCCCGCGCAGCAGCCCTGGACGAACACAACTCTTTCAGCGAACCAGCGCGCCACTCTGTTGCTTGCCCAAATGACTTTCAGTGAGAAAGCGGCCATGGTCAGCGGCACGGCCGGCCCGACTGGTAGCAACTATGTAGGCAACATTGCCAACAACACCCGGCTCGGCATTCCTTGGTTGTTTTTGAACGACGGACCTGCCGGACTTCGTCTTTCAGACACCAGTACCACAGCCTTTCCCGCGCCAATTGACATCGCGGCGAGTTGGGACGTCGCGCTGGCGCGGCAATACGGCAGCCAAATGGGCGCCCAATGCCGCGGCAAAGGCGTTGGTGTTCTATTGGGGCCGATGATGAACATGGCGCGGGTGTATGAGGACGGACGGGCTTTTGAAGGCTACGGTGAAGATCCGTATCTTGCGGGAGCGATGGCCGCGGCGGAAATTCCCGGCATCCAGAGCCAGGGCGTCATCGCCACTGCCAAACATTTTGTGTGCAACGATCAGGAGATCAACCGCACAACGGTCAGCGCCGACGTGGACCAACGCACCCTCCAGGAAATCTATGAGGCGCCGTTTCGTGCCTCCGTGCGGGCCGGGGTTGGCGCGGTCATGGCTTCTTACAACCTGGTGAACAGCGTTCATGCGTGCGAGTTGCCAGCGCTCAATGCCACCTTGAAAAAGTCGTATGGATTCAATGGCTGGATCATGAGCGATTGGGGGGCGAATTTCAGCACTGTGGGTGGCATGAATAATGGACTCGATATGGACATGTATTGTAACACATTTACAGCCAATAACATGACTACCGCCATTCAATCAGGCAATGTCCCGGCTTCAGAACTGGACGGCATGGTGCAGAGAATCCTCACGACCATGTTTCAATTCGGTCTCTTCGACAATCCTTTCACCGGAAAACTCAGTTCGACGGTGACAAACTCAGCCAATGTTCTATTTGCGCGCAACGCCGCCGCGGAGGGAATGGTTTTGTTGCAAAACAATGGCGGCGTGCTGCCGCTGAGCTCGTCGGTGCATTCAATCGCCGTGATTGGTTCCGTGGCGAGCACGTCATCGATTTCAGTGGGCGGCGGTTCCGCGAGCGTAAACCTGCCTTACAACATCACGCCGCTGGCGGGAATCACCAGCCGCGCCGGCTCTGGCGTCGCCATCGGCTACTCGGCGGGGTTCTCCCAGAGCCTCGTCCAAACGTCTCAGGTGGCGATTGTCTGTGTGGGCCAGCAGACCAGCGAAGGTTCCGATCGCGCCAACCTTTCCCTGCCCAGCGGCCAGGACGCCCTCATCAGTGCCGTGGCCGCCGCCAACCCGAATACCATCGTCGTGATGTATGAATCTTCCGCCACGCTGATGCCGTGGGCCAGTCAGGTCGCGGGAATTGTGATGGCGTGGTATCCGGGACAGGAAAATGGCAACGCGCTGGCTCAAGTCCTGTTCGGGGATGTGAACCCATCGGCGAAACTTCCCGTGACGATCCCCGTATCCTCAAACCAGGTGCCCACCAGCACCACCGCCCAATGGCCTGGCATCAACGGTCACGCGGCCTACTCTGAAGGGTTGGAAATGGGTTATCGCTGGTATGACACAAACAATGTGACTCCGCTTTTCCCGTTTGGATTCGGATTGTCCTACACCACCTTCGGCTACAGCAATCTGACGGTCAGCGCCGTGAGTCCTTCGGGCCAGGTCCAAATCGGGTTTGATTTGACCAATACCGGAGGCCGCACGGGCGCTGAAGTGCCGCAGCTTTACCTGGGCTTTCCCGCCGCCGCCAGTGAGCCGACGAAATTGCTCAAAGGCTTTCAAAAAATCTCCTCGTCGCCGGGCCAGACGCAGCACGTCACGTTCAATCTGGATTGGGCAGACCTGGCCAATTGGGATCCGGTTGCGCGCGGCTGGATTGTGACGCCAGGCGGTTTTCAAGTTTCGGTCGGTGCTTCCTCGCGGGACATCCGATTGACCGGGGCGTTCACAGTTGCGTCGGTGCCTTCCAGCGATCTGGCGAACGCGGCGCTCCAACAGCCGGTCACCGTTTCCTCCGTGCTGTCCACCAACACGCCCGGCTCAGCGGCCGTGGACGGTGACCCCACGACAGCCTGGACTTCTCAGGCCTCCGATCCGCAATGGCTTGCCGTGGACCTCGGCGTGATCAAGGACCTTTCGCGGGTGCGGCTCATCTGGAATACGAATTATGCCACCAGCTATGAAATACAATCCTCTTCGGACAACACGAATTGGACTGACCTTTACGCCACCACCACCGGAGGCGGCGGGGTCGAGGACATCCTCGTATCAGGCAGAACGCGCTACGTCCGCCTCTTGGGCAAGCAACGCGCCGGGGCCGGCGGTTATTCGCTTTCCGAGTTTGATGTCTTTTCACAACCGCAACTTCCGTACGGTGGCGTGGTGCCCACTTTGCCCGGACGCATTGAGGCGGAGAACTACGACACGGGCGGCGAAAGTGTCGCCTATTTTAACACGACGGTTGGAAATCCGGGCGGAGTTTACCGTTCGGATGACGTCGGGATTGAACCCACCAGCGATACCGGCGGCGGTTACGATGTGGGTTGGCTCAACACCGGCGAATGGCTGGAATACACGGTCAACCCGCCGGACCCCACGGCCAAGTACAGCATCAGCCTCCGTGTGGCTGCACCTGCGGCCGGCGGTCAACTGCGGGTGCGGCTCAACGGCACCGTGCTGGGCACGGCGCAAATCCCCAACACGGGCGGCTGGCAGACCTGGCAGACCGTCACCTTGCCGGCAGTTTCCCTGGCGGGCGGCATCGGGAGTCAGGCGCTGCGGTTGGAAGTGCTCACTAATGGATTTAGTATCAACTGGATTGGCTTGAATTCCACGCAGAGCGGCGGCAACATCGCGTTGTACAAAGCGGCCACGGCTTCCTCCCTCGAAAATTCAAACTACCCCGCCACGAACGCTTTTGACGGTAATCTGAGCACCCGCTGGTCTTCAGCTTTCAGTGATCCGCAATGGATTTATGTGGATTTGGGGGCAACTTACAACATCTCGGAAGTGGTACTCTACTGGGAAGCGGCCTACGGGAAGAGTTATCAGATTCAGGTTTCCTCCGACGCCACCAACTGGACCACGATTTACAGCACGATCACGGGGCTTGGCGGCACCGAGGATTTGACCGGTTTATCCGGAACGGGTCGTTATGTGAGGATGTATGGGACGGCCCGTGAGACGGTTTATGGCTATTCCCTTTGGGAATTTCAAGTTTTTGCCGCCCCTGCGCCGAAGTTGTCCATCGCCCTGAGCGGGACAAACGTCGTGCTTTCCTGGCCGGCGTCGGTGACGAGCTGGTCGCTGGAGACAGCGCCGGCGTTAGGATTGCCCGGCAACTGGAGCACGGTAACGAACGTTCCCTCGCGCCTGAATTCAGAATACGTCATCACGGATGCGGTAGGTGCGGCGGCGCAATTCTACCGCCTCGAACAGAACCCCTGAGATTGGCCTTCGCGCGCAATCAAATCGTTTTTTCATCCGGCGGGCTTTCGGACAAATCTTGGCGGATTCCGGTTGAATGTGCATAAAACGCGGGTGGAACCGCGCCATTACCTGTAATGGTGCAATTTCAAACCGTAAGTGGTATAATCCGGTTTGGAAATGATCGGATTCAATTTTCTGAAGGCCCGGTTATGAAACCAACCATCCACCTGGCGGGGTTGAGGATCCCAAGCGCGGCCACGGGCGCCGTGACGCTGCTGACGGGCCTTTTGTTTTTCCTCACCGTCCCGCGCCTGGCCGGCCAGGATGCTCCGCTGTCGGAATTGCAAACGGCCGAGCAAGTCCGGCAATTGACTCCGGAGCAGGCCGCGCGTCATTATCCGGTGCGGTTGCGCGGGGTGCTGACGTTTTTTGACCAAGGCCAGTTTTACCGGTTTTTTCAGGACGACACGGCTGGCATCTATCTTTTTCCGAGTGACGCGTTGACCAATGCAGCCCCGACGACAGGAGCATTGGTGGAGATCGAAGGCCAGACCAGCCCCGGCGAATATGCGCCGACGATCACGCCGCAACGAGTTAAAATTTTGGGCGCGGGAACCTTCCCTCCCGCCAAACCGGTTTCTTATGAAGACCTGGCCAGCGGCGGGGAAGACAGCCAGTTCGTGGAAATTCACGGCATTGTCCGCGCCGTCAGCTTTGACGCGCAAACCAAATACTATTCGATTGAGATCGCGACGGGCGGCGGCCGTTTGACGGCGCTGGCGACTCAACTGCCCGTCCGGCGGGAGGAAGATTTGGCGGACAGCACCGTCAAAATCCGCGGTGTGTGCGTCAGCCGTTTTAATCTGCAACGGCAGTTGTTCGATCTCCGGCTGCTGGTGCCGCGTCCCACGGACATGGTGATTGAAACGCCCGCGCCCAGCCATCCGTTCGACGCGCCCACGCGCCCTATCGAGCAACTGTTGCAATTTGCCCCGCGCGGTCCTTACGGTCACCGCGTTAAAGTCAGCAGCACGGTCATCTACCGGCGCAACGATACTCTGTATATCGAAGATAAAACGGAAGGGCTGTATGTGGAGACGCAACAAGGGGGTTCTTTGCATCCCGGTGACAAGGTGGAAGTTTTGGGTTTTCCCGCCAAAGGCGAATACACCCCCATGTTGCAGGATGCCATCTTCCGGAAAACCGGCCCCGGCCCGTTGCCGGCGCCGGACCCCGTCACTGCCGATGAGGTGTTGAAAGGGACGCACGATTGCCGCCTCGTGCGGATTGAAGCCACCGTGCTGGATCGGACGCGGTACAGCCGCGAACAATTTCTGGTGCTGCAATCCGGCGGTTTTATTTTCAACGCCTATCTGGAGCGAAAGGACGTTGGCGTGGACTTTTCCTATTTGCAAAACGGCTGCAAAGTCGCCGTCACCGGCGTCTGCCTGATTGAACGGGGCAATGACTGGCATGTCGGACCCGACTGGCATGCCAAATCCTTCCGCATCTTGTTGCACTCGGCGGGCGACATTTTTGTGTTACAAGAGCCGCCCTGGTGGAATTTGCAGAAATTGCTGTGGATGGTCGGCATCTTGTGCGTAGTCGTGCTGGTCGTGCTGATGTGGGTTGGCGTGCTGCGCCGGCGCGTCCAGAAACAAACCCAGATCATCCGCCAGCAACTTCAGACCGAGGCGGCCTTGAAAGAGCGTTATGAAGACCTGTTTGAAAACGCCAACGACATGGTTTTTACCCACGACATGTCTGGAAACATCACGTCCATCAATAAAACCGGCGAACAAATACTGGGCCGCCCCCGCGACGCAATCCTGTCCAAAAACCTGATTGAATTTGTGGTCGAAGAACAGCGCGACGACGCCGCCCAATGGCTCGCACAAGTGACGAAAAGCGCGGAATTGCCGCCGGCGGAGTGGGACTGCCTCAACTCTGCGGGACAACGCATCCGGCTGGAGATCAGCACGCGCGTGGTCGGGCGGGCGGGGAAACAAATGGAAGTGGAAGGCATCGCGCGCGACATCACCGAGCGAAAACGGTTGGAGCGCGAGATTTTGGAAATCAGCAGCCGGGAGCAACGCCGTATCGGGCACGATCTGCACGACGGCGTTTGTCAGCAACTGGCTGCCATCGCCTACCGAATGGACATTCTGGCCGAACAGTTGCAGGAAAAGGGCGTGGCCGAATCAGCCGAAGCCGAACGGGTGGGCGGACTGGTTAATGAAGCCATCAACCAAACCCGCGGCGTGGCGCGCGGACTGTTCCCGATCAGTTTGGAGGAAAATGGATTGGTGTCGGCGTTGGAAGAACTGGCCGTCAATACCAGCAATCTGTTCAAGGTCCGATGCCAGTTCTCCGCCGAAGGGCAGCTTCCCAAAGTGGAAAATGGCGTTGCCTTGCATTTGTATTACATCGCGCAGGAAGCCGTGTTGAACGCGGCCAAACACAGCCGGGCCGACAACATCTCCATCTCCCTGACGCGCGCCAACGACCGTTTCATTCTGGCCATCCGTGACGATGGATCGGGCTTTGAGTTGTCCGACCACGGTTTCAGCGGGATGGGCATCCGCATCATGCGCTACCGCGCGCGCGTCATCGGCGCAACATTGGACTTGAAAAGTCAGCCGGGACAGGGCACTCTAATCAGTTGCGTATTTTATGCGACCGCTTGAAACTACCGTAAATCGTCCAAAATGAACGAAGCCGCCGCCAATCCGGTTGATTCGCCGCAGGGAAATATCCGCCCGTCCGTCAAGAGCCGGATTTTCATTGTGGATGATCACGCCATGTTTCGCGAAGGCTTGCGCTATCTCATTGACCGCGAGCCGGATTTAACCGTGTGCGGAGACGTAGCGGACGCCGACGAGGCGTTGCGAAACATTGATGAGTTGAAACCCGATCTGGTCATTGCCGATATTTCCTTGTCCGGCACCACGGGCATTGACCTCATCAAAGCCATAAAGAGCAAGTATGAGGACCTGCCGGTTCTCGTGGTTTCCATGCACGAGGAGTCCCTTTACGCGGAACGTGCGTTGCGCGCCGGAGCCGCGGGGTATGTGATGAAACAAGAGCCGGCCAAGACGGTGAAACTGGCCATTCGCAAGGTGCTCGGCGGTGACATCCATTTGAGCGAAAAAATGGCGGCTTCCATGCTGGGCAAATTCACGCGCGGCGGTCAGGCCGGGCGGCCCGCTTCGCCCATTGAATCGTTGAGCGACCGCGAATTGGAGGTCTTTCGGATGTTGGGCGAGGGCAAATTCACGCGCCAAATCGCGGAGGAGCTGGATTTGAGCATCGCCACCATCCACTCCTTCAGAAACCGGATCAAAGAGAAGCTGGATTTGAAAAACTCCACCGAATTGATGCTGCACGCCATCCATTGGGTTCGCGAAGGCTCCGCCGGTTGAGCCGTGCTTTTCAAATGCCCCAGCCTTTCGTTTCATTGATTTGTGCCGGACGACTGCGCCCGTGGCTGGCTGGCGCGGCGATCGCGTTGGGAACCTTCACGGCGCGAGGGGATTGGCAACTGGTTTGGAGCGACGAATTCAACGGCGTCTCGATTGATACGAAACATTGGAAGTTCGAGATCGGAAATCATCATGGCTGGGGAAATCACGAATGGGAGTATTACACCGACCGTCCTGAGAATGTCTGCGTCAGCAACGGCGTCCTCCACATTGTCGCCCGGTCCAAACCTGCCGATGGAGTTTTTTACACGTCAGCCCGCCTGAAAAGTCAGGGGCTTTTTGCCCAAAAATACGGTCGCTTCGAATTTCGCGCGAAATTTCCCGGGGGACAGGGTTATTGGCCGGCGCTTTGGCTAATGCCCGAACATTCGGCCTATGGCCGCTGGCCGGCCAGTGGTGAAATTGATGTCATGGAAAACAGGGGAAACGATCCCGCGGTGGTGCAGGGAACCATCCATTACGCGGGCGCGGATGGCCGCCCGCTTCAGTCCACGGGAAGGCACACGTTTCCCCGGAATGACGGAGCCACCAACTTTCACGTGTATCTCCTGGAATGGACGACCAACACCATCAACTGGCAGGTGGATGGCCGGCGGTATGAAACGCAAACCAATTGGTCCACGGCGGGAGCCGCGTATCCGGCGCCGTTCAATCAGCCGTTTTATATTATCATGAACCTGGCCGTGGGCGGCGACTACGGCGGCAATCCAGACGCCCAAACTGTTTTCCCCGGTGAGATGCAGGTGGATTACGTTCGGGTCTATGACAACGTCGCGACCAATTCAGTTCGGTGATTTGAAATCGCTTCACAGATTGCAACGGGGAGCGCAAACCTTCACGACTTAAACAATTCGATTTGGGAAGCTCATTTTCAAAAAATAAAAGCCACCCGGCCATATCGAGCGGCCTTTTTGTTAAACTGTGAGCGAGTGATGCCAATTCCCAGAGGCAATCGGTGCAAAGGGCAGCGCGGCGCTGCTGCGCCGCCGGG
>PMOA01000004.1:0-5349 GCA_003161635.1 Limisphaerales bacterium
CGGACGAAGAACTGATGATTGCACGCTCGGTGTTCCAGCTTGTAGGCGGATGAAGAGGACACGGACTTTATTTCGAGCGTCTTCGCTCATCTGCACGACCAGCAATTCTCGATTGAGAAGACCGGTCTTGTCCTCGGGATCCAATTCATTGAACTTTTTACCGCTCCAGCGCGGCAGTTCCGCTGCGCGGATCGGCAGGACTGTTCCCGGTGCGGCCTTCTGCGGATTGGAAAGGGGAAATTCGTTTCGCAAGTAAGAAGCGATGGCTGCGAGACGCTGCTGTCCGTCTACGAGGTCAGCGGTCGTTTCAACCGAACCAGTGAAGGCGTTTACCTTTTGCAGCAGGTGAACGTAGAAAAGTGGAATCTGGTAACCCCGCAGCAAGGAGTCGATGAGGTCCTGGTTTTGAGCCAGAGTCCATTTGTATGCACCTCGCTGGAATTCGGGATTGACGCGCAATTCATGACGCGAATAGGCGTCTGCCAGATTTTGCAGCGTGCGTTGCTTCAATTCAGTTTTCATAAGAAAACGTCACTGGCGTGGGAGTAACGCAGCGAGTGGTGGTTGCAAAGCGGCGTTTGATGGAGTTGCGCTTTGCGTTCTCTGCGCGTTGAAAAGATATGGGGTTAACACCCCATGTCACTTGCCCGTGCTGGAGCGTATACTCGCGTCCATGGCTTATCAAAGTATCAACCCCTACAACGGCAAAGTCCTGAAGACGTTCAAGGAACTCACCGACCAGCAGCTTGAGAAAGCGCTTAAAACCGCCGCGACCTGCTTCGAGACCTGGCGGCGCACGACCTACGCCAAGCGAGCGGTCGTGGCCGCAAAAGCCGCCGCCATCATGCGTGCGCGCGTGGACGAGTTCGCCCGCCCGGTGACGCTCGAGATGGGCAAGCGCATCGCCGAGGCCCGCGGCGAAGTGGCGCTCAGCGCGGACATCATTGACTACTACGCCAGGAACGCCGAGCGCTTCCTCGCACCCCAACACCTCAAGCCGAGGTCGGGTAAAGCCGAGATCGTCAGCAGTCCATTCGGCGTGCTCTTCGGCGTCCAGCCCTGGAACTTTCCCTACTACCAGCTCGCGCGTTTTGCCGCGCCCAATCTGATGGCGGGCAATGTCGTGATGGTGAAGCACGCGGGGTGTGTGCCGCAATGCGCTATCGCCTTTGAGAAGCTGTGGCGGAAGGCGGGTGCGCCCGCAGGCGCCTATACGAACCTGCTGATCTCGCACGACCAGGTGAATCAAGTGATTGACGATCCCCGGATCAAGGGGGTGGCGTTGACCGGCGGCGTGGAAGCCGCAAAAGGCATCGCGGCGCGAGCTGGACAAAATCTCAAGAAGTCCACGATGGAGCTGGGCGGCAGCGACGCCTTCATCGTGCTCGNNTGCGTCGCGGCGAAGCGTTTCATCGTCGTCGAAAAACTGGCCTATCGCTTTCTCGAAAAATTCCAAGCTGCACTGGCGGCATTCAAGCCCGGCGACCCGATGGACAAAAAGACGACGCTTGGACCTCTGTCCACGGAAGCGGCCCTGGTAACATTGCTGGCCCAGGTCAAACGAGCCGTCGCCAAGGGCGCAACCCTGGTGATGGGCGGCAAACGGATTGATCGCCCCGGCTCTTTCATGCAGCCGACGATCCTGACGAATATCAAGCCCGGCAATCCCGCCTTCCGGGAGGAATTTTTCGGACCGGTCGCGCTTTTCTTCCGGGTCAAGAACGAGGACGAGGCCGTGGCGCTGGCCAACGACTCGGATTTCGGGTTGGGTGGCTCGGTCTTCACCAAGGATGTTGCGCGTGGCAAACGCGTGGCGAGCCGCGTGGACACGGGCATGATGTTCGTCAATCACCCGACCTGGACGACAGCGGACTTGCCGTTCGGCGGCATCAAGAACTCCGGCTACGGACGCGAGCTCTCCAGCCTGGGCATCCAGGAGTTCGTGAACAAAAAGCTGGTTCGCGTCGCTTCGATCGACGCGCCGGCCTGAGCGATATTCGTGACCTGACCACAGGACTTACGGCTATGCCAACAAACAAAGAAAAGTCGATTAACCCGAAAACTCAATCCAACGCAGAAAGAAAACTCCCATGAAACGTTCCATACTCGCCCTTGTCTTCGCCGGCCTTGCGCTCGGCTCGCTTGCATCCGCCCAAGCCGCCGTCGAAACCTACGACATTGACCCCGTGCACACCTGGGTCGGCTTCACCGTCTCGCACTTTTTCACCAAAGTGCCCGGCTATTTCAGCAAGGTGAAAGGGACCGTCGTCGTGGATCGCGACCACCTCACAAACAGTACCGCCGAGGCCGTGATTGAAGTGGCCAGCATCACCACGAACACGCGCATGCGCGACGACGACTTGCGCTCCACCAATTTCTTTGCCGCCGCCAAATTCCCGGCCATGACCTTCAAGAGCAAGGCGTGGAAAAGCACCGGCGGCGACACCTACGCCGTCACGGGCGTGCTCACGATGAAGAGCGTGGCGAAGGAAGTCGTGCTCAAGGTCACGTCGCTGGGCTTTGGCCCGGGCATGAAAGGGGCCGCGATCTCCGGCTGGGATGCCTCGATCACGCTGGATCGGCGCGATTTCGAAATCACGGCAGACCAAGGCATGATCGGCAACAGTGTGGATGTCGTCATCCATGTTGAAGCCGACCTGCGAAAGCCCGCGCCGGCGACACCGTGAGCGCCATGCATTTAAGGAGATACGACTATGACAACGAAAAATAAGAAATCAGCGATCACCGAAAAGCCCGTTTGGTTTATTACGGGCTGCTCGACCGGCTTCGGCCGCGAGCTCGCCAAACATGTGCTTGAGCGCGGCTACCGCACGGTGGTGACCGCACGCAAACCCGATGAGGTGAAAGACCTGGCAGCCAAGGGAGAGGCTTTGGTGCTCAAGCTCGACGTCACGAATCAGGGCCAGATCAACGCGGCCATCAAGGCGGCGGAGAAGAAATTTGGTCGCATTGACGTGCTCGTGAACAACGCGGGCATCGGCTATTTCGCCGCCGTTGAAGAGAGTGAAGAGAAAGAGGTGCGCCGAATGTTCGAGATCAACGTGTTCGGCCTGAGCCGGATGATCCATGCGGCGCTGCCGGGAATGCGCAAACGTCGCCAAGGATTCATCGTCAATTTCTCTTCCGTCGGCGGACTTCGTTCATTCCCGTCGGTCGGCTACTACAACGCGACGAAATTCGCGGTCGAAGGTTTGTCTGAAGCCCTCTGGCAGGAGGTCGAACCGCTGGGCATCAAGGTGATGCTCGTCGAGCCGAGTGGCTTCCGCACCGATTGGGCCGGGCGTTCGGCGAACGAAAGCAAGCGGCACATTGCCGATTACGCGGCGACGGCGGGCGCGTGGCGAAAACAAGTGCGTGCCATCTCCGGCAAACAACCGGGTGATCCGGTGCGGGCTGCGCACGCGATCGTCAAGGTGGTCGAGTCCCCGAAGCCGCCGCACCATCTGCTGCTGGGTAACGATGCCTACAAAGGCGCCACGGCCAAGCTCGAGGAGCTGCGCAAGCAGTTCTCTGCGTGGGAAGCGGTTTCTCGCGGGGCCGATTTCCCGAATAAAAAGCGATGACTGGCGGCTTGAGCTGTATCCAAGTCAATAATGTGCTATTCGTTGTCTAAACAGCACATTCAATATGAAAATCGACCCCAGCGACTTCCGCGTTCCGGGCGGGGAAAAAATCAGGTTGAAGAAATGGGCAACCGACATCAGACCGCTCTACAAGTCGGAAAAGCAATACAAGAAGCTTCTCACCGCGGACGTCGGGGAACTGAGCGCTCTACAGCGCCTCCTTTATGCGTCCAACGATTATTCGGTGCTCCTCATTTTTCAGGCCATGGATGCCGCCGGAAAAGATGGCGCGATCAGCCACGTCCTGTCTGGCGTCAACCCGCAGGGCTGCGAAGCTTACAGTTTCAAGCATCCGAGCGCAGAAGAATTGGAACATGATTTTCTCTGGCGCACGACGTGCCGTCTGCCGGCGCGCGGACGGATCGGCGTCTTCAACCGCTCCTATTACGAGGAGGTGCTGATCGTTCGCGTGCATCCCGAGATTTTGCGCAGTGAGGGGATTCCGGACGAGCGAGCCGGCAAAAAGACGGTCTGGAAGGGACGATACCGTTCCATCGTGGATTTGGAGAAACACCTCCACCGCAACGGCACCCAGGTCATCAAATTTTTCCTTCACCTGTCGAAGGAGGAGCAGCGAAAGCGCTTTCTGGAGCGCATTGATGAACCGGACAAAAATTGGAAATTCAGCCAGGCCGACGTCGCCGAGCGGAAATTCTGGAATCAATACATGAGGGCCTACGAGGACTGTCTGAGCGCCACCAGCACGAAAACCGCGCCCTGGCACGTGGTGCCGGCCGATGACAAGTATAACGCCCGGCTCATCATTTCGCGTGTCGTCATCGACGCGCTGAAAGGCCTCAAAATGAGCTATCCCAAGCTGACCCGTGCGCGGCGAAGTGAACTCCGGGAAATTCGCGAGCAATTGGAAAAGTAAAACTGGGTTAAGAGCATGGAACAACAATCAGGAGATTTGACTAAATCCGAAGCCGAACCGGCACCCTCGAAGCCGGCAGACGCCAAGCCCCCTGCCATCGCTTCCGTGCCCGTCCCCGGCGGAAAAGAGGCGCATTATTCCGTTCAACTGTTGGAAAAGGCGCGTGCCGATACCGATACCGTCCTGAAGGAGCTTGGATCGCAACTGGGCGGCCTGNNTCAAGAATCCATTGGTCCTTCTGCTCGTGGCGCTGGGTGTGATTTCCTATCTAACCGGTGACCTGCGGGCGACGGCGGTCATTTTCGTGATGGTGGTTTTGGGCGTGGTGTTGCGTTTCTTCCAGGAGCTGCGTGCCGATAACGCGGCCGCGAAGCTTCAGGCGATGGTCAGCAACAAGGCGACATTGGTGCGCGACGGCAAGGAAGAAGAAGTCTCGCTCAAGATGTTGGTGCCGGGCGATATCATCCGGCTGGCCGCCGGCGATATGGTGCCGGCGGACGTGCGGGTGCTTTCCGCCAAAGACCTGTTCTTGAATCAAGCGGCCCTCACCGGCGAAGCCCTGCCGGTGGAGAAGAAAGCCGCCCCGGCGCCGGCCGACGTTCAAAATCCGCTCGAACTTCCCAACCTCTGCTTCCTGGGTTCCAACGTGGAGAGCGGCTCCGCGACCGCCGTGGTCATCCTTACCGGGGGCCGAACCTACTTTGGCTCGCTGGCCGCCAGTATCGTCGGGCAGCGCCAACTCACCAGCTTCGATCTGGGCATCAACAAGTTCACCTGGCTGATGATCCGCTTCATCGCCGTGATGGTTCCGGCGGTGTTCCTCATCAACGG
>PMOA01000004.1:5408-5986 GCA_003161635.1 Limisphaerales bacterium
ATCCAGAACTTCGGGGCGATGGACGTGCTGTGCACCGACAAGACCGGCACCCTCACCCAGGGCAAGATCGTGCTCGAAAAGCATCTGGACGTGCACGGTGATCCCAGCGAGAAGGTGCTGCAGTATGGCTACCTGAACAGCTACCACCATACCGGGTTGAAGAACCTGCTCGACGAGGCGATCCTCGACCATAAGGAGTTGAGAGAGCACCTGAAGGCGGACGAGAAGTACCGCAAGATAGACGAGATCCCTTTCGACTTCGTGCGCCGCCGGATGTCGGTGGTGGTGGAAGATGATACCGGGTTGAACACGCTGATCTGCAAGGGCGCGGTGGATGAAGTGCTGAGCCAGTGCACCCGGGTGGAAGTTAAAGGAGAGGTCATCCAGGTGCTGCCCGAGCACGATGCCAAACGCCGGCAGTTGGCGGACGACCTGAACGGTCAGGGCTTCCGGGTAATCGCCCTGGCTTATAAGCAAATGCCGGGCGCCTCGGATGAGCCGGGTTACTCGGTCAAGGATGAATCGGACCTGATCCTGCTGGGTTTCCTGGCCTTCCTCGACCCGCCCAAGGACACCGC
>PMOA01000004.1:5993-6113 GCA_003161635.1 Limisphaerales bacterium
TGGAGCATCTCTTGCTCGGCTCTCAAATCGAGACGATGAGCGAGACGGAACTGGCCGAAGCCGCCAGCACGACGAGCGTCTTTGCCAGGCTGGTCCCGGCTCACAAGGAACGCATCATCC
>PMOA01000060.1 GCA_003161635.1 Limisphaerales bacterium
GCCGGCGGGGCGCGCTCCGCGCGCACCCGCCGGCAAACCCAACCACGGAGTCGCCATGCGTGACCACGTTACGACTACTCCAGGGGCAACACGGAACCCGCCCGAATGATGACCCCGTTCTTGGCGTCAAAACCGTTCGGCTCCATCAGATCGAACTCCACCACCAATTTTTGCCCCTCCTTGAACGTGCAGGAGCATTCCTTGGCAGCCTGTTCGACGGTCTGGACGCTGCGAGGGCACCAGGTTTGGACCGTGGGTGCCTTCCCATCGGCACACTGAACTTCGTAGAGGTTCACAATGCCGACGACCTTTTTTGCTTTGTTTTGAACTTCCTTGTGGCGATGAGCCACAAACTTGGCGAGGACCACGCGGCGGCCCGCCAAGAACTGTTCGACTGCGATTTGCTGTTTCATATTCCCTTTTGGCTTACCACGCGACAGACGACGCCACAGTCTTCGCCGTTGGTGATTACAACGATTAGTCCATCATTGACCCCATCCACGCTGAACAGGCGGGTGAAGTGGCCGGCGAACATCTGGTGACGTTCAAGCGACCTGTTTGTGTGAAGAATTACGTTCACGCGCTAACTTTAGCGCGTGTAGAAAATCTGTCAGGAGATTGGGACAGCCTAGGAGGGGGTGCTGTCCTAAACCGGTGGCTCTTGCTCTGGATTTGGCCTTGGCCCCGGTGGCCGTTTCGTTGTCAATCCAAGACGTTCACGCCGTTTCTTCAACGTGCCGGGCATCACACGTTGCCCCGTCATCACCAGAATTGCGTCCGAAAGTTCCTCGGCAGTGAGGAGATTGTATTTTCTGCGAAGCCAGTTCAGCACCAGTTCGTGATTGATTGGATCTATTTCGCGTTTAGGTTCCTGCCAAACACGGGCGAACTCGCACATCCACTCCGTTCCAATGGGATTGCTGCGCTGCCATTCCTTCACCAAATCCTCAGTCCAATAATGAGCCATTTCGGCAAAATACGCTTCAACTGCTTCATGTTCAATTTTCTCACGCTCTCGCGGTTCTTCAGTCGTGTATGCTTTTTCCATCAGCGTAACGGTCTTCGGCTGCAGTCCGGCCAGCACCTTTAGCCTAGCCTGATACAGGTCTTGCTCCTCGATTGATGATTTCCTGTCAGGACGACTGTAAGTAATCGGAATGCCATCGGGACGACTTTCAATGTAAGCCAGATCATCCTTGGACGCCTCAAACATTGAGGCCAACTTTCGTAGTTCCGCCTTACTCATATTGACGAAGTTGACCATTTCATCGAACTTTTTCCGCGCATCTGCTTCCGTTGCGTTCGGTTCAAGATAAAAGATTTCGTCAGGTTCTTCCCGCCCGTCTTCGTAACGTTGCCAGTGAACAACCACCCAAATCTCCTTATTCCCCATGATGGCGTTATACATTGGATACATGGCTTCTCCCGGCTGAAAACCTACCTGGTTCGCTTTGAATCTGCCCAAGCCAACAATATCCCGATACCACACTGGCACTAGCTCAATGCGATCCTGAAACTCAACAAGCCAGACGCCTGTGTATGGAGGAATAATCATTTTCTTTTCGGCGATGGTATCCGCCCCGTTCCTGAATTTATAAACACCATCGGTTCAAAATTGATTTGCCACATTTTCCCCTCTGGCACAAAGACTTTCGCGCTGTCCGCTTTGCTCCCATCACAAAAGACTTTGCGCCAGCCCGATATTGGCGCGACCAAAGCAGCGTAACCGTTCTCCGAACCGCCTCCGGCTAATTCTCCGCCCGGTAACACCGCTTCCGTCGCGATACGCCTTCGGTTTCTGATTGGTAGCGGGGACCGGAACGATTCGTCGTCCTTTTGCATTTCCCTGTTAAGGTGACGCTGGTAAATTTTCGGCACGCACAACCAGTCCTTCAACGGCTAATAATTCCTCGACACGGTTCAGAAATGGGCGTATTCAGCGAACACTGAACACGCTCCTTAAATAGGAATGGGGTTTCGAATTCAAATTTGATTGCCAAAAGACGAATTGATTCCAAAATTGACCTTGTGAAATTTGATTCCCAAAAAATCATTCAATACTTAAATACTAAATGGGCAGTCAAGCCATGCCCAATGTGCGGTATTATCAAGTGGAACGTTTCCGATAAGCTTTTCGAACTTCGAGAATATCATGGTGGAGATCTTGTGATCGGCGGACAAGCGTCAATTATACCGTTGATACCAATTATTTGTAGCAATTGTGGCAACACGATTTTCATAAATGCAATTGTTGCCGGTGTTGAAATTCCTGGTATTCCCCCTCCTGCAAAATGAGCTTCGAGGTAACACAAAATTTTGAATTGGTTTCCCACGAAAAAGGAAAGGCCTATCCAATTTCAGTCAAAGAATGGGAATATCTAAAAGAGCAGATTGGGCAAATAGAAGAGCGAGGAAACTTTTGGCAAACGATTGGTTCAATTTTATTGGGGGCAGCCGGCACTGCTGTTCTGAACAGTTTTACAGCGACGTTCCCTACGCCTCCAGAAGGAAGCCAGTCCATTCCCAAAATCCTGAATTGGGCTTTTTTTCTGATTACTGGCCTTTCTGGATTACTGGCCTTTTTCTTTGGACGCAGTCAAAAAAAACTCCAAAAGCAATTTGCTCAGAATGTTGTCAGACAGATGGAACTCATCGAGGGGCGTTTCCAAAAAGAAAATTCAATTCAAACAGTTAATCAGAGGTCTGTTCGGTTTGTTGCTGCCATAACACTAAAACATTTTGCGACAGGAAAGTTCCTTGCGTCATGCCCCAAAAATCACAACCACAAAGGTTCGTCAAATCAGCAAATGGTTTATGCTGCAAGTATTTCTGATTCGTATTCTGTGTGGATGCTTAAAGGCCCTCATGGCAAACCCGAAGATTACAACCGCGATAAACCTGTCAACAATAGCGACATAATTCGCCTCGAACATTTGCTAACAAGAAGGAATCTTCACAGCCACGGTGATCGTCTTTCCCCCATTTCACCACAGCAGGAAATCACAGCTTGGGGATCGAATGGTGTGTGCGACGAAAACGATAATTGGCGTGTGGAGATAGAGGGTGGAGGGCAATTGCTCACGGGAAAACGACTGAGACTAATACATTGCAACACAAATATTGCATTGCACTCGCACATCGCATCTCAACCAGAATTTCTAGATGGCAATCAGGAGGTAACCGGATTTGGCGACAGGGATAATAATGCTTTTTGGATTGTCGAATCCTAACGGAAGGCTCATTGGCAGTCGCGGACACCAAAACGGACACCAAAGGAGTTAAAACCGGTATAGTCGGGTTATGACGAATTATGTTGAATAGTGAATGAAATCGGGTATATTTGGAGTGCAACAGCGGGGTAAATTGACCGATTCCGACCCTCGCCTCCATCAACGACTTACGACGAAAATGGGTGACAAAAACCCCCATTTTTGCGAGGGTTGAAAACCGACCTCCGCCTCCCTTTCAAATTCATGTTGGTCGCGGCGATGAACCCGACCGACTTTCTTTATTGGTGTCCCCGATTGATCCGGGAAAGCCAATACTTTTCTGCGCCATTTGCTCTGGATTTTCGCATTGAAGAGCAGAGAGTAATGCCGTCTGCACATGACAAATCCTCCTGATCGCGAAGTGGCCGTCTTTGGCGCTGCCCGGCGGCTGCCGGCCGGGGAGCGAGCAGCCTATCTCAATGAAGCCTGCGTCGGTGACGCGGCCTTGCGCCAGCGCGTCGAAGAACTGCTTAAGGCCAGTGAACAAGCCGGCGCGTTCCTCGAAAGCCCGGCAGCGGTGCCGCTTGGACCGGGCGGCACCATCCATCTTGAGTTGAGTCCCACCGAAAAACCCGGTGACCGCATCGGCCGCTATAAATTGCTCCAGCAAATCGGCGAAGGCGGCTGTGGCGTGGTCTATATGGCCGAGCAGACGGAACCAGTCCACCGTCGCGTCGCGCTCAAGGTCATCAAGCTCGGCATGGACACCAAAAGCGTCATCTCTATCGATAGTTTGACTTCTTTGTCACAGACGCGGGAGGCCAACTGTCTATAGTGCAGAACCAAATAATATAAGGAATATAAGAACTATGCAAAGCCAGGCGGAAATTTTTACTGAGTTACGGCCCGTCTTGATGACGCTCGCCCTGCGCATATTGGGCAGCGAAGTGGAGGCCGAGGATATGGTTCAGGAAACTTATCTGCGGTGGGAGCGAGCCGCCGCCACCGAAGTGCGCTCGCCAAAGGCATTTCTGACGACCATTGTCACCCGCCTCTGCCTTAACCATCTGAAGCTGGCCCGAGTGCGTCTGGAGCATGCGGACGCACCTTTGCTGCTGGACCGCTTGCCCTCCGACGCGCGCAGTCCGGCGGAGCAGGCCGGGTTCGCCGATGCGCTCACCGAGGCGTTTATGTCCGCGCTGGGCAATCTCTCGGCGACCGAACGAGCGGTGTATCTCCTGCGCGAGGCCTTCGCGCTCGATTACGGCGATATTGCTTCGGTGGTGGACCGCAGCGAAGAGAACTGCCGCCAGATTTTAAAACGTGCCCGGGAGCGGATTGTGTCCAGGGAATCCACCGCCCGACCAGGCCGAGAGCAAACCCAGCGCGTTGTTTCGGAATTCCTCAACGCGTCTGAAACCGGTGAACTCGAGCCGCTTTTGAGGTTGCTGTCGGATGAAGCCGCGCTGGCCCGGGATCCGGGTGACCTGACCAAGCCTGCGCCGCCCTTGATTCATGATCGCGAAATCATGTTCCAAACTCTCGGGAATGCCCTCGCGCAGATGCGCAACGCCAGCGACCGTTTTGTCCTTTTTCCCATCGGCCAGGACTACGCCTATGTGGCCCGCCGCGGCACAACCGCCAGGGGAGCAATTTTGTTGCGGGTCATTGATCAGAAGGTGGCGGTCGTGCGGCTGGTGAGTTGCCCGGTGCTGCTGCACCAGCTCCAGATTCTGATGGCTCTGAGCCTCGGTGGAGATGCTGGAAGCGATCCTCACAGCAATTGAACAATGAAGGGAGAACGCCGCACGGTTCGCAAAGTTTTGGGGACTCCGACAACCCCTGTTTTGCCAGACACAGAACATGGAACCCCGTGAATTAATGGTTCTATCCCCGAACGAGGATTCGTTCCAACTGTAAAAGTCGGAAACAACAATAGGCAAACATATGAAAACCATTAACTACAGAATCGGTGGTATGAGAAAAAGACTTTTTAGCATCGCCGCCGCGACGTCGAGTCTAGCTCTTTTGTGGCTGGTTAGCGCCTATGTCATCCGAGCAGCTCCCGGACCGCAGGCCGACCTGGAATCACAGACCATTTCGGTGGAGCTGAACGCTTTATTGAAAGTAAACGAGGGCCGGAACATCTTCCGGTATGACACGTTCGGGGATCAGGCATTCTGGGGTGACGCCCTCAAGCTGCACCAGGCGATTGAGGGAGCCAATCTGGGCGGGGTCGGCCCCGGTGTAAGCCCCAGCACCGCTTTGGCCGTTGGATTGAAAGTGGACGTGGATACTTTGCCCCAGTCTCTGAAAAGGAAATTGGCCGCCGGGCAGGTGGATTTGAACGACCCGGCCAATACATTGGCGCTGCTGAAGCTCAATGCGGTTGTCGGCGTGACGGGTTTCTTTGACCGGCAGAATCGCCTGACTTCTCTCGGAATTCAATGTGCCTTGTGTCACTCGACTGTGGACAACTCGTTTGCGCCCGGTATTGGACACCGCCTTGACGGCTGGCCCAACCGCGATTTGAACGTCGGAGCCATTATCAACCTCGCCCCAGATCTCTCTCCGTTCGCCAATGCCCTGCAAGTGGATGAACCCACTGTGCGCACCGTCCTGCAAAGCTGGGGCCCCGGCAAATTCGATGCGGAGCTGCTGATGGACGGGCAGGCCTTTCGTCCGGACGGAAAATCCGCCGCCACACTGCTGCCTGCGGCCTTTGGCCTGGGCGGAGTCAATCTCCACACCTACACCGGCTGGGGTTCGGTCCCATATTGGAACGCCTTTGTGGCCAACCTGGAAATGCAAGGTTCAGGCCGGTTTTTCGACCCGCGCCTCAACGATGCCAATACCTTCCCGGTGGCCGCCCGCCTAGGCTTCGCGAATATCAAGGCCGACAATGACCTGATCACCAGCAAGCTGGCAGCGCTGCAATTTTATCAACTGGCCCTCCCGGTTCCCAAGCCGCCGCGCGGCAGCTTTAACGCCGCCGCCGCCGCCCGCGGCAAGTCTCTATTCGAGGGCAAGGCCAACTGCGCCACCTGTCATGTGCCGCCACTTTACACAGAACCGGGTTGGAACATGCACACGCCCTCGGAAATCGGGATTGACGATTTCCAGGCCAATCGCTCGCCCGACAAGCGCTACCGCACCACGCCACTGGGCGGACTCTTCGCCCGGGCCAAAGGCGGCTTCTACCATGACGGACGGTTTCCGACGCTGCTGGACGTAGTGAACAGCTACAACACGCGTTTCAACCTGGAGCTTACGCCACAAGAGAGTCAGAACTTGGTGGAATACTTGAAGTCGCTCTGATCGCTCAGGGGCACTCCCTCATTGCCAGTTTGAAAGGCGAGGACGTGGACTGGACGAATGGCACCGTGAGTTTCTTCCGCAAAAAAACCGGCGTGCCCGTCATTGTCCACTTGGGCACGGAAGCATTAAACCTATTCAAAGACCTGCCCGCCGAAGGCGTGTTGTTTCCGTACCCGGAACGATTCGCGCAGGAGGCTTTGGGCCACAACAGCAAGGCGGTGCATCGCGCCTACGCCAAACGCGCCCTGATGAAAATCCCGTCACTGGAAGATTACGAACACCGGGCAGCCGCAAAGGTCCAACCGGCAGCATAAACGCTCGGATGGTTCAATTGGTAAAAGTAGCTGGGGTAAAAGCCGTGGCGTGTGAGAGAGCAAATGCCGCGCAATGTTGTCAGCGGCAAATCTTATCGAGGGATTTATATTCGCGGCTCGAAGTCGCGAATCGCGGTTGAGTTGAAGGCAACTTTTGATATCATCGTAAACACTTTTATGAAAACCTTGCCAATCTTGGTGGCGATTCTGGCGGCGGCCTTAACTTCTTCCGCCGCACCAATCGCGATTGAAGACATTTCACCGCATTTGTCCACGAATGCCCAAATCATCTGGAAAGCACCGACCAGCACCCTGCCCAAAAATCTTTGGGTTTATAAAATTCTTCCCAACTCATTTACCGCGCCGGTAATTTCCAATGCAGTGGTGCTGGCTTCATTTCAGAGCAAGGGATTTCCGCAGCCTTCGACCAACCAAATAATTCTTTGGGATCATAATCGCAAGGGCGATGATCCCCTCGCTGGTGCGTTTTGCATTCTGCCTGATGCTGAGGTGATACAGTTCACAATGCGGAATCATGCTGCTGGTTCCTCCGAGGCCATTCCAAGTGATGAGATGATTGCGAAGCGGGCGTGGGACTGCGTTGCTCAACTGGGCATTGACCGTGCGCAATTATCGCAAGGAGGAATACAAAACAATGGGTGTGAATACGACGGCAAAGGCGGGCTGGCGACCAACGACTATGTCTGTGGGCGAGCGATTACCCTCGTTCGAAAAATTGACGGGGTGGATTTTCAAGCTGAAAGCGAAGGCTTCTCGATTGAGTTTGGCAGTCATGGCACAATCCGGTCTTTCGGTCTTCATTGGCCGAATCTTGAACGCTTTGATAACCGTCAAACTGTCAGTCCCAAACAAATCATTCGTTTCATCAGGGCCAACAAAACTCCTGTGTTTCCAAATGAAAACGAGGAAACCTTTTTTCAAAGGGTCAAATCCCTGTCCCAGGCCAAAACCTTCACCATCACCAAAATCACGCTATATTATGGCGAGGGCATCTTTGGTGAAACGCCAAAGGAAAACGAGACGCCGAAATATGTTACTCCTTATGCAGAGCTTCAGGCCGTTGCTGATCTCGGCAATTCCAATTTGACTGTCCGGCTAGCTGCTCCAATCATTTTGTCAGACGTGAACCAGATATTGGGGCACAAAGCCAAGTAAATCTTAAAGGATTCAGTGTCCCCTAGCCTGTTATTACGCCGACGACAACTAACCACCCACCGCCACTGACTTGCCGACTCGCGAAGAATCAATGTCCAGCAAACCATTCGGCGGAAGGTTTTTCTTAGCGGCATTTCTCTTTTGCCAATGCTGGTTCAACGCATTTGTGACTTTTGCCAGCCAAGTGCGGTCTTTGACCTGTTCCAGCAGTTCCGACGCCGCAAAAAACTTGACGCTGTTCGGCGGCGGATTGCCCAGCGGCTTGAGCAACCGCACCGCCACCAGAATCGGCACATCATGCGGCTGGCAATTCAGCACCCAAGCTATCACCTTGCTGGCTGACCCTGATTGGCTGGACGATGCCACGAAAATCATCGGCCAATACTGGCGGCGAAAGAACGCCCAGCGCCATGGTTTGACCTTGGAAAAACTGGCGGACGCTGCCCCTGTGGACTCCGTTGCCCCATCCAAAAATTGTTTCTAAAAGGCGTTAGGACAATTTGAAACGCATCACCAGTGGAGCGAACGGCAAGAAACGCGCCGATTATCCGCGCAACTCTTTGCAGTTAAACTGCTAGTTGCGATTTTGGCTTGCCAAAGATTTTTGTGATTTTTGTTGGACATCGTGCCTAAGTTTTGCTATTTTTGTTATCAGATATGTTTGGGCCAACAAGCAGAATTATAAACCCATGAAAAAAACCAATTTAAGTTCATATTCGTCGGCGCTGGTTTTGGCGGCCGGTCTTTTCGCGGCAACTTTCCCGGCGGCAGGTCAATCTATACTCATCGACATAAATCAGAGCAACCCTTCCGCCGTGCAATTCATCGCCACCGGTGCCAGCCCCATCGTTAATGATTTCAGTGTGTATAATTTATTCGGTGTGGATCTCAACAGTTACTTCACCGCCTCCGTAGCCGGCGGAGGTGCCGCCACCGGCAGCCTCATTCCCGCCGGGACAACCGCTGCCTACACCCAATGGTTCTCCGACAATCTGCTCAATAGCCCCAACACTGTGGATTTGAATTTGTATACCAGTAGCAACCCGCAGCTTCAGAATTTCAGCATCTCTAGCGCAGCTTTTACCGGCACGGCAAACATTAATTTGTCTAGCTTGCTCGCAGATCTTCCTACCACCGGCACGAGCGGTCCGATCTATTCCGGAGACAGCCGTTCGTCGGGCCAGTTGATTGGCACTTGGCAGGTCGTGCCCGAGCCGTCGGTGGAGGCGCAACTGGCGCTGGGCGCAGTGGTGTTTGCGGGACTGGCGCTCGTCCGTCGCGCACGCCGCGTGGCGGCCCGCCGGTGAGTTTCTCGCTTGCGCGATTTTTGTTTTCTCCATGCCTCGGTGTCACCGAGGCGGATTCTTCCTTGCTCCAAAGTGACCGGAGCGGTTGCTATTTAGTCAGCTAACGTGGCGAAGCATGGCAAGGCTTGTGTGATGCCCGCGAGAAAAACCTTCAACGAAACCTTCAACGATTTCTTCAATAACCGAGTAAGAAGCGGGTAAGTGGCGGGTTAAGTCAGAAAGTTGGCGGATAGTGTCAAAAACCGCTTGAACCCCTATAAATCAAGTGTTAAAATAGCCTTGCAAATCAGGGTATTGAGGCTGGCAGTCGGTGAAGACCTCGTTCGAATCCGACCGGCCATGTTCATCCGCTGGCCATCAAGGTCATGGGCGAAGCGGGCATTGACATTTCCAGTCATCGCTCGAAACACCTGAAGGGATTTTTGGATCCGCCGGTTCACACCGTCATCACCGTTTGCGGCAACGCGGACCGGGCGTGCCCGATTTTCCCCGGCCAGGCAAATCGCCATCACTGGCTGTTTGACGACCCGGCCAAAGCGACCGGTAATGAAGAAGAAATCCTCGCCTGCTTCCGCCGTGTCCGCGATGAGATACGGCGCGTGTTTGAGGCCTACGCGGCAGGGTTGAGGGATGCAAAGCCCACTCGGTAGGGCGGAGCTGCTGCTCCGCCTTGATAAACGAAAGGCGGCGGAGCACCGCCGCCCTACCATTACGAGTGCTTGAAAACTGTGCCGTCGGTTTGCGCTCCTAATCAAATCTCCAACCGACCAGCAATGGAAATCCAGCAAGAAATTGTTCCGCCGTCAATCGCTTGCCGCTTTCGCGCTGCAACTCCAGAATCCGCAGCGCGCGCTCGCCACAACCAACTACAATGCCGGTTTTGTCCGCCGACAAAATCTCCCCCGGCCTTCGCTCTGAAGCTTCGGCCCGGCAAGCTGCTCCACTGGACTTTTCAACCACTTCCGCCTTCCAGATTTTTATCATCTTGGAGGGAAGCGCTTCGTCGCTTTCCTTACTTTTTGCAAATGAAGGCACTGACGAAGCAGTGCCCTCCATCGCTTTTGGCAAAAACGTAAACGCGCCGGGCCAGGGCGTGAAAGCGCGCAGCCGGTTCCAAATTTCTCGCGCGGGCCGGTTCCAATCAATGCGGCCGTCTTCTTTTTTGATTTTTGCCGCGTGGCTCGCGCCGGCGGCGGGTTGCGGCGCCGGCTGGATTTTTCCGGCAACATAATCAGGCATGGTCTGGACGAGCAGTTCCGCGCCGAGTTGCGCGAGCCGGTCGTGAAGCGTGGCCGAGTCGTCTTCGAGACGAATGGGCGTGCGGCGTTGCGAAACGATTGGGCCGGTGTCCAGGCCCGCGTCCATTTTCATGATGGTGACGCCGGTCTCGGTGTCGCCGTTGGCAATGGCCCACTGAATCGGCGCCGCGCCACGATATTTGGGCAGCAGCGAAGTGTGCACGTTCAAACAGCCGTGGCGCGGCAAATCCAGGATCGCCAGCGGCAAAATCTGTCCGTAAGCCACGACGATGATGAGGTCAGGCTGTAAAGCGCGAAGTCCGGCGATGAATTTTTCGTTGCGGGCGCGTTCGGGTTGCAACACGGGCAGACCAAGCCGTAGTGCGAGCGATTTGACGGGTGATGGTTGCGGTTTGAGATCACGGCCTTTGGGCCGGTCGGGCTGCGTGACGACGGCGGCGATTTGAAATTGTGGATTGCCCGCCAATGCCTGGAGACTGGGGCAGGACAGTTCCGCCGTGCCCATGAAGATGATTCGCAACGCCGTCATGCGGACAGCGAAAGGGAAATTGCGCTCAGGCGAAAGGAAAAACTGTAGCGGCACGCTTCCAGCGTGCCGGTGATGGCGGCTTCCAGCCGCCAAGTTGGGTGGGGATGCCGGTCATGCCCCGGGTTCTACGAGGCTGAATCCTGGGAGCGCCGGTGTCCACCCTCCGCAGTGCTGCTACGCCCGTCCTCCGCCGTAGCCTCGCTACGGAGGGTGGAGAGGACGGGTCTCACCGGCGTGTTTGCCGAGGGACTGGCCGGCGGGACGCCAGTCGTCGCTCCGCTATGCCCCGGCAAGCCGGCGCTCCCGGGGAAAAGAGTCGCGCGATCAATGTTTGACGGCGATGCGCAGAATGTCGGCGAGGACCCTGGCCGGCGTCTGGTCCGCGTTAATTTCATGCACAAGGCGCTTGCCGTAAAACTTGAGGACGGGCTTGGTTTCCTTCTCGTAAGTCTTGAGCCGCTGGCGGATGACATCGAGATTCGCATCGTCGAGGCGGTTTTCCTTGATGGCGCGGCGCTGAATGCGGGCAACGAGATTCTCCGGATTGACCAAGCGCAGATAATAAACGCCGGCCACATCGAGCGAGTCACTCAACATCCCGGCCTGCTCCACGTTGCGTGGGATGCCGTCGAGCACCAGCGTGTCCTCGTCGGGATGAAACCGTCCAGCGGCAATGGTCTGGCCGATGGATTCGCGCCAGAGGGCGACGGTGGTTTCATCCGGCACCAGTTCGCCCCGACTGGAGTAGGCGACAAAAATCCTCCCCAGTTCACTGTCGGTCCGGAGGTTGCGGAAAACGTCGCCGCACGCGCAATGAAAGAAATGCGGAATGACTCCGAAGATTTTGCCCTGGGTGCCCTTGCCCGAGCCGGGCGCGCCGAACAAAAGAATGCTGCGATATTTCACGCGCCTTTGGGTTTGAGTTGAACCTCCACGATTTCAGCGAACGGCACCATGACTTCCTGTTTTGCCGCACCTTGGGCGACCTCCACATGCATTTCATTGGTGGCGATGCGCGTGATGCGCTCGACAACGAATAGCGCGCGCCCCGTTTTCACGGTCAGCATCAGGTTTTTTTCGGCTTCGCGCCGGATCATGCTGAAGAAACCGGAAAACTTCGTCTCAAAAAAACGGCGGTTAAACGTGAATTGTCCGCGCTGAAAAATCTGCGGCGCGCCGGGCTCAGCGGCCGGCGCCGCCGATGATTTCCCCTGCCATGAAGCCTCAACGATGTGAATTCCAGCCGTCACGGGCTGTGCGGCGTCCGGCACGGTAAAAGTGTGCGGCGCGGCTTCGGGTGGCGTTGCGACCGGCTCGGGGGCTGCAACGCGCACGGGCATCGCGAGAAAAATAATCGGCCCCAAAATCGGCAGCACCACCGCCACGCCCATTACCAGCGCAATCGGCCGCGACCGCACCACGGCAATCTCATAGCCCGCGAAAATGTTCGCCGCGTAAATCAGCATCAGCACGACCAGCCCGACTGACGACGAAAACAGGGCGCCGAACAGGGATTGTTTCGGCGGCAATTCCAAGCGCGACACTTCGTGAACTTTTACTTCTCCCGCTTTCACTCTTTCTGGTGGTGGAGTTTCAATGAACGGTTCCGCGAGCGGTTTGATTTTGGGATTGTTCGCCAGTTGCTTGAGCGCGTCCTGGGAAAATTTCGTCCACGGCACGCGTTGGGAGTATTTGTCCACGTCCAGCCGGAAAACGACGCCGTTGTCGTTGTACGAAATCACGTCGCCGGTCACCGACGTGCCGTCGGTCAAAGGAAACGTGTCCGCGCCAACGGCGACAAACAGTCCGCAAAGCCAGAGACCGAAAATTGTCCAAAAGATTCTGCGCACGAAAAACTTTTAACAAATGCAAACGCGATGCGAAAGAAAATTCAGCGCGCGTTCCCCAATTCGCCAATCAAATCCTCGATGACCCAGTTTGCCCGCGCCGCCTGCAATTTGTCCGCCGCCGCGCCGTGCTGCCAGACGGCAAAACGAATTAATTTACTGACGTCGGCTTGCAACGGCCGCTGCGCGAGCAATCCCGCGATGTAACCCGCCAGCACGTCGCCACTGCCGCCCTGCGCCAGATGCGGATTGCCGGACGAATTCACAAAAATTTCGTCTTCGCTCCGGCCCACGAGCGTCTGATGTCCCTTCAACACGACCCAGCAATTGCCGTAACGCCGCGAGATTTCGCGCACCGCCTGCGGACGGTTCAACTGGACCTGCTGTGTGGTCGTATTCAGCAACTGCGCCGCTTCGCCGGGATGCGGCGTGACGATGCGGATGGCATTTTTTGCCGACGGTCCCATCGGCAGCCAGTCCAGGGTGCTGGCGTCCACGACCACCGGCAAAAGCGAGTCGCGCCAAATCCGCCGCGTGGTCGTCGGGGACATGACATCAGCCAAACCGGGCGCTGCCAGCCCGGGACCCACCAGAACGGCGTTCACCGTATCGAGCAGTCTAAAGTCAGGCGTCCACAAATTCACCATCACCGCCTGCAATTGCGCCGACACCATATGATAGACGGATTCCTGGGTGAAAAGAGTAATCAAGCCGGGCTGGGCGCGTTGCGCGGCGCGGGCGGCCAAAACCGCCGCGCCGTGAAAGCCAAAACTGCCGGCGATGATCCCCAAATGCCCAAACGCGCCCTTGTGACCGGACACCGATCGGCGCGGGGGGAAATTTTGAAAATCTTCCGGCAACGTCCAATTCAACTCACTCGTCTGCGGACACGGAATCAGGCCGACGTCGTCCGCGACTTCGAGCCGGCCGACAAACGGCCACGCGTTGTGCGCGAGCAAACCGGTTTTGGGCGTGCCGATGGTCAATGTGACCGCCGCTTCAATCGCCACGCCCGGCGATGCGGGGTCGCCGGTGTCGGCATTCAAGCCGGATGGCACGTCCACCGCCAAAACTGGAATTCCCGACCGGTTGACAGTCTCGATGATTTTTTTCCAGTCGTGGGTCAGCGGCCGGTCAAGTCCGATGCCGAACAAGCCGTCAATGACCAACGCCGGTTTTTGTAACAGCACCCGCTCGAGTTCCGGCAGGTCGTTTTCGGGCGCGGCGATGTCGAGGGTTTCGACGCGGCGATCGGTCAAAAATTCCCGTGCGGCGCGGGCGTCGTCGCCGTTGTGGCCTTTGCCGGCGAGAATCAAAATCGCGTCGCCGGGCCGCGTGAGTTGCAACGCGCGTTGCGCGATTTTTCCGCCAACGCGATGGATGACTTCGGCCTCGGTCTGACCGGTTTCCCACGTGGCCCGTTCCCATTCACGCATTTGCGCGATGCTGATTACCGGAAGTGACATGGCGCGAGCCTAGCAAAATTTCCCGGGGAAGCGAAAGCGGAAAACCGCAAGGGGCGCGGGCTGCCGGCTGCTCGCGCTGGAGTTCAGGCTTCAGCCGCAACTATTCAGTCTGGGAGAAACGAAATTAACGCAAAGAAGCGGAGGCGCGAAGCGGATGAAGCCGGTTCAATCCTGCCCGCCAAATAGTAACCGTGGCCAACCTGGCCAGAGAACCATTCTTCCGCTGCGTCTTTGCACCGCTTGCTCGCGACACCGACTTTGTCGCGTGCTCGCGGAAACGGAGTTTATTGGAGTTGCGCCTTTGCGTTGAAACCTTTTTGAATACTTACGGTTTCAGCCTGCATTACGGGAACAATCCCACAGTGCGCGGGATTGAACTCCAACATCTCGCGGACAAGCTGTCCGCGCTCCGGTGCTTTCGTCACCCAATTGTCACAAGGTTGTCACCCAACCGAAATTGTGTGACGATGGCGCGCGTGATATGCAACCAAGGGTGAAGCCGCGAATTTTAGTGGTGGATGATGAACCGGAAGCGGTTGAACTCGTGGAGTTCAACCTCAAGCAGGCCGGCTATGCGGTGACGACGGCGGCGGACGGCGCGGAGGCGCTGAAAAAGGCGCGGTCGCAAACACCGGATTTGATCGTGCTCGACGTGATGCTGCCGGAAATGGACGGCTTTGAGATTTGCAAGACGCTGCGGCTCGACCCGGCCACCGCCAGGGTCCCCATCATCATGCTCACGGCCAAGGCCGCGGAGATTGACCGCGTGCTCGGCCTCGAACTGGGCGCGGATGATTACCTGACCAAGCCGTTCAGTCCGCGCGAACTTCTGCTCCGCATCAAAAAAATCCTTTCGCGGGGCGAGACCGGAGAAAAACCGCGCGACCAGATGCGGTTCGGGGACTTGCTGATTGACGTGCCGCGGCATCTGGCAAGCTGGAAGGACCGGCCGTTTGAATTGACGGCGACCGAGTTCAAGCTGCTTACCACCCTCGCGCAACGCTCCGGTCGCGTGCAATCCCGAGACGCTTTGCTTCGGGACGTGTGGGAATACGACAGCCTCATTGATACGCGCACGGTGGACACGCACATGCGCCGCCTCCGCGAAAAACTCGGTCCCGCATCAAAGCATCTGGACACCGTCCGCGGCGTCGGTTACCGGTTTGTGGAATGAGCAAAGGTTGGGAACATCGAACATTGAACATCCAACATCCAACGCCCAAATGTCAGCAACCGGGCGTCATTGGATGTTGGGTCCCGCTTTGCGGGATTGAATGTTGGATGATTCTTCAATTTCACTTTCCCCAACCATGTGGCCGTTCCTGACCATCGTCGCGGTTGCCGCAACCGTTGTAATTCATTTCTGGTGGCGGCATAAATTTCTCCACCAACGGCGGCAGATGCAGGCCGAAATGGAGGAGCTTCAACGACGGCAGCAGCAAACAACGACTGCCGCCAAGGCCCAGCAACAGGTCCTGTTCAACAGCATGTTGGAGGGGTTGCTTTTGCTCGACCGCAACCGCCGGATTTACCTCGCCAATCGCGCGTTCAAAAATCTTTTCGGACTGAAAACCGAGCTGCGCGGCAAAACCGTCATGGAAGCCCTGCGCGTGCATGAACTCGCCGCGCTGGTCGAGCGCGTCGAAAGCGGCGGACAGGTGCTGGATTATGAATTGAAATTGCCGGAGTTGAGCGAGCGCTGGCTGCAGGTCAACGCCGCCGCCATTTCCAATTCCGCCGGCGAACGCGAAGGCACGATTCTGGTCTTCCACGATCTGACGCGGCTCAAGCAGCTCGAGCGCACGCGCGAGGAATTCGTCGCCAACGTCAGCCACGAATTGCGCACGCCGCTCTCGCTCATCAAAGGTTACGTCGAAACGCTGCTCGACGGCGCGCGCGACAACCCCGAAGTCGCCGAGCGCTTTCTCAAAATCATCGAACGCAACGCCAGCCGGCTCGATTTGCTGATTCAAGACTTGCTCACCATTTCCGCACTGGAATCCGGGCGGATTACATTGAATTTGCAGCCTGTCCCGCTGCGTCCACTCGCCGAAAAAATTCTGGCCGACCTCAAAACGCGCACCGACGCGAAAGACGTGAAACTCGTCAACGATTTGCCCGAACTCACCGCGATGGCGGACGCGAACCGGCTCGAACAGGTCCTCGCCAACCTCGTGGACAACGCCATCAAATATGGCCGCGCGGAAGGCACGGTCACGGTGGGCGGGCGCAAGGACGATGCGGATAAGATTGAAATTTTTGTGCAGGACGACGGGCCGGGCATTCCGTCCGAGGCGCTCGACCGCGTATTCGAACGGTTTTATCGGGTGGACAAGGCGCGCTCGCGCGAGCAGGGCGGGACGGGTCTGGGTTTGTCCATCGTCAAACACATCGTGCAAAACCACGGCGGCAAAGTCTGGGTGAAAAGCGAGTTGGGCAAGGGCGCGACGTTTTTCTTCACGCTGCCACCGGGAGAGAAATAAACTTGGTCGGCAGGCGCGCCGGTTTTATAGTCGGGCATGGTTCACGTTGGCATTGGCTATGACGTTCACGCGCTGGTCGCGGGACGCAAACTCATTCTCGGCGGCGTCGAGATCCCGCACTCCAAGGGCCTGGACGGCCATTCGGACGCGGACGCGCTCATGCACGCGATTTGCGACGCGGTCCTCGGCGCGCTCGGCGAGGAGGACATCGGCCATTTTTTCCCGAACACCGACCCGCGCTGGAAAGGCGCGCCCAGCAAGGTGTTTCTTGAAGAAGCCGCCAGGCAGGTTGCGAGGCGCAAAGGCAAAATTGTGAACGTGGACGCGACCATCATCGCGCAGGAGCCCAAAATTTATCCGCACATTGCCGAAATGAAGACGCGCATTGCCGCCGCGCTCGGTGTTTCCGAAAAGCAAATCGGCGTGAAAGCCACCACGAACGAAAAGATGGGGTTCGTTGGACGCGAGGAAGGCATCGCCGCGATGGCGGTCGCCAGCATCAATTTGCCGGAATAAATTTGCAAGGTAGGGCCGCGTTGCCGCGCGGCCCCAATTTTGGGACGAGCAGCAGCTCGTCCCTGCCGAAAAAATGCCCAAGGCTGAAATCAGTTGGAAGCGGGTCACGGAAGATGGCGTGAAGCTGCAGGTTAATGCCCAGCGCGTGAGCCGCGAGTGGCGGTTCTTCCAACGCGAAAAGCGTTTCGATCAATGGCAACCCGTGCCCGAACCGCCGCTGGAGGACTGGCTGGAATTGCTCGACGCGGTGCAACGGCTCATCACGCGCCGCCGTTTGCAGCCGGAACACGAGGAGCGTCTTCGCCGCCGGATCCGCGAACGGTTTCCCGAGGCGAAAATTTAGTGCGCCTGTGGCTGGACAAACCGGGGCGATTTGGATTAAAGCACACCATGTACATACCTTTTCGGCTGGCCATGGCATTGTCTCTCGGCGCAATCCTGACCGGAGGTTGCGTCCCGGAGAAGGGCAAAACGGACGCCGGCGAAAAAACCACCGGCCTTTTCCAGAACTGGCCGACGAATGCCGACCCTAAAACCGTCGGTGAAAAGGTGGCGCGGAATTTTCTCCAGCGCGATTATCTGACCAACAAGGCTGGTTTCATCGTTTATCCCGAAGCCTGCACCGCGTTCGGCGCGCTGCGTTTCGCGGGGGCAACGGGCGACAAGGAATTGTTGCAAAAACTCGCCGGGCGTTACTCAGTGATTTTGACACCGGAAGGTCAAAAACTGGTTTCGACCAATCGCCATGTGGATTTCCGCGTCCTGGGCATTGTGCCGCTGGAAATTTACCTGGAGACGGGCGACACGCGTTACCTCAACCCCGGACGCGACCTCGCCGACCAGCAATGGGAAGACCCGTTGCCCGACGGCCTCACGCGCGAAACCCGCTGGTGGGTGGACGACGCGTTCATGATCGGCAGCCTGCAAATCCAGGCCTATCGCGCGACGAAGGACCCGAAATACGCCGACCGGGCCGCGACCCAACTCGCCGCCTACCTCGATCAATTGCAAAAAACCAACGGCCTGTTTTATCACGGCCCGGAAGTTCCGCACTTTTGGGGCCGGGGCAACGGCTGGTTCGCGGTTGCGCTCGCCGAAGTGCTCAGTTCGCTTCCGCCGGACCACCCGAAATACGCGCGGTTGATGGACGGCTATCGCAAAATGATGGCCGGGCTGCGGCGTTATCAAGCGCCATCCGGTTTGTGGCGGCAGCTCATTGACAACGACCAATCGTGGGTCGAGACCTCCTGCACGGGCATGTTTACCTATGCGATGATTGTGGGTGTCCAGCATGGCTGGCTGGAGGCAAAGGAATACGGCGATTGCGCGCGCAAAGGCTGGATTGGCTTGTGCGGCTATGTTGATGCGGATGGCAACGTCCGCGAAATTTGCGTCGGCACGGGTCAGAACCAGGACACGGAATACTATTTGAACCGTTCGCGTGCCGTCGGCGACTTGCACGGCCAGGCGCCCGTGTTGTGGTGCGCCTGGGCGCTGGCGCAAAAATGAACGGCCGCCGCCCCAAACGAACGACCCGTGCGCCCGCCGGATTCGCGAGCGGTTTCCCGGGGCGAAAAATCAGTGCGCGTGCGGCTTGGCGTATTCGACCATGCCGGTAATATCGATCGCCACGACCGGGTCATTGCCCACGACCCACGCGTCGTGACCCGGCGGGAGCAGTGAAACTTCACCCGGCCCGAACTCCGCCAGGCTGCCGTCGTCCATCAGCACGGCCAGCCGTCCAGAGACGTGATATTGCAGATGTGGCGCTTCGCAACTTTTGGTTTTCATCAACGCCTTGAGCGACGTTGACCATTTCCAGCCCGGCTGGAGTGTGGCGCGACCAAACGTGACCCCGCCGAGCGTGATGAGTTCGAGTTTGCCCTTGTCGAACGTGCGAAGTTCATCGGGTTTCGACAGGGTTTTGCTTTGCATTTTGGCCATAATTTCCTTTCATTTTGTTCTTTAGCTGAGCTGGTCAAACGTAAGCCGGTAAAGTTGATTGGCAAGCACTTTCCCGAAGTGGAAATTGAACTGCGCCGGAAAGTTACGGAGGGGCGCATCTCAGTTTTTAAGCAGGTCGCGGAGCGACCTGATGATGGTAGCCGTGGCTGTTCAAGCCACGGTGAACAGCACAAAACGGCCGCCGTCGCGGAGCGACGGTTGAAACACGAGCCTGACGAGATTTCAGGCGTCGCTCCGCGACGCAAGACCAATGGACGCATTTCCGTGGGATAAATCCCACGGCTACAGTCAAATCTCGCTCCGCAAGGTGCTGCGCAAAAAGTGAGATGCGCCGGAAAGTTACGGAGGCTGAGATTCATTTTCTCCTGACAAAACAACCCTGTCCCCTTACATTTCACGCGGATGGCCAAACCGCCTTTGATTCTTGTTTCACCGAGCATCGAAAAACGGGGTGTCGAATTTCATGACCTTTCCGTCAGCCTTTCGGTCAAATACGAAAATGCCGTGCTCGAGGCCGGTGGCATCCCCGTCACCACGCCAACGACGACTGACCGGCAAATGCTCGCTGAAATTGTCCGCCGCACGGATGGTGTGTTGTTGACCGGCGGTGACGACATCAATCCCGACCTTTACGACAAAAACCTTCCGCGAGCCGTCCGCAAAGCCGTCGGCCTGACGCCCGATGGCGGCGGGCGTGATTTGCGCGAACTGGTTTTAATTGATGAAATTTTTCGCCAGCACAAACCGCTTCTGGCAATTTGTCGCGGGCATCAATTGTTGAACATCGCGCTCGGCGGCCGGTTAATTGCGGACATTCGCCGCCAGATGCCCGGCGCGCTGAACCATTGGCGCATGGACAAAGCGGGTGAATTAGTGCATGAAGTGCCATTGACATCGAGTTCGTTGCTGGCCAAGATGGTGGGGAAGCGGATTTTGGGTGTGAACAGTTCGCATCATCAGGCCGTCTTGAAACCGGCGGAACCGTTAATGGCTGTGGCGCGAACGCGTGATGGAATAGTTGAAGCGATGGAATTGAAGCCGGACGCGGCGCGGGCAATGCCGTTTTTGTTGAGCGTGCAATTTCATCCCGAACGATTGACCGAACGATATGCTGACCACCGGGCGATTTTTCGCCGGTTTGTCGAAGCGTGCAGGCGGAGACGTTAAACATGAAAGCCAAAATTCTCATCGTGGACGACGAGGCGGATTTGCGGAATTTACTCACCGCGGTGCTCGAAGATCATTACGAAATCGCCCAGGCCAGCAACGGCGCGGCGGTGCAGAAGGCCTTTGCCCAGCCCCCGCCCGACGTGGTGCTGCTCGACGTGAAATTGCCGGATGCTGACGGCCTGGAATTGCTGCCGCAAATCAAAAAGCGCTGGCCCGACACCGAGGTCATCGTGCTCACCGGACACGGCACCATCAGCATGGCCGTCGAAGCCGGACGCCGCGGCGCTTATAACTTTCTCGCCAAGCCGTTCGAAAACGAAAAGCTGCTGGCCGACGTCAAGTGTGCCGTCGAACGCAATGAGCAAAACCAGGAAAACAGCGCGCTCCGGCGCGCGCTGGAAACGATGAGCGGCACGGCGTCGCCGATTTTCCGCAGCGCCGCCATGCAGGATGTCGTGCGCACCATTGAACGCATTGCCCCCAGCGACGTCACCGTGCTCATCACCGGCGAGAGCGGCACCGGCAAGGAAGTCATCTCCGACCTCCTCCACGCGCTCAGTCCGCGCAGTAAAAACAAAATCATCAAAATCAATTGCGCCGCCCTGCCCCGCGAATTGATCGAAAGTGAATTGTTCGGTTCGGTCAAAGGCGCGTTCACCGGCGCGCACACCGACCGGGAAGGGCTTTTCCGCCAGTCTGAAGGCGGCACGCTGTTGCTCGATGAAATCTCCGAAATGCCCATTGACACGCAAAGCAAGCTGTTGCGCGTCCTGCAGGACCAGGAAGTCCGCCCGGTCGGCGGCAAGGTCAGCTACAAGACCAACTGCCGCGTCATCGCCTCCACCAACCGCAAGCCGGAAGACGCCCTCAAAAACGGCAAACTGCGCGAGGACCTTTATTACCGCATCAGCGCCATTTCGGTTCACCTGCCGCCGCTGCGCGAACGCCGCGAAGACATCATGCCGCTGGCGAACTCATTTTTGAAACGGTTCGCCGCGCAAGCCAATCACGTCATTTCGAGCTTCACGCCGGCAGCAATTGAGCGGCTCACCGCATTTGACTGGCCGGGCAATGTTCGACAATTGCAAAATGAAGTCCAGCGTGCCGTCCTCTTGAACGAAGGCAACGAAGTGGGCGTTGCTGATCTTTCCATCACCAACGCCAAAGTCGGATCGGCCGACGGCACCGACACGAGTTTCACACTGCTTGAAGGGGTTGAACGCAACGCCATCATCCAGACCCTCAAGGAAACCGGCGGGAACAAGCTCGAAACCGCCAAACGCCTCGGCATCGGCCGCCAGACCCTCTACAACAAAATCAAGGCGTACGGGATTGAAGTGTAAATCTCAAACGAGACAGGCTGCAAACAATGCCGCCTATTCACTGTTAGACCGACTCGCGCATTATGAAAATTACTGAGTCCACTTGGTCGCCGTTTCAGTCGCTAGAGGTTCGCGACATTTGCGAGCATCTCACTGCCAACGAAAAGCGAAAGCTTCTCAATCAGGCAGCCAACTATGGGCGACATACGGCTTGGATATTTGCTCTGCCTTGCGGGTTGGTAGCGATGATATTCTTTCACTCTGTCGTTATGGGTTCCGTCCTACTTGCACTTCTCCCTATTTATTGGTTCGCGTTAGTGTGGCCTCGGATTCGATCCCATCAGAAGCGAGTCCGAGAGATGTTGTGCATGACAGAGTATGCCAGAGCACGAGGATACCGTCCCGATGTTTTGAGCATGTTTGCTTTTCCGTGGTCACACCAGAAACCGTCGGTCTAACACTTAGATAGGCTGCAAATTTTCTTCAGATTCAAAGTTTTTCCAGTTCTTCCCGAAGTAATTTCGTCAGTGGTTGAATGGTCTTCGCGCTGAATTCAAATTTGCAACCCGCCGCTTGAAACAATTCCGCCAACGGGCATGAACCGCCAAGCACAACGTAGCGCAGGCATTCCTGCCTGCGGGTTCTGGCGACTTTCCAGTCGCCAGTCCTTGAAAACAAACCGCGCCCGCTGTCAAACACGGGACAGGAATGTCCCGTGAACCCGCAGACAAGAATGTCTGCGCTACAGCTTTGCCAACTCCGCACCGGCCAGTTGAATCAACGGCTTGATCGTTGCCGCGTCGAATCGAAACGGGCAGCCGGCGGCGGAAAACAATTCCGGCAACGGGCGCGAGCCGCCGAGCGCGAGCGATTTTTTGTAGTCGTTCAACGTCTTTGCCTTGTTGCGTTTTGAATTCGCCCAGACCTGCAGCGCGCCGAGCTGCGCGATGCCGTATTCGATGTAGTAAAACGGGTGAGTGAAAATGTGAAGCTGCCGGTGCCAGAGATTGGCCCGCGCCGCTTTGTACCCACTCCAATCCACGTCCCCGCCGAAACGGTCCATCAATTCCAGCCACGCGGCGGCGCGCTCGGCGCGGCTGTGGCCGGGCTGAGTGTAAATCCAGTGCTGGAACTCATCCACCGTGGCAATCCACGGGAAAACTCCGATGATACCTTCCAAATGAACCCGCCGCGCGCGGTTCGCGTCGGCGGCGGAATAAAATTCCTCGATGAATTCGTTGCCGAGCAGTTCCATGCTCATTGAGGCGACCTCGCAGAATTCAATGGGCGGGCTGTTGCGATAGGCATGCAAATCCTCGTTGCGCGCGGCCAGCGCGTGAAAGGCATGGCCGGCCTCGTGCAGAATCGTCTCCACGTCGCGCTGCTGGCCGACGGCATTCATAAAAATGAACGGCACGCGCGCCTCGGCCAGCGTCTGCTGATAGCCGCCCGGGGCCTTGCCTTTGCGATTGTCGAGGTCGAGCAGGCGCAGGTTCTGCATTTGCCGGAAACCGCCCGCGAGTTCGCCGTCCAGCCGGTCAAAAATTTTCTGCGTGCGCGAAACCATTTCGTCCACCGGCCCGAACGGTTTCAACGGCGGACGATTCTGCGGGTCAACCGCCAAATCCCACGGACGCAGGTGGCCCGGATGCAATTTGTCGAGGCCCAGTTGGTGGCGGCGGGCGGCGTGGAGTTCGCGCACGGCGGGCATGACTTCCCGGGCGACCGCATCGTGAAAACGCGTGCAATCCTGCGGCGTGTAATCGAACCGGCCGAGCCGGCGGAAGGCGTAATCGCGATAATTTTTGAACCCGGCGTTCCGGGCGGTTTGCTGGCGGAGTTCGATGAGCCGGTCGAAAATTTCGTCGAAATTGTCCACCTCCTGCAAACGCCGTCTGGCCACCAGTTCCCAGGCCTCCTGGCGCAGCGCGCGGTCCGGCTCTTCCAGGTAACAGCCCATCTGAACGAGCGTCTTTTCATCGCCGCGAAAGTTCACCGTGAGCGAGCCGGTCAATTTCTGGTATTGCTGGCAGAGCTTGGCGTCCTCGGTTTCAAGCGCGACGTTTTCCTGCCGGAACAGCTCGACGTGATTCTTTACGTCGCGGTCAAAGACTTCATAACGCCGGAACGCCGGCCTCCGGCCCGACTCGTTGTCAACGGTTCGAGCCGGACCGGAGGCCGGCGCTCCAATCGCAAGCAGTTCGACGCGCTGCGGATGGGTGACGTAAATTTTTTCGAGCGCGAACTGGCGCGGCTTGAGTTGCGGCTCGACGTTTTCGACGAAATACAGATACGCCTTCTCCGCCTCGGCATTATCCGTGTGGCAGGTCATGGCGATGTAACGGCGGGACGATTCCTCGTCCAGCGCGGCGGTGAGTTCGCTCCAGTCGAGCAGCCAGCGTTCGAGGTCGGCGGCGAATTTACATTGCGCGGCGCGTTTTTCCAACTGGTCGAACAGCGGCGCGATTTGCGGCCAGTCGCCGAGGTCAATGGTTTGCGGAACAAAGGTCCGGACTTTGTGGGCGGGCAATTTTCCAAACGGCAACAAATTCATGCGCGCAAAGGATAGGGAAAGCTGGCCCGAGGGAAATGAATTTTACACAACTCATTGTGCGCGCCGAAGGACGACGCCCTCGAACCGCCATTTCTGCCGAAATTCGTCATAGGACATTCTGTCCAATCCATCCAGCGGATCACCGACGACGACCTCGGAATCGGTGACTTCGAGAACAGCAACATAGTGGTCAACCATGAAAGTGAACTTGATGACCGCCAGGGTAAGCCCGGCATTTTTCAATTCAGAAATGTCCTTGAATGCGTGATATTCAGCGATCAACCCGTCCTTGCCATAACGTTCCTGCAGAACTTGCGCAAGAATGTCCGGCGGCGTGCCGGTCGCGGCAGTGGTATGTGACAGAATCGCAATTTGACCCTCTTCAGCTGGAAATCCGAGTTTGCGAAGGGCGGTCACGGCGGTGGCGGGACCGCAGGTGTAACTGGTGCTTTGCCGGCAGATTCCATTTGGATCAATCTTCGTCTGAAGCCGGGCAAGATAATTTTGGTTGAACGCAGGCGCAAGAAACGGCCAAACGGACATGCCAAAAACAATCACCGCCATCAGCACACAAATTACGGCGCGATCCCGCTTTTGCGGCAACCGGGAAAGTGGCGTTGTCAAAACCATTGTGGCAACAAAACCAATGACGGCAAATTTCCTGCGGCCCAGCATCAACCACGAAATCGGCGGTGCAAACCACGTCGCGGGTTTATGAATGGCAAAGCCGTAGAGAAGAATCAACGAAAGTGGGATGAAATAGCCAAGCATCCAATAAGGTTTTTTCAGCCGCGAAAACCAAAATCCCAACCCTGCACCCGACAAGGCGAACAAGGCATCAGCCAACGACTCAAGCCAGGGAATCATTTGCCTTCAGCATAAACGAGCCCCCCGCGAGGAAAATGAATTTTGCGCCTTAGAACCTGGTTCTGACACCGCACGCGCGCACGAGACACCAGCCGCGCAGGGATTCAAAAATGGCGAACAGTCCCGCCACCACAAAAATCAGCCCCAGCCAGAGCCGGTAGTCCACAAGGACAATGCCCGCGATGAGACACAACGTGCCGATGACGCCGCGCGCCATGCGACCGCGGAAATTAAGGTTGGGCTTGAAGAAGCGGCTCACGGTGAAAAGTTAGCACGATGCGTGCCCAAAGCCAACAAGTTCGTTGCCGGAGACGCTGGCCAGCGTCAGCAGGTTTCGGCATAATAACGGAGCGTGGATTTGCTCAATGAACATTATCTCTGGGCGTCGTGTATCTGGGGCGCGATTGCCAGTGGTTATCTGATTTACGGCTGGCGCCAGCGGGCCGCGATACCGTTTGTCGGCGGCGTGGCGATGACTGCCGCATCCTTTTTAATCAGCAGCGCGTTACTGATGTCGCTGGCTTGTATCGCGCTGATGTTCGCGGTTTACTGGCTGTTGAAACAGGGGTATTGATTCGCCCATTCAAATGAAAATGACCAGGGTTCACTGTCTCGGCCTCGTTCTCGCGCTGCTGGTGCTCAATTCCTGCACCTTTGCGCCTGGCCCATCCACGACGCAGAATTCCCAACCGCATCCAACCGCGCCGGAACTGCCAGCCGGCCGCTGGACGCTGCGAATTCCCGCGGCGGACGCGCGCTTCCGATATGAGGGCCGCTTTGATTTTTCCGATTCGAATGCGTCGGTGATCGTCTGGCAGGCCAGCCGAATCAGCCTCGACTTCGAGGGTGACGCGGTCGGCCTGCTCTTCGATGACGCCAAAGGCCAGTGCTTTTTCAACGCGGAGGTGGACGGCTCGAACACGGTCGTTGAAATCCGGGAAGGAAAACCGGCCCAGCCCGCAACGCTCGCGGGCTTTGGCCCCGGGCGTCACCACCTGATGCTCTTCAAGCGCAGTGAAGCGGACGCCGGCACGGTCCGTTTTCGCGGTGTCGGGTTGACCGGCGGCGCAAAGGCTTGGGTGCCGCCGCCGCCGGTTTACCAGCTCCGGATGGAATTTTTCGGCGATTCGATCACCGTCGGCGCCTGCAATGAAGACGGCGACACCGACCAGTGGGACAATCGCCGTACGCACAACGCCGCCCTCAGTTACGCCGCCCTGACGGCTGCCGCGTTCTCGGCCGATTACCGCAACATTGCCGTCAGCGGCATGGGCATCGCCACCGGCTGGGTTGACCGGAAGGCCGGCGAGGTGTGGGACAGAATCTATCCCAACCCCGCATCGCCGCGGGCGGACCTGACGCAATGGGTGCCGCAGGTCGTCTTCGTGAATTTTGGCGAAAACGACGATTCCTATCCGAGAGCCCACGGACAACCGTTCCCCGAAGGTTACACCGACGGCTACATCGCACTCGTCCGCGCCATCCGCACGGCGCATCCGACCGCCCACATCGTGCTCCTGCGCGGCGGCATGTTTGGCGGCGCGCAAAGCGAACCCTTGCGCCAGGCCTGGGAATCCGCCGTCACTCAACTCGAAGCCACCGACCAAGGCATCAGCCATTTCGTCTTTAAACACTGGACCCAAAACCATCCGCGCGTGGCCGACGACCGCGCCCTGGCCGATGAGTTGATCGCCTGGTTGAAGCAGCAAAAATTTATGCGCGCGTACCGTTAATCGGCTTCCGATAAACGGCCGATTCAAACACGCAAAAAACCCGGAAGCCAGTCGCCCGGCTTCCGGTTTTGAATCGTTTGGTAGGGACGCGCTGCCGCGCGTCCGGCGGACCAGCAGATCCGCCCTACCTCGTTTACCGCCCCTTCGGCAATGCGCTGGTGCCGGCATAAACGGCGTTCTTGCCGAGCAATTGCTCGATGCGCAGAAGCTGGTTGTACTTCGCCAGACGATCCGTGCGGCTCAAACTGCCGGTCTTGATCTGACCGCAGTTCGTCGCCACCGCGATGTCGGCGATGGTCGCGTCCTCGGTCTCGCCGGAGCGATGCGAGATGACGGCGGTGTATTTGTTCGTCTGCGCCAGCGAAACGGCGTCGAGCGTCTCGGTGAGCGAACCGATTTGGTTCACCTTGATGAGAATGGAATTGGCCGTGCCGGTCTCAATTCCTTTGCGCAGGAATTTCGGGTTGGTCACGAAAATATCGTCGCCGACGAGTTGAACCTTGTCGCCGATTTTGTCCGTGAGTTTTTTCCATGTTGCCCAATCGCTTTCACCGCAGCCGTCTTCAATGCTGACGATGGGATACCTGGCCACGAGTTTGGCGTAAAAACTTACGAGATCATCGCCGCTGACGGTCTCGCCGGTACTCTTCTTGAAAGTATATTTGGCATTGCCGTCGTAAAACTCGGATGCCGCCGGGTCGAGCGTCAAATAAATGTCCTTGCCCGGCTTGTAACCCGCGTCCTTGATGCCCTGAATAATGGTTTCTAAGGCTTCTTCCACGCTGCCGAGCTTGGGCGCGAACCCGCCTTCGTCGCCGACGGCGGTGCTGAAGCCTTTCTTTTTCAAAACAGATTTCAGCGCGTGAAACGTTTCCACAATCGCGCGCAGGCCTTCGCTGAACGTCGGCAGGCCGAGCGGCATGATCATGAATTCCTGAAAATCAATCGGCGCGTCCGAATGCGCGCCGCCGTTGATGACGTTGGCCATCGGCACGGGCAGGACTTTCGCGTTCGGCCCGCCGAGGTAACGGAACAACGGCTGGTTCAGCCCGGCGGCGGCGGCCTTGGCATTCGCGAGCGAAACGGCGAGAATGGCATTCGCGCCGAGCTTCGACTTCGTTTCCGTGCCGTCGAGCTTGAGCATGGTGGCATCCACGGTCAGTTGATCGAACGGGTCAAGGCCGATGAGCTTGGGCGCGATGACGTCGGTGACATTTTTGACGGCCTTCTGCACGCCCTTGCCGAGAAAACGTTTCTTGTCGCCGTCGCGGAGTTCGATGGCTTCGTGTTCGCCGGTGCTCGCGCCGCTGGGCACTGCCGCGCGCCCGAATGCGCCGCAGCACAGCGTCACATCCACTTCCACCGTGGGGTTACCGCGCGAATCGAGGATTTCGCGCGCCTGAATATCAACAATTTTGCTCATAATTTATTTTTAAATTTTCCAACTTCAAAATCCGAAGCGGACATAATAAAAGTTGCGCGCGGCGAGTCAAGAAAGCGTTGCCGGCTGGACCGGACAGGCTGCATTTTGACCCCATCATTCTTTTCCCTCCTGGGCGCGCCGGCGTCCACCCTCCGCAGTAGCCTCGCTACGGAGGGTGGAAAGGACGGGTCCCGCCGGCTGGCCGCGTTGCAATGGACAGTTCCACCTGCCGACGAGACGCCGGCGCTCCCAGAGCCGGCTATCCGGCTTCACTCAAACCATGCCAGCTTTGATTTGTTGGTGAAGTAGAGCAGTCCCAGCAACCGCATCTCAACGGTGATCCCATAGAGGCTGATGAACGTGCTGATAACTGTCGGCAGCACAGGTATTCCGGTCAATTCTAACAACATTCGGCTGCCGTGCATCAAGGCAATGATCACGAGGAATATCCCGCAAATAGTCAGATAGGGCAGCGGAACCTTTCCGATGCCGGAAAAAATGATGATCGGGTTCAGGCCGGTAATGCCGTCCGCAAGACATACGGTCAGGATGGCCATCGGCAGACAGAAAAGCCCCAGCAACAACAGCGGCAAACCGGCCAGCGGCGAGACGAACAACATGACCGCGATGCCGGGGCCAAGACAGAGGAACCAGATGACGCCAAACCGAAAAAAGGGAATCGCCAGATCGTCCCAAAAGCCCGATATCTCCGGCCAATCGGGCATTTTCTCTTCACCTTGGGAAGAGGCCTGGACAATGTTTTGCATGAACGCAAACAGATAACCGACACTCATGATGAGACAGAGCCAATAAGCCAGTCCCAAAACCCCCGCAAACTTGAAGTGGGACAAAACCCAACGCCCGCCATCAAGGAAGCTAAAAACGATCGTTCCGCAAACCAGCAGAATCGCGCCATCCTTCTTGAGGGGATAGGAAAATGCCTCCCGCCAAAGGGCAAAGAAATTGGTGAGAGCCGGGGCCGCCAGGCGCCGGTATTCGGAAACGCTGACACAACTGCCGCCGCACTTGGGGCAATTTTGGAAAAACTTCATGCCGCCGCGCGTTGTCTTGACGCAAGCCGCACACAGCATCGCTCCGCAACGGATACAAGCCCACTTGGCTGCAACTTCGGGATGTTGGACACAGACCTCGACGTTGTTTGCGGCAGGAGTTTCGACCAGATTGACCGCCTTGGCACCCTCACTCACGGCCAGCGGCGTTTCCACGGAAATCCGCACCGGTTGCCTGACGGGGTCACCCTGACAAATCATGTTGACGGTACCCAGACAAAGCACCTGCCCCGGCTGAAGCACTGCCGATTGAATGGGTTGTCCATCGAGAAATGTGCCGTTGGTGGAACCAAGATCCCGTACCGTGATGACATCGTCCTTCAGGTCAATCTGGCAATGATGGCTGGAAACGGAATTGTCGCTGATTTGAAAATCGTTGTCCTCGGTCCGTCCCAACCGGTTCAATCCCGGTTTGAGCAGGATCTCCTGCAAGCCGTGCGGACTTCCTTCCATGCGCAGTCGCACCATAAATCCAATGGGTTTAAATTATCTGATTCTTGGCCTTCGATTTCAAAATAAAATTAAGGAGCCGGACCATCCCGGTCAATTCATTTTGACAATCCCCGGCGCCTTTGTTAGACGGGCGCACTGTGAGCGTACTGCTGGTCAACTACGACGGATTCGCCTTCCGGGACGGCGAAGAAGATCAGGCGCTTTCCGGCCGCCTCCTGTTCACCCTCAGCTATCTCCGGTTTGAGCATGTGGATGGCACCTGGGAGCTGCCGTTGCAACGCCTGACCCTCGATCAAAACTCCGCCGGCAACCTGATCTTTCACGACGAAGAAACCGGTTGGTGGTTTGAATCTTCGGACGTGCGGATTTTGAATGATATTTTTCTGCTCCGGCAGACGCACCTCCGGACCCAGGCGCGGGAATTGCGCGAACGGCGCGAAGGGAATCGCAGTCTCAAATACGCGCTGATATTTTTGGCCGGGTTTGCCGGTTTTTTTTTCATCGGGTGGTTGCTGGTAAAGGCCGCCGCCAATTCCCTGGCCAATCACGCCCCCGTTGCGTGGGAGGAACACCTGACGGACAAGGTCATCGCCGAACATCCGAAATTGTTCGTCATTGACACCAATGATGCCCGCATTACCGTCGTCACCCAGTTGGTGGCGCGCCTTGCCGCCGCCCTGCCGCCGGCGGAGCGCCGTTATCAATTTCGAGCCGCCCTCATTGACCGGCCTGTGGTCAATGCCTTTGCCCTGCCGGGCGGAAGAATTTTCGTTTTCACCGGCTTGCTGGACCGCGTCCAAAAACCGGAGGAACTGGCCGGCGTGCTCGCGCACGAAATGGCCCATGTCACGCAACGGCACGGCCTGCGAAAACTCATCGCCGGCGGCGGACCTTATTATGTCCTGCGGCTGTTCGTCAGCGACCAGCAGGGAGTATTGTCAGTCATCAGCGCCGGCTCCCAGTTGCTGGTCAACCAGTATTATTCGCGCGACGTGGAACGCGAGGCGGACACGATTGGATGGCATTACCTGATGGCAGCCAACATTGACCCGCGCGGACTGGCCGATTTTTTCCAGCTTCAGACGGAGAGCGAAGCCACCACCACCATCCCCGAAATGTTTCGCAGCCATCCCGCCACCAGCGAGCGCATTGCTTCCCTGAACCGGCTCTGGGAAAAGAGCGAGCGGAAAAGCGGGTTTGTCCAATTGCCAGCCATGACCAACGCCCCCCTTACATCCCTTCAGGAGCGGCTTCTTCGCTCCTTCAAATCACCTCCCAAATAGCCTGGAAAGGATCACCGCGTCCATTTTGCATTGCCACTGTGCGTTTTTTTGCTATGAATTTCCACGGCAATGGAGTTTGCCGTCCCATCATGGGAAAACCGTCCCGATTCATCGGGACTGATGACTTCTACCTGGGAGGGACGGCGTGCCGCCGTCCCTGAAAAAAATAAATGGGCCGGCAATATGCCAGCCCTCCCATAATCGGGAAAATTTTGGCTCCAGGCAGGAGTTTGTTTATGCATGAGAACATTTGGTTTGTGGCGGCCATCTGGATGGGATTGGCATTCATCGCCAGCTTGATTTCCATCCGCGTCGGCATTTCCGTCGCACTCATAGAAATCCTGGTGGGTGTCATCGCCGGCAACATTCACTTCGACGGCGGCCAGCACATTTTACAAACGACCGATTGGATCAACTTCCTGGCGATGCTGGGCAGCGGCGTGCTGACGTTTCTGGCGGGCGCAGAAATTGACCCGGTCTCGTTGCGCGCCAATCTTCGCGCCAGCATGGCGATTGGCGTGCTGTCGTTTTTTCTTCCGTTTGTCTGCGTGTGGCTGTTCGCGCAATTCGTGCTCGGCTGGCCGTTGCATCAGGCGCAAATCGCCGGCATTGCGTTGTCCACCACGTCCGTCGCCGTCGTTTACGCGGTGATGATCGAAGGCGGTTTTGGCCAGACTCCACTCGGCAAAACGATTCTGGCGGCGTGCTTCATCACGGATTTAGGCACGGTGCTGGCGCTCGGCTCACTTTTTGCCGACTTCAACATCTGGCTGGTGGTTTTCGTGGTAGTCACGGCGGTAGTGCTTTGGTTCATGCCGAAGTGGACCCAGTTCATCATCACCAAACTTGGCGCGACGCGCGTGAGCGAGCCGGAAGTAAAGTTCATCTTCCTCGTGCTGTTTTTTCTCGGCGGGCTGGCGTCCACCGCTAAAAGCGAAGCGGTGTTGCCCGCCTATCTGGTCGGCCTCGTCGTCGCGGGCGTGTTCCTGCGCGACAAAACGCTCGTGCACCGGATGCGCACCATCGCGTTCACGATCTTCACGCCTTTTTATTTCATCAAGGCGGGGCTTTTCGTCTCGCTGCCCGCCTTGTGGTCGGCGCTGGGTGTCATCATGATTCTGCTGCTGATAAAAATGGTGACGAAATTCATCGGGGTGTGGCCGCTCACCAAGGTTTTTTACATGCGCAACCGCGAGGCGAATTACACCACGCTGCTGATGTCCACCGGGTTGACATTCGGCACCATCTCCGCACTGTTCGGCCTGCAAAACCATATCATTGACCAGGCCCAATACACCGTGCTCGTCACCGTCGTCATTCTCAGCGCGTTCGTGCCGACGCTCATCGCGCAAAAATTTTTCCAGCCCACGATTGAAACAATGGTCGAATGGGGCAAAATTTACAGCGAACGAATCAACAGCAAGAAAAACATCCCAACATCGGATGTCGGGGCAACCGGAAAGTGAGGCGTTATGTTCAAAAAAATCCTTGTCGGTTACGACGGCTCCAAAGGCGGCAAGGCCGCGCTCCAGCGCGCGGCGGTGCTGGCCAAAGGATTCAACGCCGACCTCTGCGCCTTTTGGGTGCGTGAGTTGCTGCCGCGCCATTCCGATCTGCCCGGCGAATACGAGGAGGAAGCTGAAGCGGCGGACGAATACTTCAAGGCGCGACAGCGCGAAGTCCAGGAAGTGGCCACGCAATACGGAATCAACCTCCCTTGCGAAACGCGCCGGGGCCACGCGGCCAAAACCATTTTGCGCTTCGCCGACGAAGGCGGCTACGACCTGATTGTCATCGGCCACAGCGATCATTCCGAGTTATGGGGCCGCCTGCTCGGCGACACCGCCGACCGCATCAGCGACCACGCCCATTGCAGCGTGTTGATCGTCAAATCCTGACCCCGCCGTTGGGCCATGAACGAATTGCCCAATCAAATCGCGTCGCGGCTGAAAAGTGGCGGCCGGCGCGAATTGGTTTCGGAGGACATTGGCCGGTTGGTGGGCGCGCAGCAGGCGCACGGCTTTCCGCAAAGTTGAACCATTTGACACCGGGTCGCTGCGCGAAGAAAATGGAGGCTGAAATGAATATTGTTCCAAAATCCAAAACCGAAGCCCCGGTGATTCTCATCCGCCTGATGGTTGGCGGCGTGTTTTTCATTGAAGGTGTGTTGAAGTTTCTTTACCCGGACGCCTTGGGCGCGGGACGGTTTGCCAAAATCGGCATTCTCTTCCCGCAAATCATGGGTCCGTTCGTCGGCGGCGTGGAAATTGTCTGCGGCGCACTGGTGTTGATCGGTTTGCTGACCCGGCTCGCGGCCATTCCCCTGCTCATCAACATTTCGGTGGCCATCCTTTCGACCAAAATTCCCATCCTGCTGGGGCACGGTTTTTGGACGTTCACGTTGCCCGACCTGCCGCGTTACGGTTTCCTGAGCATGATGCACGAGGCGCGCACGGACTTTTCCATGGTCCTCGGCCTGGTCTTTCTGCTGTGCGTTGGGGCGGGACGATGGTCGGTGGACGGGCAACTGGCGGCAACCGGCAAGGAAACCATGAAATGAAAACCTGCCAGCCCTCGCAAAAGCCATTTACAACTTTCACCACCCGGTTTAATTCCAGCCTCACCCGGACATCAATCACATGGGCGGCCATGCTGTTTGTCTTTTCAACGCTTGGACTCCTTGCCGGCCCGCCGTTTGTCACCGACGACCCCGAACCGGTGGATTATCAACATTGGGAGTTTTACATCGCTTCACAACACGCCCAGACGTCGGATGGCTGGTCCGGCACCGCTCCGCACTTCGAACTGAATTACGGCGTCATCACCAACGTGCAACTCCACCTCATTGCGCCATTGGCCTATGACGCCCCGAAAAATGGCGCGGCGCAATACGGCTACGGCGACACGGAACTGGGCGTCAAATTCCGTTTCCTCCAGGAAACATCCCTGCTCCCGCAAGTCGGCGTGTTCCCCCAGGTCGAAGCTCCGACCGGCGACAGCGCGCGCGGGTTGGGCAGCGGACAATGGCAGGCGTTCCTGCCGTTGTGGCTCCAGAAAAGTTTCGGCGACTGGACGATTTACGGCGGCGGTGGCTACGGCATCAACCCGGGCGCGGGAAATCAAAACTGGGGCTTTGGCGGCGCGGTAGTCCAGTGCCAGGTGCGGGACAATATTCTAGTCGGCGGCGAAATTTACCATCGCACCGCCATGCAAACCGGCGGCCGGAGCGACACCGCGTTCAACGTGGGAACCGTCATTGATTTCACCGAACACCAGCATCTGCTCTTCTCCGCCGGCCGTTCCCTTGACGGCCTGACTGATTTTCAAGTTTACATCGCCTGGCAATTCACCTTCGGCCCGGAACTCTTTCATTCGATTGCCAGTTCGTTTCGAAAATGAAAGCGAATTCCACACCGCCAGGAGATGCAACCCGGCACTGTTCTTGGTCGGGAAGTCTGGGCCGGGAGCGCCGGGCGACTGGAAAGTCGCCCAAACCCGCTGACAAGAATGTCCGCGCTACGTGTAGCGCAGGCTTTCCAGCCTGCGGGTTCTGGGGACTTTCCAGTCCCCAGTTTAAGAACGGTGTCGAGTTGCACCCATCGCCAGGGCCGGCCTTGAGCCGGACTTGTGCGTTAGCCGCCAAGTTGAGACGCTGACACGTGACGTGCATTCCATGAACGAAACGCGGGAAATCCTGGCCATCGCCATTTTCGCCTTCACCTACGTTCTCATCAGCGGGCGGCGGTTGAAAATTCTTCCCCTCAACCGTCCCGCCGCGGCGTTGCTCGGCACGGTGCTGATGGTCACCGCCGGCGTGCTGACGCCCGAGCAGGCTTACCGCGCAGTGGATTACAACACGCTCGTGCTGCTGCTGGGCATGATGCTCATCTCGGCGTATCTGAGCCTGGCCGGTTTCTTCGACTGGGCGGCCGGGTACATCTTGAAAGCGGCGAAGACCCCGCAACGGTTGCTGCTCTACCTCATCGTCGCCTCGGGCGCGCTCTCGGCGTTGCTCGTCAATGACACGGTGTGCCTCATGCTCACCCCGCTGGTCGTGGCCGTGATCGTGCGCGGGCGGTTGCCCCTGCCTCCGTATCTGCTGGCCCTGGCCATGAGCGCCAATCTCGGCAGCGTGGCCACCCTCGTCGGCAATCCGCAAAACATGATCATCGGCAGCCTCTCCCAACTCCCGTTCGTCCGTTTCTCCGCGTCGCTGCTGCCCGTGGCCGTCGTTGGCCTGGCCATTGAATACGCCGTGCTTCGTATCGGCTTCGGCAAAATGCTTCGCGCGGCCCGGATCGAGCGGAGTGAAGCCCACGCGCGCCCGCTCGACCGCCCGTTGACGACGATTACGCTGGCCGCGCTGGCGCTCGTGTTTGCCGGTTTTGTCGCCGGCTTCAACCTGGCCTGGACGGCCCTGGCGGGCGGAGCGTTCGTGATGGTGCTGGCGCGCCGCGACACACACCAGGTGCTCAAGCTCGTGGACTGGCATCTGCTCGTGTTCTTTGCCGCGTTGTTCGTCGTGGTGGAAGGGTTGAACACCACCGGCCTGCCGGACCAGGTTTACTCGCACTTGCGCGGCGTGTTCGGCGCCACGGAAACCTCGCAGGCCTGGAACCTCACGTGGTTTTCGGTGGCCGGCTCCAACATTTTTTCCAATGTGCCGTTCGTGCTCGTGGCCGGGAAATGGATTCCCAATTTCGCCAATCCCGCCCTGATGTGGAAGGTGCTGGCGCTGGCCACCACCTTCGCCGGCAACCTCACCATCCTCGGCTCGGTGGCCAACATCATCGTCGTGGAATCCGCCCGGGGCCATTGCGAAGTGGGTTTTTGGGATTACGCCCGATTCGGCATCCCGATCACGATTCTGACCACGGTCGCCGGCATGGCGATCCTGCTCCTCCTCGGCTGACCATGGCGAACAACCCTTCAACCCCACGCTTCCGCTGGCTCAACCGTACCGTGCTCGGCATCGGGCTGGCGTCGCTGCTCAGCGACTGGTCGCACGAAATCGCCACCACCGTCCTGCCCGCGTTCCTCGCTTCCATGGGCGCGGCGGCGGCGTGGCTGGGCGTGATTGAAGGCGTTGCCGACGGTCTGTCCAGCTTCGCCAAGATGGCGTCCGGCTTTTACACGGACAAACTGCAACGCCGCAAACCCATCGCCGTCGTTGGCTATCTCGTCACCGCGCTCGGCACGGCGTCTTTTGGACTGGCCACCGCAGCATGGCACATTTTGATTTCGCGGTCGCTCGCGTGGCTTGGACGCGGCGTGCGCACGCCCGTGCGCAAGGCGCTGCTTGCCGCTGCCGTCACGCGCGAAACCTACGGTCGCGCCTTCGGCTTCGAGCGGATGATGGATACCATCGGCGCGATTGTCGGTCCAGCCACGGCTTTTCTGTTGCTCGCCGCGTTGCAACACAATTACCGCCGCGTTTTCCTGCTGACGCTTATTCCCGGGGTTTGCGCCGCCGGCTTGATCGCGTTTTTCGTCCGGGAAAAGGAGCGCCGACCCGTGGCGCACGTCTCGTTCGGCGCACGTCTGCGTTTGCTGCCGCGGCCTTACCGGAAATTTCTCGTCGCCGTCGGAATTTTCGGCGCGGGCGACTTCGCCCCCTCGTTGTTGATCCTGCTGGCGGCGCAAAAGCTCGCGCCGGAGCTGGGCGCGGCCAAAGCGGCCAGCGTCGCGGTCGGATTTTACGTGTTGCGGAACATTTTTTACGCCGGGTTCGCCTACGTGGCGGGCTGGCTCGCGGACCGTTTCAAAAAACAGTTCGTGCTCGCGTCCGGTTACGCGCTGGCGGCGGTGATGGCGTTGTTGATTGTGGCCGCGCCGATGACGATTGGGCTGCTCGGCATCATTTTCATCCTCAGCGGCATCTATGTGGCGATTGAGGAAACGCTGGAAGACTCGTTCTGCGCGGAACTGGTGGGCGAGGAACATCATGGCATGGCGTTCGGCGTGCTGGCCACCGTGAACGGCGTCGGCGATTTCCTGTCGAGCATCATCGTCGGCGCGCTGTGGACGATGGCAGGCACAAGCGTGGCGTTTGGTTACAGCGCGGTTTTGTTCTGCCTGGGCGCATTGCTGGTTTTGCGGACAAGACCGGTAACCACGGATGGACACTGATAACCACCAGCCTTCGTTTGTTTCGCGCTCGCGCTCCGCTTACAAAACTTTGTCCCACGTGGGACAAAGTTTTGTCATGTCGGATTAACGTTGAAAATGCGCCGCGGGATTCGGCGCGACGAGTGCGGCACAGATTTCGTGTGGTTTCTGCCTTCATCCGATTTCGGCGCGATAAGCGCATTTTTCGCGATTGGTTTTCTGCCGCCCCGATGGGGCTTGGAAAATTATTTTTTGGGCCGTTTACCCAAAGCGTTGCCTTGGGCTATTTTTTGTCAGCCTTGCAGGCTTTTAATTCGTGTCCATTCGTGTAATCCGTGTCGCCTCTTTGTGTCTTTGTTCCTTTGTTGTTCAATCCACGACCGTTGGGAAGGACGAAGCGTGAGGTGCGAGGCGAGCGGGCAGGAACTATTGCTGTTTGTCCTTGGGATAATAAGGACCGTAAAGCAGCCCGTGGTCCTTGGGCGTCAACAGCAGAGCATTTGCCATTCGCGAAACGTCATGAGCTTGATCGGTGGATGAATTAATGGCCTGATCAACCGCAGCCACGATCAAATCGGCAAAGATGTTTCCACTACCGCCGGAGTTTTGCTGGGCGGTGGCGGTGCCTTCCCAAAGGACCAGCCCGGTTTTTGTATCCACGAGCTTTGCTTGAACGGCGACAATGGTGGCGCTGTTGATCACCTGATACTTCGTCCCGTATTGCTTGAGCGTGACGTAAAGGACCGCATCCGCGCCAATGATGTCCCTGATTTTGTCCAGCGGAGCCTGGTGCATTTCGCCGGCGGTGGGCATGCCGTTTTCCTTCATGAACTGGTCAACGACTACCACCGGGTATACGTAATATCCCATCTCGGCCAGCGGCATCGTAACCGTGGAGAAGTAACCGTAGGTGCCTTCAACCGCCGTGCTTTCGTTGAGCGGCGGCAGCACGAGAATGGACCGCGGCGGATGCGCGCGAAAGTTGGTGTAATCGTAGGGCTTGGTCGCACACCCGACGAGCATCACGGTCAATGCCAGGGCGCACAATCCCAGTCTTAAATGGCGCGTTTTCATTTCGTCACCAGATTGGTCATCATGCGGTCCATGAACACGGTGGATTCCGGGAACTGGACCTTTTCCTTTTCAAACTCCTGCCGGGCGAGGTCAGTTTTGCCCATTTGGTAGTCGAGGTAACCCAAGTACGCATGAAATCCCGGCGGAACGGGCTTGTTGGCTGAGGCGGCCTTCTGCAAATCCTCCTCCATCTTCAGCACCTGCGCTTCCGGCGGGAGCTTGCCCGGTTTCGCATAGGTGACATAAGCAAGTTCTTCGTAGTGGCCCCAATAGTAAACGGTCGGGGACTGGCATCCCGCGACCAGCACCGGGACGGCCAGCAGCCACAGCGGCAGTTTTACGCGGGCGTTGTTCACTATTTCTCCGGCTTCCATTTGCCCTGTTCCACACCTTCCACCAGCCGGTTGACGGCTTCGCGAATTGCGAGATCCAAGACCTTCCCATTCAACGTGGAGTCGTAGCTCGCCGCACCTCCAAATCCCAGTACTTCGCGATTGCTGAGCGCGTATTCACCGGCTCCCTGAGTCGAATATACAACCTCCGAAGTAATCACATCCACGATGTTCAAATTCACCTTGGAATAGGCCACCTGCTTCTTGCCGCTGCCGAGGATGCCAAACAATTGCTGGTCGCCGACTTCCTTGCGGCCGAATTCCGTGACTTCACCGGTGACAATGTAATTGGCCCCCTTCAGCTTCAGTTGCTGCCCATTGATGGAGGCCTCATTCGTTAGCGAATGCATGTTGTCGCGGTCCACCACAAGAAAACGTCCGGTTTGTTGCAGGTCAGTGATGAGGATGGTCTTGGCCTGCCCGCCCAGCCGATCCACACCGTCCGAAAAGAGGCCGCGCATATAGGACGAATGATTGTCACAGTTCCCCACCATCAATGTGCTCCTGGGTCCGTTGTAGGGGGTGCCCGCCGATGCCACGGTCTCGGGTTTGATCGCCTGATGCGATTCGGTCGCGCAACCGGCCAGGCCGGCGCCAACGAGCATCGCCAAAAATAAATGACTGAGTGTTTGAAACGTTTTCATGCGACTGTCCTTTCTGTTGTTAGATGCGAGTTCGGCCATATTTTAAAATCTTAATTCCGAATCTTTCTGACGAAGTTAGATTTATGATTCTTGGAAGTAAAGTCCTGTTTAATTGAGTCAACTCGCGCGTATTTCGCGGTTCAAAATTGAATTGTCCCCTGCTCCATTTCGCGGCAAACTTCTTGTTCCTATGCAACAGGTAAACCTTGGCATGATTGGCGGCGGCACCGTGGGCAGCGGCGTGTTTCACGCGCTCCAGCTCAACGGCGGCCTCATGGCCTCGCGCATCGGCGTCAAGGTCAACGTCCGCAAGGTCGCCGTGAAGGCCTTCAACGAGCCGCGACCGTACCCGATTTCGCGTTCGCTCATGACGACCGACTGGCAAAGCGTCGTCAACGACCCGCAGGTGGACATCGTCACCGAACTCGTCGGCGGCACGGGCATTGCCCGGACGATGGTCCTGACCGCGCTCAAGCTCGGCAAGCCGGTCGTCACGGCTAACAAGGCGCTGCTGTCCGCGCACGGCGAAGAGCTGTTTGCCGCGGCCAAAAAATACGGCACGAATCTTTATTACGAGGCGAGCGTCTGCGGTGGCATTCCCATCATCAAATCGCTGCGCGAAGGTTTTGTCGGCAACCGCATCAACGCGCTGTACGGCATCGTCAACGGCACCTGCAATTACATCCTCACCCGGATGAAGCTGGAAGGCGCGGACTTCGCTGCCGTGCTCGCCGACGCGCAAAAGCACGGTTACGCCGAGACGCCGCCGGACCTGGACATTGACGGCCACGATGCCGCGCACAAGATCGGCATTCTTGCGTCACTGGCGCACGGTTTCTGGGTGAACCCGAAAAAAATCCACGTCGAGGGCATCCGGCAGATCAGCGCGCTCGACATCAAATTTGCCGGCGAACTGGGGTACACGATCAAACTTTTGGGAATCATCAAGCGGATCGGCGGCGGCTGCCAGGTGCAGGTTTCGGTTTACCCGACGCTCGTGCCAAACGCACATGTTCTCGCCAGTGTGAACCACGTCTTCAACGCCGTGTTTGTGCGCGGCGACATCGTCGGCGACACGTTGTTTTACGGACGCGGCGCCGGCAAGGACGCCACGGCGAGCGCGGTGTTGAGCGATTTGGCGGACGCGGCGCTGGACTTGAAGTCCGGCAGCAAACAACGCGTGCCGCCGTTTGTGCCGCACGAATGCGCTGGGGCGGTCGTGCCGATTGAAAACGTCGTGTCGCAGTATTTCCTCCGGCTCAACGTCGTGGACCGCCCGGGGACACTGGCGAAAATCGCCGCCATTTTCGGCGCGGCGAAAATCGGGATTTCATCCGTCATCCAGCCCGAAGGCCACGAAGGCAAAAGTGTGCCGCTGATTTTCATGCTGCATTACGCCACCAACGGCGCGGTAAACGGCGCCTTGAAAAAAATCGGCCGGCTGCCGGTCGTCAAAGGCAAACCGGTGATGCTGCGCGTGGAAAATTTTGAGTGACTTATATCGGCGAATTGCCTTTTGAAGTGAATTCAGCCATCTTAAAGACATGAGCGATAAGCAGCTTGCCTTGAAAACGATTGAGCGCCTGCCCGACGACGCGAGTTTGGATACCATCGCGCAGCGGTTGGAATTTGTTGCTGGAATTCGCAAGGGACTGGATCAAATCAAAAAGGGCGAGACCGTGCCGCACGAAGAGGTCAAACGCCAACTGGCGACATGGCTTTCAAAATAATCTGGTCGCAGCAGGCGCGGGAGGATTTACGGGACATCGTGACTTTCATTGCTCTCGACAATCCGACCGCCGCCGAGTCTTTTGGATATTTGCTGATGACGAAGGTGGATGCGCTGGCGCAATTTCCACGATTGGGACGGGCGGTGCCGGAAGAAAATGATGAAGATATTCGTGAAATCATCTTTCGCTCTTATCGGATTGTTTATCAGGTGATTGAGAAACAGCAGGTTGTGGCTATCGCGCGGGTCTGGCACGGTGCGCGGGGCGAGCCTGAAATTCCTGAGCAACTGAATTTTTAATCATGTTGATCGTTCAAAAATACGGTGGCACTTCGGTGGGCAACACCGACCGCATCAAAAACGTCGCGGCGCGCGTGGCAAAATATCGCACGCAGGGCGACCAGGTCGTCGTCGTTGTCTCCGCCATGAGCGGCGTGACGGATAATTTGATCAAGCTGGCCAAGGAAATCATGCCGCTGCCGAATGAACGCGAGATGGACGTGCTGCTCGCGACCGGCGAACAGCAGACCATCGCGCTCACGGCCATGGCGCTGCACGCGCTGAACGTGCCCGCGGTATCGCTCACCGGCGCGCAAGCGGGCATCGTCACCGACGTGGTCCATACCAAGGCCAGGATTCACAACATCACGCCGAAGAAAGTCCACGAGCTTTTGAAGCAGGGCAACGTCGTCATCGTCGCCGGCTTCCAGGGCGAGACGCCCGAAGGCCAGATCACGACGCTGGGGCGCGGCGGTTCGGATTTGACGGCCATTGCGCTCGCTGCCGCGCTCAAGGCCAATCTTTGCCAGATTTATACGGACGTGGACGGCGTCTATACCGCCGACCCGCGCATCGTGCCGACCGCGAAGAAGCTGCAGGAGATTTCCTACGACGAAATGCTCGAACTGGCGAGCCTCGGCGCCAAGGTGATGCAGTCGCGCTCGGTTGAATTTGCCAAAAAATTTGGAGTGGTTTTTGAAGTCCGCTCCAGTTTGAACAACAACCCCGGAACCATTGTGAAAGAAGAAACCAAAAGCATGGAAGGCGTCGTTGTGCGCGGCGTCTCGCTCGACAAAAACCAGGCCAAAGTCACGCTCGTCGGCGTGCCCGACAAACCCGGCGTGGCCGCGCGCATTTTCAAGGCGCTCGGTGACGCGGCGGTCAATGTGGACATGATCGTGCAAAACGTCAGCCATGGCAGCCCCGACAAAGTCGGGGCGACCGACCTTTCGTTCACCATGGACAAGCCGGATTTGCTCAAGGCGCAGAAGGTCATTGACCGACTGAAAAAGGAAATCGGCCTGCGCGACGTGATCACCGCCGAAAAAATCGGCAAGTTGTCCATCGTCGGCGTCGGCATGAAGAGCCACACGGGCGTGGCGGGAAAACTGTTTGAAACGCTGGCCAGGGAAGGCGTGAACATTGACATGATTTCCACCAGCGAAATCAAAATCTCCGTTGTCATTGATCTGGCCAAGGGCGAAGCCGCGATGAAGGCCGTCCACGCGGCGTTTATCGGGTAGAGAGCCGGACGGAACAATTGCCGTCAGCACTTCCTGCCCCGGCGGCTCGTTATTTCGGCTCGATGGCAATCACCCACAGGTCCGTTTTGCCCAGGTTGTGGCCGATGTGGGTCGTGGCGCGCCGCCAGGCGATCTCGCCGGTTTTCAAGGTGGCGTTTTCCTTCCGGCCATCCGGCAGGACGTGCTCCAGTTCCGCGCCCGAGAGGCAAATTATGACGCGGTCGTGATGGCGGTGCAGCGGCTCGCTCTTTCCCGCCGCCATTTGAATGTCGTAAACCCGCCCATACTGGTTCTCGAAGATTACTTTGTAATTCGGAGCAAGGCCGGCAGGACCCCACGTCTCCGAACTGCCCTTCCCGAGGTATTCGGTCCAAACGACCCACAGGGCCACAGAACCGGCGTTCTTCATGGTTCCAGACTGTGGCGGCTGAAAAATAACATCGCCACGCTTGACGGCTTCCGTCCGGGACTTTCCTTGGGACGGGGTTGTTTCAACCGATCCGGCGTCGAGATAGACCACGACGCCGGCGCGTTCACCCGGCAAAGACAGGGCCTCGCCCGGCGCCAGGGTTTGCTCCACAACCAGCACCTTGTCATTACGAACCTTTTCGGTCTGGTCGCCCCCTGGCACAACCGTGGCGGGAAGCAAAATCAAGGCAAGTCCGCAAAACCAGCTTTGAGAAGTTCCGGGTATCCATGCTCTCATGCAGGCAAGGTTAGTGAGCCCGGCTGTCTTCGTCGAGCATGACCTTCCTAACCGTAATGTTCCCAGATGCGCGTCGCCGGCACACTCCGACAGATTCCCGAAAGACGCAGATTAAAAACCATTTGACGTGACCGGATGTGATGGTTACCTTGCCGTCGTGAATCGTAATTTGAATCTGAACCTGTTGCTGAACGCGCGGCGGTTGCGCCGCGCGGCGGTCGGGTTCTGATTGCGTCACGAAATTTATCGAACCCCACTGCCAAACGGCGGTGGGGGTTTTTGTTTTTAACCACGAATGAACACGGATAAACACGGATGGCAAAAGCTGAAGCTGGCGGAGCGCGGCTGTGTCCCGCAAAGCGGGATCAGCCGCAGCGCGGCCGCTTACAGAGAAGTCTCACGCAAGTTCCAACACTTTAACCGTAGCGTGGCTGCTGCGACTGGTGCTGCGCACACAGTCGCGCTCCGGCGGCGCATTTTATCCGTGTCCATCCGTGTTTATCCGTGGTTTAATTCGGTCAACGTCTGAGTTTATGCACAAACAACCGTCGAAAAAATATCGTCCGTTCCCGCCGGTCAGCCTGCCCGACCGGCAGTGGCCCAACCGTGTCCTCAAGCACGCGCCCATCTGGTGCAGTGTGGATTTGCGCGACGGCAATCAGGCGCTCGCCGTACCGATGAACGTCGGCCAGAAACTTGAGTTGTTCCAGACGCTTGTGAAATGCGGCTTCAAGGAAATCGAAATCGGCTTTCCGGCCGCATCGAATACCGAGTTCGCATTCAACCGCCGGCTCATCGAGGAAAAACGCGCGCCGGACGACGTGTGGCTCCAGGTGCTCGTGCAGGCGCGTGAAGATTTGATTGAGCGCACTGTTGAATCGCTTGTCGGCGCGAAGAAGGCCATTATTCATCTTTACAACTCGACCTCCCCCGCCCAACGCCGCGTCGTGTTCGGCAAATCGAAGGAGGAAATCGTCGGGGTCGCCGTGCGCGGCGCGCAATGGATCAAAGACCGGTTGCCGCGCCTCAAAGGCACGGAAGTCATGCTCCAGTATTCGCCGGAAAGTTTCAGCGCGACGGAAGTTGAATTTGCGAAGGAAATTTCCGAAGCGGTCATGGATGTGTGGCAGCCGGCGCCAAAGCGGAAAATGATTTTGAATCTGCCGGATACCGTCGAGGTCGCCATGCCGAACGTTTATGCCGACCAGATTGAATGGATTTGCCGGAACATCAAAAACCGCGGGTCACTCATCATCAGTTTGCACACGCACAATGACCGTTGCACTGGCGTGGCGGCGACGGAACTCGGCCTGCTCGCGGGCGCGGACCGCGTCGAAGGCACGCTCTTCGGCAACGGCGAGCGCACGGGCAATCTCGACATCGTCACCGTGGCATTGAACCTTTACCAGCACGGCATTGATCCGAAGCTGGATTTCAAGGACCTCAATTCCATCATTGACGTTTATGAGCGTTGCACAGGCATGACCGTGCCAGCGCGCCAGCCTTATGCGGGCGAACTAGTCTTCACCGCGTTCAGCGGTTCGCATCAGGACGCCATCAGAAAAGGTTTGAACGAGTGGAAGAGCGACCGCCGCGAATACTGGGACGTGCCCTATCTTACGATTGATCCGACGGACATCGGGCGCGAATACCGCGAGGTCATCCGCGTCAACAGCCAGTCCGGCAAAGGCGGCGTGGCGTATTTGCTCGAAAGCGAATTCGGCATCGAATTACCGAAGGACATGCAGCGTGAGTTTGGGCCGATCGCAAACGACGAGGTGGACAAGCTCGGCCGCGAAGTTTCCGGCACGGAGTTGAAGAAGATGTTCTGGAAAGAATACATTGACCGCACTTCGCCGTGGGAATATGTCAGCTTCAAAACTGAAAGCGAAAATGGACAAGTGCGCTGTCGCGGGAAATTCGCTCATGCTGGCGGACCAGCCGCAGAATTTTCCGGCGAAGGCAACGGCCCGCTGGCCGCTCTCGTTCACGGATTCGGAACAATCGGGGTGCGTTTCGAAATTGCAAATTACAGCGAGCACGCCTTGAGTTCCGGCGAAGAGGCCATTGCGATTGCTTACATTCAAATCAAGCACGCCGACGGCAAGTCGCGCTGGGGCGCGGGTGTGGACACGAACATCGAGCTCGCGTCCGTGCGTGCCGTGCTCAGCGCGTTGAACCGGTCGTAATCAAATGACACGCTAAAGCGTGGACACCAAACGTTTGGTGTCCACCCTTCAGGGTGTTCGGACAGGAAAGGAAACCGCCTGCATGCGACACCAGCCAGCGGCACTATGTTTTGTAACCAAGCTATTTCCCGCTCGTCAAATAGGGACGAATGGTTTAGTTTCCAGACCCGACTATGAAATTACGGCGCGCTTTTGTTTGCGGAATCGCGGGCATCGTTCTTGCCGGCGGAAGGCTTTTTGCGGCGGACAGCAATCCCACCAACGCGGTGGCGACCACTGCGGCGGTTTATGTGCCGGACACCTCTCATCAAAACGACCCGTTGCCCGATGGCGTGCTGGCTTGGGATGAGCTGACGAAGGAGACCACGGTGGCGGCGGATGCCGGCAATGCCAGTTTTGTTTTCAGCTTCACCAACATAGCAACGGTTCATGAAACCGCCTTGGTCACCAACGTCACGACCATCACCAACATCACGGCAGCCACCAATTCGTTTTATTTCTGGTTCAAAAAAATTTCCTTCGTCACCAACTTTTCCACGGCCACCAGCATCACGACGAACAACGTTACCAAGCCGGTTCCCGTGGCCATTCTGGAAGTTCATCCGTCCTGCGGTTGCACGACGGCACAATTGCCGCCGTTGCCCTGGATTATTCCCGCCGGCACCAACGGACAGTTTGGCCTCACAGTCAACCTGGCTGGAAGAACCGGAATGCAGGTCAAAACGGTCAATGTCAGGACCGACAAGGGCTACAAACAGCTCATCCTCAAAATCACCATTCTGCCGCCGGTGGTTCCAACCCAATCCGATGCCGACCGCGCGCGTGCCCTGGAAATGGCCAAAGCCGACCGGCAGGCGGTTTTTCGCGGCGATTGCGCGACCTGCCACGTCAAACCCGGCGAGGGCAAATACAGCAAGACACTTTACGACGCTGTCTGCGGCATCTGCCATGAATCCAAAACACGCGCCAGCATGGTCACGGATTTGCACAACATTAAAACTCCGACCAATATGGATTTCTGGCAAACCTGGATTGCGCATGGCCGGGCCGGCTCGCTCATGCCCGCGTTTTCCACCGCCGATGGCGGTCCGCTCTCGGAAATGCAAATCGCCTCCCTCGCCGGTTATCTGAACATGACGATTCCTTCGCAACTCCCTGCAAATAAATAACTAAACTCGGATTCCAGCGGGGAATTTGATTTTTTTTGATTTTTTTGTTGTCAACTTGGACATTATTGTCTATATTCTGGACAGTTTGTTACGAAAATTCAGTTTTTATGATGTAAAATGTAGGAATGGAGGCTTATGGCTGTTTCAGCGCAATTAAGACCAGACACCGGCTCCAGACTTTTTTTTGTGAAAGATCATGTCTGCCAAATATCGTGGTCTGGATTTTTCCGACAATGCTGGGCTCTGATAATTTTGGCGGTCTTGGGTACATTGAGCTATCTGTTGATCAGCCGTTTCATCGGCCAGTTCGTCCAAGTGCAAGGCTCCAGCATGTATCCCACCCTGACCGACTCGGGACGTTATTGGTTGAACCGGTTCTCCTATGTCATAAGCGAGCCGCGACAAAACGACATCGTCGCGTTGAAAGACCCGCGCGATAATACACTTGAGGTCAAACGCATCATCGCCATGCCGGGACAATGGGTTGGTCTCAAAGACGGCAGGGTTTATGTCAATGGCAAGCTGTTGAATGAACCGTATCTCCTGGCCAAAACACCGACCTATGCCTACGAAAGGAATGCGAACGAGTTCATTTGCATCGGCAATGACAAATTCTTCGTCATGGGCGACAATCGCAACAACAGCATGGATAGCCGCACCTTCGGAGCCGTCCCGCGTCAAAACATCATCGGCAAGGTGATCGAATAGCGCGTTGCCCGCCGGCCGGTTCGCACCCGGCGCCGGATCCGGCGAGTCACCGCTTGCGTTAATCGCCTGCGGGGCTAACCTGTCAACCATGATGGTAAAACTGGTTGACGCAAACCCTCGATCACAAATCGCCCGGCTCGGCGAACGGATTTTAAATAGCGGCCAGATTTCCCGCGACGAGGCGCGGTCGTTGTTTAATCTCGAAAACTCCGCCGACATTTTCGATTTGCTGTCCTGGGCCAACCGCATCCGCGAAAAATTCAAGGGCAACAAAATTCATCTCTGCTCCATCGTCAATGCCAAGGCCGGAGCCTGCTCGGAAAATTGCAGTTTTTGCGCGCAATCGTCGTTTTACCAGACCGGCTCGCCCAAATACGGCTTCGTGGATCCCGAACCCGTTGCCGAAGCCGCGGATGAAGCCAGCAAAAATGGTGTCACCGCCGTCGGGCTCGTCGCCGCGTGGAAAGGCCTCAACGAAGGCCCGCTGCTCGATGAGGTTTGCGCCCGTGTGCGCGAGTTGAAAGCCGGCGGCAAAACGCGTCCCGACGTCTCGCTCGGCATCATCAAAAGCCAGCGCGTTGCCGACCGGCTCAAGGAAGCCGGCGTCGAGTGTTACGGCCACAATCTCGAAAGTTCGCGCCGGTTTTTCCCGCAGACCTGCACGACGCACACCTACGACGACCGCTTGGAGACCATCGGTTATTTGAAAAAGGCCGGCATCAAGATTTGTTCCGGCGGCATCATCGGCATGGGCGAGACGCGCGAAGACCGCTGCGACCTCGCGTTTTCGCTCAAGGAAATCGGCGCAAACGTCGTGCCGGTTAACATCCTCAACCCGATTCCCGGCACGCCATTTGAAAAAAACGAGCCGCTTTCGGTCATGGAAATTTTGAAGACCATTGCCTGCTTCCGGTTCATTTTGCCGCGACAGGAAATCATGATCGCCGGCGGACGGACGGTGAATCTGCGCGACGCGCAAAGCCTGATTTTCATGGCCGGCGCGAGCGCGATGATGGTCGGCAATTATCTCACCACGCTCAACCAGCCGGTTGAGAAGGACTTGCAAATGCTCAAAGACCTCGGCCTCGATCCGAGCTGGGACAAACACGGCTTCAGCGACCAGGAAGAAACCCCGATGCATCGGGACTGCGGAAAAGATAATTGCGAAACGGAAGCCGAACTAGCGATCGCGAAATAGTAACCGCGAACCACACGAAACATGAGTGAAAGGGTGGTAAATCTCTTCCTTTATGTGGAACGTAACCTCATCAAGAGTCTTGGTGCGGTTGCACACGATTTCGAAGGCGATGACAATTCGGCCAAGGTTTTCCTCCAACGTCGAGCGGGTGTTGATGCTTCTCTTGCGACTCGTTATCCACTCCCTATCGCGGACATCAAATCCTGGTTGGGAGTTGATGCAGGGCAAGGCTTGTCTCTTGAAATATTTTCTTATCTTAGGAGAATCGGAAAGAGTATTTGGCTTTTTGAGGGTCCGCTTCGAGACCTTCAGGCTCCAGAGATTCCACTTGTCTGTATCACGCCGATTGTGGACGGAAAACCGCTCATCGATAGCGTTGCGCATGTAAATCCACCGGCCTGCCCAGTAATCGTTTCTGAAGTATTCGATGGCATCATGAGGCGAACCGATTGGCTGGCTGCATACGTTACGCCTTCAGGCTTAAATGTGCATGATTTACTCCATGATGACTTCACCGAGGCCATCAAGCTTCTTTACGCGCACAAACATTACACATCAGCAATTAAGCTCCTCGTATCCTTGGTTGATACAGTGGCTTTTCTCGATCTTGGAGATGTCACAGGCAATTACGAGATATGGCTCTCCAAACATGCTACGCTTACCCAGGTCGGCGTGACACCCTCTGAATTATGGGAGTTCAGAAATGCAGTTTTGCACATGACCAATCCACTCTCTCGAAAAGTGCTGTCTGGCAAGGTGCTTGCCCTCACTTTCTACACCGACCCCACCTTCAAAAGTGTTCGCATCGACCCAGATAGCGGCACGAAGATGTTCTCTTTTGAGGCTCTTTATGAGGCAATCGTAGAAGCTGTTGACGCATGGACGAAATCGTATTCTCAAAACTTGTCCAAACAATTGGAGTTTATCCAGCGTTACGACACCATTCTACGGAAGGGTGAACTTCAAAATTGAGACCAAAGAGATCGAGTTCGACCGAGACAAGTTGGAGGCGACATTCATTTCCCAGCGCCGTAGGCGCGACATCTTTGTAGAATTACAAACCAAAAATTCTCCAGGCATATTCCGTCCTTTGCCAGAAGATTTCGCTCCTACGGAGCTTTGGCCGTTTTTGATTGTCCCACTACAAAGATGCCAGCCCTACGGGCTTCGAAAAATTGAATTCGTGTTAATTCGTGCAATTCGTGTCAAAAACTTCTTTGCGTCTCCGCGCCTTTGCGTGAAATTCTCCGCGTGCAAAAGCTCGGCAAAAATCATGGTGGCTACCACGGCGAGACGATTGACATCCGCGCCGTCCTGCGCGACGTCGAAACCGCCGCGCAACAACATGGCTGGACATTCGAGCCGTTTGGGAGGCAGGGCGATTTCAACCTGCTCGCCTTCCATCGCCAGCCACTCTCAACTCTCAACCCCTTGGCGCGGCGAAGCGAAGCGGAGACGGCTCAACTCTCAACCCGTGTTTACCTCAGCACCGGCATTCACGGCGACGAGCCTGCCGGGCCGCTCGCGGCGTTGCGCCTGCTCCAGGAAAACCAATGGCCGGCGAACGCAGAACTTTGGTTCTGCCCGTGCCTGAATCCGATGGGTTTCGTTTTGAACCGCCGGGAGAACGACAAACGTATTGACCTCAACCGGCAATACCGGCACTTGGAAACAGCGGAGACGCGCGCGCACATCGCGTGGCTGGAGCGCCAGCCGCAGTTCGACCTCTGCCTCTGCCTGCACGAAGATTGGGAATCGCACGGTTTTTACGTTTACGAATTGAATCCGGAAAACCGCCCATCACTGGCCGAAGCCATGATTGCGCGCATCGCAGAAGTCTGCCCGATTGATCCATCTGAAATCATCGAAGACCGCCCGGCCCGGGGCGGCATCATCCGTCCGAACCTTGATCCGCATACGCGACCGCAATGGGCCGAGGCGTTTTATTTGATCGTGAACAAGACGAAGCTGTCCTACACACTCGAAACGCCGTCGGATTTTCCGTTGACCACCCGCGTCAACGCGCTCGTCACCGGCGTGAACGCCGCGCTGGCAAAATAGGACAGGCTGGCAGCCGGTCCTGCTCCTCCTGTTTCAAGCCGATTCGGCGTTCCTTTGCTTCATCCAAACCTTGCCAAGTTCGGCCAGCGTTTTGTCTTTCATCACCCGCTCGGCCAGCGGGAAAACAATCCGTTCCTCACGGTCAAAGTGTTTGCGCGATGCGGTCACGGCGAGCAGCAACAACTGTCGCGCTTCGGGCAGCCGCTTGGCGGCCTTCACCCGCAGCAGGCTGTTGTCAATTTCCTGATGTTCGTGTTCAAAACTGTCGCGCTGGCCAAGTTGTTCCAGGTAATGATTCAGTGGAGCGAACACCAAATCTTCCTCGGTCTTGCCGTGTGCGAGCAGCAACCCTTCCATCAATCCAGCCCATCCTTTCACCTCGGCCAGCGTTTTCAGCTTCGGCACGACGTGTTCGATGTGGTCGAAAATATTGTGGAACACGACGTGTTCCGCCAAAAGTGCATCGGTTATCTTCATGTTCCTCGAAAGTTTACATCAAGAAATGAAAGTGTCCATCCCCGCGCAGTTGCAAACCGGGTTGCGATCGCCAAAGACGTTGTCAATGCGGCTGGCGTGCGGCCATAAATTGCCATGTCCCTGCGGTCGAAAGGCCAGTTCCGGGACGCTTGCAGAATGGCCTGGGCTTTGGGGCAGGTGATCACGATGGTCGCATCGTCCTCGACCTTGGGATAAACATCCGGCTTGATGTGCTGCGTCATGGCAAAAGCGGAGACGAGCCGCTGGCCACCACGAACCACGTCGCCAGGTCCGCGCCGTAACAGCCAAAATCATTCACCGCACCGCCACCGTTGAGCACGGGATCAGTCAACGGGAACTTCATTTTCAAAGGCAATCGTCGTTGGAAACTGCCAAGTCAATGTTGTGGTGCGTGAAACACCACCCAACAACATCAAAACGTCCTACTTGAGGACTGAGGTTCTTTGCATCAGCCAGCTTACGTCGCCCACCCCGGCTTGAGCCGCCACCTGCGTGTTAAGGGGTCCATTGTAAGTGATAAGATTTGAATCCCTCCATTTATGAATCTCAGAATGGCCGTCGGCAAAAGAAATTCCGCAGGCATCATTATGGTAAGTGGCCGGCTTATCCACCCAACTATTTGGATCTGTGCAGAACCAACCGTCGTTGATGCTCCATGGATTTTCATCCAACATGACCCAGCAATTCGCAGCTCCCATTACAGCAATATCACCTTGTTTCCTGAATATTCTGTAATTCGGATTAAGCGGCGCCATGCTTGTCATAATATGATCCACTATCGGACTCATGTATCCATTCATGGATATGCTGCGGACAGTTGGTGCATCCACGCCTCCCGGTGGAACTGTTTGTCCAAAAAACACCGTCCTCGGATCGGCTGGACACTTGAAGAGCGCAACATTTGGAGCGTAAGGAAATATCAATCCCAGTTTTAGCAAATTTACATTTGCCGCCGCCGCAGGCTTTTGCATGTCGCCATAAATCCACTGATTCTCGGGATTTCCTGGATCGGTATAAGGATTTGGCAGACCGGTGACCTGAAGAGACCCTTGACCCGATGTTGGAACAATCCGGTCATTATTGTCCGTGCTGTAAATTAGCCAGCCATGCTGAATCTGGCGCAGGTTGTTCAAGCATTGAAACGCTTGGGTATTGGGACCGGTTTTGGCCAATGCGGGCAGAAGCATCATCGCCAACAAACCGAGCGTGGCTATCACGACGAGCAACTCAACGAAGGTAAAAGCGTCGGCGGCTTTGGACTTCGATATTAATTTGTAGTGTCTGGAATTCATAAGCACGAGAGTTGTTGTTTCAATTGGCAACGACGCGATAAAATCTCTGCCCGGAGGAGGGTGACGGGTCAGTCGTGTATGCCCGGTTTCCCAAAACCGTAATCGTCCCGCCCACTTCTTGCCAACTGCTGTCGCTCAAGTCATTTTTAAATTGAACGTGGTAGCTCAGCCCGGAGACAAACGGCCAACTGATGACGGGACCATCGCCAGGAGCGGCACCAAGGGTAACGTCGGCATAGAAAAATGTGAAGGCAACGATATCAGCGGCTTGATTGAAATCATTGACAACGGAATCACTTGCCCAACTTTGAAAAATGATCGTCCGCCCGTCGGCGCTGAAGACCGGCATCAAGGAACGGTTGTTCGCCGTTGCGCCGGACAGGCTCGTGCTTAAAAGGATTGTCTCACCGCTCAAGCGATCGTTGACGAACACGTCGGGAAGGCCGTTAATATCCCCAGCCACCAGGTTCGTGGCCGCGCTGCGATAAACCACGAAGCGGCCATCGGCGCTGATATCTGGAGAATCGGATGCGTCATTGCCCCCAACGCTGACGAGAAAATTTGTTCCGGTTTGAAAATCGTAAAGATAAACATCCTGAACTGTGTTGGCATCGCCAGTGGCATTGATAGCGCTGGTTGCATAAACGAGCCATCGTGCATCGCCGCTAAACCGCAGGCCTGGATGGGAGGTAAAGGTGCCCGCGCTGGCCACCCAATTGGAATTGATGGAAAGGCCCACCACATTCAAACTTGCCGGCGTGCCTGCCAGATAGGCCAGCCGCCGGCCATCGGGACTGATTGAAACAGCGGTTGGCGAAGCAGCATTGGTATAAATCCGCGCGGCAGCCAGTGTGTCCCAGACATACAAACGCACGGTCGTCCCACTGAGTATGCCCGCGTAAACGACGAAACGTCCGTCCGGAGTCATGGCCGCTGCAGAAACGCCTGTTCCCGAAGTTGCCGTGGTCAACGCGTAATTGGTTCCTTGCTGCACATCGCGCAAGAACAGATTGTCAATCCCGCTGCCGAACGAGCCTGCCGTCAAATTCGACGCTTTACTGTGGAATAAAACATAGCGACCATCCCGGCTGATCGCAGGCGAAAAGGAGTTGCTGTTCCCGGGATGAATGCCGTCCAAGCTCGCGCTCACCAGCCTCGTTGTTCCGGTCTGCAGGTCGCGAAGGAACACATCCTGAGTGATGTTTGCGTCACCCGCGATGAGGTTGTTGGCATAACTGGAGAAAGCCACATAGCGACCATCCCCGCTGATGGCTGGCTCAAAGGAAAATCCTGAAGCAGCAACTCCATTCGTATCCGCACTCACCAAAACGTTCGTGCCGAGGAGAAGATCACGCACGAACACGTTGCGCTGACTGTTGGTGTCGCCAAGAATCAGATCATCCGCGTCACTGCTGAACGCCACGTAGCGCCCGTCGGCGCTGACGGATCCTGGATAAAGCCCGCTGATGCCATTTGGCGTATGAGAGGTCAACGTTGGATCGGGAACGGAAATCAATTCCGTCGTTTCCGCGACCGTATCGCGCACAATGACGTCGGCTGCATGGTTGCGGTCGTTGGGCACCAGGTTTCCATTCATGCAATCGAACACGACGAATCGGCCATCGGCACTCAAGCCGGGAACGGTCATGGGAGGCACGCCCGCACCAACACCATTGGTATCCCCATCCACCAATTTCGTAATGCCGGCCTGCTGGTCGCGGACATACACATGAAATTGTCCGTCAAATGTATTGGCCACCAGATTTGTTCCGCTGCCAACGAAGGCGACGAATTGCCCGTTCGAACTGACCAATGGCGAACTGCAAATCCCATCTGACACCAACCCGCTGTCGCGATTCATGCTGACGAGTGTGTTTGTCCCGGTTTGCGCGTCCCACAAATAGATCGCCGTGTTCACTGCCGGCGAGTTGCCCGCCACGTTGGCGACAAACGCGATGAACCGTCCATCGGGTGTCATATCCAGGGTATAAAAATCGCCCAAAGGCCCGGAAATCACGTTGGCGTTCGTGCCCACGATATCCGTGCCGCTGGTCTGCATATTCTGCCGCAGAACAAGGCCGTTCGCGTTGAAGCTCGGTGGATTGGTTGCGGTTTCAAACGCCACAAAATTGCCATCCGAACTGATACTTGGGCAGTAAGAAACCACGTTCGACGTGCCAAGCAAAGAATACGCGATGGATCGCGCATTGACGCTCGCCCACTTGGTTTGCGCTGTGGTCAGGTCTCGAATGTAAATTTCGCCTGCAGTCGTTACCCCGGGCATGAGGTTGGTGGCACTGCTGGAAAAGGCGACGTAGCGGCCATCTGGCGTGATCACCGGCGATTCCGAACTACTCGTCAACGCGGTGGAATTCGTAGATGTCGCGCCGACGCTGACAAGTGCTGTGGTCGAACTCTGCAAATCACGAACAAACACATCGGTGATTTGGTTTGTGTCACCTGCCACCAGATTTGTTGCCGCGCTGACGAACGCCACATAACGCCCGTCGGGCGTCATCACCGAATTGCGCGACACCCCGTTGGCAGTCCCGCCGTAAAGGCTCGCGCTGGCGAGCATCGTCGTGCCGTTTAGTAGATCGCGCACGAATACATCACTGGCGTTGTTGGTATCATTGGCCACCAAATCACTGGCGACACTTTCGAAGAGCACATATTGGCCATTGGTGGAAATTCCTTGCGGCCATGAATTCCCGTTGCCGCCGCCCGTTCCCGAAAGATTGACGCTGATCAACCGGGTCGTGCCGTTGGTCCGGTCGCGAAGATACACATTCATGCTGACAGGAAACAGGGAAGGAATGGCCACGCCGTTGCTGTTTAAGATCAGATTGCTTGCCGTGCTCGCAAACAATACATAACGCCCATCCGGGCTGATCATCGCATCCACCGAATCTCCTCCGGCACCGGCTGAAGTCAGGAGAGAAGGATCGGGTTGTGAAACCAGTTGTAAAAAAGCGGCCGTCACCGGCAAAACACATCCCAAAAGAACGACAGCAACTATTTTGCACTTCGAAAGAAGAAACGATTTTTGGAAAGTGGCATGCATACCGTGTGTTCCATCAATTCTGCTTGCAGGGCAAGCATGGCAGCGCGAATAAGCGCGGTCAATTCAAAAAAAGAAGCTTTCCTGAATAAATTGCCTGTTTTCCCTGTGCGGAAACAAAGAACCACAACAAGGAGTCTTGTCGCTTCCTTCATCAATTAATTCCCTGCAAACCACGCAACTTCGGGGATGGTGCTTGGTCGAGTTTGCCAGAACCAATATGCGTTTGATTGTCATGCGTCACACAATGACCATGCCACTGTATTGAGATTACCTGTTTATCTGGCTTTCGCAATCCTGTCGGGTGCGACTTAATTCTCGTAATTCTCCATCCCCACGCACGAGCAGACCCGCCTTTGCTGCGCTATGGCGAGGCAAGCCGTTTAGCTTTGATATATTTCCATTCCGATACAGGAACACACAGGATTACGATCGCCATACACGTTGTCCACGCGGCTGACGTGCGGCCAGAATTTGTAGTCACGCAGGCCCGGCACCGGGTATGCCGCCTGTTCGCGCGAGTAGGGGCGATTCCAAGCATCGCTGGCAATTTGATCCGCTGTGTGCGGCGCGTTCTTGAGCAGGTTGTTCTGCCGGTCCGCCGCGCCGGATTCGATGGCGGTCATCTCGGCGTGAATGGAAATCATCGCGTCGCAGAAACGGTCCAGTTCGACCTTCGATTCGCTTTCCGTCGGCTCGACCATCAGCGTGCCGGCGACCGGCCACGAGAGCGTCGGCGCATGAAAACCGTAATCCATCAGCCGTTTCGCCACGTCCTCGGCGGTGACACTCTTGAACTGGCGCAAATCAAGGATGCACTCGTGCGCGACCCGACCTTTGCGCCCGCGATACAGCACCGGGAAATAATTTTCCATGCGTTTGGCGATATAGTTGGCGTTCAGGATGGCAAACTTGGTGGCTTCAGTCAGGCCGTCCGGGCCCATCGCGGCAATGTAAGCCCAGGAAATCGGCAAAATGCCCGCGCTGCCCCACGGCGCAGCGGCCACCGGGCCGATACGTTGGAGTTCAACCTTTAGGTTATTCCCGGCACCCGAACACGCTGAAGCGTGAACTCCAACACGGTCGAGTCGTGACGTAAAAACCGGGTGTCCTGGTAAAAACGAAACCAGGTGTTTGGCCACGCCAATCGGCCCGACGCCCGGCCCGCCGCCGCCGTGCGGAATGCAGAATGTCTTGTGCAGGTTCAAATGGCAGACGTCCGCGCCGATGTCCGCCGGACGGCACAAACCGACCTGTGCGTTCATGTTCGCCCCGTCCATGTAAACCTGTCCGCCGTTGGTGTGGATGATTTCGCAAATCTCCTTGATCGTCTCCTCAAACACGCCGTGCGTGGACGGATACGTGACCATCAGGCAGGCGAGGTCGGCTTTGTGCGACTCGGCTTTGGCGCGCAAATCAGCAACGTCAATGTTCCCGTTCTTGTCGCAGGCGACGGCAACGACTTTCAGCCCGGCCATGACAGCACTGGCGGGGTTCGTGCCGTGCGCGGAGGTCGGGATGAGGCAGACGTTGCGGTGCGCTTCGCCCCGGCTTTCGTGATAAGCGCGGATGACGAGCTGGCCGGCGTATTCGCCCTGTGAACCGGCGTTGGGTTGCAGGGAAATTCCGGCGAACCCGGTGATTTCCAAAAGCCAGTCCTCAAGTTGTTGAAACAAAATCTGGTAGCCGCGCGCCTGTTTCAGCGGCGCAAAGGGATGGAGTTTTGCAAACTCCGGCCACGAAATCGGCAGCATTTCAAAGGTGGCGTTCAGCTTCATCGTGCAGGAGCCGAGCGGAATCATCGAAGCCGTCAGGGAGAGGTCGCGCGATTCGAGCCGCTTGATGTAGCGCAGCATTTGGGTCTCAGAGTGGTAGGAGTTGAAGACCCGGTGGATAAGGAAAGGTGTGGTTCGGGCGAAGTGTGACGCAATTCCACTCTCATTAGCACCGGGCTTCAGCCCGGTGTTTGAGGTGGCGGAAATTGAAACCGTTTTAACGGTTTCGCGCGCGGACGAGGAAGCCGTTGAAACGGCTGGTATGTCGTCGTTCATTTTCACACCTGGCTGAAGCCCGGTGCTAATGAGATCTGCGGCTACATCCGCCACTGTGAAACCTATGGCCTTGTCACCCTTAAAAATCTGCCAGATCTCGATGACGTCGCTTTCGCTGGTCGCTTCGTCGAGCGAGATGCCCAGCGTATGGTCGTCAATTTCGCGGAAATTCATCCGGTGCGCTTCGGCAGTTTTGAGAATGTTCGCTGCCGGCTTTTGGCCGAGTTCGATGCGAATCGTGTCAAAAAACGTGCTGCCAGCATCCTGCTGGCAGTTCTGACCTTTTGAATTATTCTGCCGGCGGGACGCCGGCAGCACGTTGTAACCCAGTTTTTCCAGGCCGGCGGCGAGAATTCCGGTCAGGGCGTGAATCCGCTGCGCGATTTTCTTCAAGCCTTCCGGCCCGTGATAAACGGCATACATGGACGCCATGTTCGCCAGCAACGCCTGCGCGGTGCAGATGTTACTGGTGGCTTTTTCACGACGGATGTGTTGTTCACGCGTCTGGAGCGCGAGGCGCAAAGCGGGTTTGCCGCGCGAATCCTTCGAAACGCCGACGATACGTCCGGGCAGGCTGCGTTTGAACTGGTCACGCGTGGCGAAAAACGCCGCGTGCGGGCCGCCGTAGCCCAGCGGCACGCCGAAGCGTTGCGCGCTGCCGATGGCGATGTCCGCGCTGAATTCCCCCGGCGGTTTCAATAATGTGAGTGCCAGCAAATCAGTCGCAACCGCGACCATCGCTCCAGCAGCGTGGGCTTTTTCGACGAACGGCGCGTAATCGTGGATGGCGCCAAACGTGTCGGGATATTGCACCAGCGCACCGAAGACTTTTCCGTCGAATTGAAAACTCTCGTGATTACCCACGACAACTTCGATGCCGAGAGCTTTGGCGCGCGTCCGGACAACTTCGATGTTTTGCGGATGACAACTCTGCGAGATGAAGAAAATGTTCCGGTTGTCCTTGAGCGCATGACACATCGTCATGGCCTCGGCGGCGGCGGTGGCTTCGTCAAGCAGCGACGCATTGGCGATGTCGAGGCCGGTGAGATCGGCGACCATCGTCTGGAAATTCAGGAGCGCTTCGAGCCGGCCCTGGGAAATTTCGGCCTGATAGGGCGTGTATTGCGTGTACCAGCCGGGGTTCTCCAAAACGTTGCGCTGAATCACCGCCGGTGTGATGCAATCGTAATAGCCCATGCCGATGAACGAGCGGCAGACCTGGTTTTGCGACGCGATTTCCTTCAACGCGGCGAGGACTTCATGTTCACTGCGGGCGGCGGGAAGTTGAAGCAAACGCCCGAGTCGAATCGGTTTGGGAACGGCGGCGTCAATCAACGCGTCGAGGCTCGCGTAGCCGAGTTGCTTGAGCATTTCGCCGGCGTCGGCAGGACGCGGGCCAATGTGGCGGCGGACAAACCGGTCGGGATGCGGCGCGTTTTCGACGGGCTTCAAAATTTTATTCTGCTTTTCGGAAAAAGCCATGCGCGGAAACTAAAGTTGCGGCACGGCAATGCAAGCGGATTCAGGGCAAAACGATGGCAAAACCCGCCGTTATTTTTACATAAAACCAGCAACCGGCACGGGTTGGGGATGCCCCAATATATGGCATAAGCCGGCCGGCATGGCCACAATTCATTGTGTTTTTAGACGTTTTTTTGACCAAATAAAGGTTGTGTTAAATCGTCGATTTTTCTATTCTTTTTAAGCTTTCACGGACCCGGTTAAAACGACCGTAAAAGTGAGCTTTTTATGCCGAAAACCAAAGAAGATATAGCCGAAGAAACCAGCAAAACCAGACCGTCTGCGACCGATAAATACGACGCTTCAAAAATAGACAAGCTCGAAGGTCTGGAAGCCGTTCGCAAGCGGCCCGGCATGTATATCGGCGATCCGGACGAACGCGGTCTGCATCACAGCGTGTTCGAGGTGCTCGACAACTCGATTGACGAACATCTGGCAGGTTATTGCAACAAAATCGAAGTGACGATTCACGTGGACGGCTCGGTTTCGATCCGGGATGACGGACGCGGCATTCCGGTGGATATGCACCCGAAGTGGAAGATGCCCGCCGTCGAACTGGTGCTGACGAATTTGCACGCAGGCGGAAAATTCGGCCAGGGCGCCTACAAGTATTCCGGCGGCTTGCACGGCGTCGGCGCGAAATGTGTCAATGCGCTTTCCGACTGGTTCAAAGTCGAGGTTTCGCGCGACGAAAAAGTTTATTCGATGGAATTCGAGCGCGGCAAAACGACCCAGAAACTCGAAGTCATCGGCAAATCAAAAAAGACGGGAACCTTGATCACGTTCAAACCCGACCCGACGATTTTCACCCTCACCGTCGAGTTCAAGTTCGACATCCTCGCCAACCGCCTGCGCGAACTGGCGTTTTTGAATCCGGGCATTGAAATCGTGCTCAAGGACGAGCGCGACGAGAAGACGGAGACATTTTTTTACCGCGACGGCATCGAACAGTTTGTCCGCCAGCTCGGCCGGAGCAAGCAGCCGTTGCATCCCAAGCCCATCATGATCGCGGGCAAACGGCCCAGCAAAATTGACGGCAAGGACGAAGACGTGTTTGTGGATTGCGTATTGCAATACACCGACAGCTACAGCGACCAGATTCTCTGCTTCGCCAACTCCATTGCCAATACCGACGGCGGCACGCACCTCACCGGCTTCCGCTCCGCGCTAACCCGCGCCATCAACCAATATGCCAAGCAGAACAATCTGCTGAAGGAAAAGGACCCGGCGATTTCCGGCGATGACGTCCGCGAAGGTCTGGTGTGCGTGCTCAGCGTGAAACTGCCGAATCCGCGCTTCGAATCGCAGACGAAGGTGAAGCTGGTGAACACGGAAATTGACGGCATCGTGTCGTCCGTTGTTTACGACGGGTTGATGACGCACTTCGACGCGAATCCCGGCGTGGCCAAGAAAATCATCGAAAAGGGCCTGCTCGCGGCGCGGGCGCGCGAGGCCGCCCGCAAGGCGCGCGAGACGGTCCGCAAAGGCGCGCTCACCGGCGGCGGTTTGCCCGGCAAACTCGCCGATTGCTCCGACCGCGATCCGGCGAACACCGAATTGTTCATCGTCGAAGGTGATTCCGCCGNNCGGCGGCTCGGCCAAGCAGGGACGCGACCGAAAGTTTCAGGCGATCCTGCCGATCCGCGGCAAGTTGATCAACGTCGAGAAGGCGCGCCTGGACAAGGTGCTTCAGAACAACGAAATCCGCACGATGATCACCGCCGTCGGCACGGGCATCGGCGACGGCGAGGGTGAAGGCGCGTTCAACCTCGAAAAACTCCGCTACCACAAGGTCATCATCATGACCGACGCCGACGTGGACGGCTCGCACATTCGCACGCTGTTGCTGACGTTTTTCTACCGGCAGATGCCGGCACTGATCAAAAACGGCTTCGTCTATATCGCGCAGCCGCCGCTTTACCAGATCGCGCGCAAAAAACGCGTTGAATACGTGGATGACGACGCGCGGTTGAATAAAATTCTGCTCGAACTCGGCACGGAAGAAGTGCGTTTGAAGAACCTTTCCGACCAAAAGGAGCTTTCCCAAAAACAGCTCGCGGAAATTCTGGAGTTGCTCGAATCGCTCGACAAATACGCCAACGCCCTGAAACGTCATGGCGGCGACTTCGCCGAATACGTCGAGCATCGCCAGAAAAAGACCGGCGATCTGCCGAAACACCTGGTCAAGGTGCGCGAAGGCAATGATGAAACGGTGCATTATTTCCACACCGAGGACGAACTGGCGCAATTCGGCACGAAGAATGCCGACTTGAAATTGTTTGGTGCCGAGGAGGAAGGCGACACGACAACCTTCGAGAAGAAAAACGGTTCGACCCGGCGCGCGCGGCACGTCGAATTGCACGAAAACAAGGCCATCGTTGAATTGCTGGGGAAGCTCGACAAGAAAGGTTTCAGCATCGAGCACTACGCCGGACAGGACAAACCGTTGTTTGAAATCAGCGAGGGCGAAGGTGACCGGGAAACCGTCAAACCGCTGTTTTCCATCCCGGAAATTCTCGCGGCGGTCAAGGAAGTCGGCCGCCGCGGCCTGTCCGTCAAACGTTTCAAAGGTCTTGGTGAAATGAATCCGAAGGAACTTTTTGAAACGACCATGGACCCGGTGCGGCGCAAGCTGCTGCGGATTGACCTTACCGACGCCGTCGAAGCCGAGGAGATGTTCACGAAGCTGATGGGCGAGGAAGTCGAACCGCGCCGCCAGTTCATCGAGGACAACGCGCTCAACGTAAGGAACTTGGATATTTGAAAATTTTACTTGCCAAATGTAGTCACGCGTGACTACATTGAGGTCATGAAAACCAAAATTATTAAATATCCGTCCGCCAAATCGGAGCCCATGGTGCTCAAAGAAGTGGCGGTTGCCCCTGGCATCGGAGAGGTCATCAGCGTCCGTTCGGCAAAGGCGCATCTCTCCGCGTTGCTTGATTTGGTGGCAAGCGGACATGAAATCACCATCACCAGCGACGGCAAGCCAAAGGCCAAGCTGGTGAAGGTGGAGGTGGATGAACCCGGAAAGGTCTTCCAAGGCATGGGGGATTACCTCCTGAAACAACCCATTCATGGCGGCCCTTCGGCAGAGGAAATTATTCGCGAAGACCGGGACTCGCGTGGCTGGTAACAATGTAATGTATCTCGATTCGGCGATTATCGTGAAACTGCTTGTGCGTGAAGCGGACAGCGAATGGTTCGGGCGCAACCTGGTTGGCCATAAATTTGTGACCTCGGAACTCGCCCTGACCGAAGTTCGTTCCGCGCTGCTTTCCAAAGAGCGGCGCGGATATATCACGCCGCCCGAACGCGAGACCGCTGCCGGGAAATTTGTTGCGATGATCGAGAAAGAGTCACTTCGTTTGTTTCCGCTGACTCGCGCCGTGCTTGAGCGCGCGAGTGCGATACAACAAGCGTGTCATCCGCACATTCCGTTACGGACATTGGACGCCCTGCACGTCGCCACCTGTGATTTGCACCACAGCGGCACGATGTCGGCAACTGACGGACGAATTCGCGCCGCCTGCGAACAATTTGCCATTGCGCTTGTCCCGGCGAAACTGGAGGACTTAACCGCTGCCAACTGATTTGATTATGCCTGACAAAAGTTCCGAACAACTGCCTGCGGGCAACACACCGCTGTTTGCCTCCGGGGAAAAAATCGCCAAGGTCAACGTCGCCGAGGAAATCAAGAATTCGTTTCTTGATTACTCGATGTCCGTGATCATTTCCCGCGCGTTGCCCGATGCGCGCGACGGCCTCAAACCTTCGCAACGCCGCATTCTTTTCGCCATGAATGAACTCGGCGTCATGCCGAACCGCAAGCACATCAAGTGCGCCAAAATCGTCGGCGAAACGATGGGCAATTACCATCCGCACGGCGACCAGGCGATTTACCCGACGCTCGTCCACATGGCGCAGCCGTGGGCCATGCGCGAACGGCTGGTGGACGGCCAGGGCAACTTCGGTTCCGTCGAAGGTGATCCGCCGGCGTCCATGCGATACACCGAGGCGCGGCTGGCGCATCTCGGCGCGGTGCTGATGGAGGACATGGATCAGGACACGGTGGATTTCGTTCCCAACTACGATGAGACCCGCACCGAGCCGACCGTTTTCCCCGCCGCCTTTCCCAATTTGCTCGTCAACGGTGGCACGGGCATCGCCGTCGGCATGGCCACGAACATGGCGCCGCACAATCTTGGCGAAATCATTGACGGCGTCTGCGCGCAGATTGACGACCCGAACATCACGGTCAAGGGCCTGATGAAATTCATCAAAGGCCCGGACTTCCCGACCGGCTGCATGGTGTGCGGATTGGAAGTCATCAAGGAATATTTCACGACGGGCCACGGCAGCATCAAGGTTCGCGGCAAGGTCGGAGTCGAACAACTCAAGGGCGGCAAGGAACAAATCGTCATCACGGAAATTCCTTACAATGTCAACCGCGCGGTGCTCGTCGAGCGCGTCGCCGAATTGGTGAACGAAAAAACGGCGGGCTTCACCGACATCACGGCCATTCGCGATGAATCGGACGAAAACACGCGCGTGGTCGTTGAACTCAAGCGCGACGCCATCGCCAAGGTCGTCATCAACAATCTTTACAAGCAGAC
>PMOA01000033.1 GCA_003161635.1 Limisphaerales bacterium
AAACCCGTGCCATCGGTGTTGATGGCAAACACCGTGCCACCGGCCGAACTGCCGCCCCCAACCGCCGTCCCATACAAAGTGTTGCCCGATAAAATCAATCCGCCAACTGGATTAGCTCCGTCCCTGTTGGTACCATAACCGCCTGTAGATCCGGCGGTTTCCGTGAAATTATACAGGTTCGTAAAACCCGTGCCGTCGGTCTTGATGGCGAACACCGTGCCATTGCCCGAACTGCCGCCATATTGCGTCGTCCCATACAGGGTGTTGCCCGATAAAAGCAATCCGGCATAAGGCTTGGCTCCGTCGCTATTGGTACCATAATCACCTCCGGATCCAGAGATCGCCGCGAAACTATGCAGGGTCGTAAAACCTGAGCCATTGGTGTTGACGGCAAACACCGTGCCCCAGCCCGAACGGCCGCCAACATGCGCCGCCCCATACAAGGTATTGCCCGATAAAAGCAGTCCCAAAAACGGATGAACTCCATCGCTGTTGGTACCATTATAACCTTCAGATCCAGAGGTTGCCGTGAAACTATGCAGGGTCGTGAAGGTCTGCACTCTGCCGTTGGGTGCCAGCAGGCGCAGCTTGATGTTGAGTTCAACGGGTTTGAAACTGGCGAACAGGGTGCCCTCCGCGCTTTCGTATTCGGGCATGGTTATTTTCCATCGCTTGAGGCCCTGAGCCACCTTCGTTGCGTTGAGGGGGGAGTTGCCGACAGGCTCCCATTTAGCGTTGAGGTCGTTGTAATCTCTAATGAACACCTGCGCACCCGGGGGCGTGGTCTCGACCGAAATCACACCAACGGCCCGCGCCGAGAGCGACTGGAAGCGGGGATTGCCCGCAATGAAGGGCCGGGCCTGCTCGACCAGTTTAAAGGCACCGGTGTAGTCCTTCTGGTCGAGTGAGCGCTCGATCTCCGGCAGCGCCGTTTCCAGAGCCCACTTCACGTTCCGCAGGTTTTCCCGTTCTTTCTCCGCCTCCTCCGCCCGCCGGGCCTGCCACACGCTGAACATCGTCCCCAAAACCGCCAGCATGACCAGCGCTCCCGCCGTCGCCAGTACCCGGCGATGACGTCGAACGTATTTCGCTGTCCGATAACCCAGCGTCGGTGCCGCCGCGCTCACGGGCTGATGGCTCAAATGGCACTCGATGTCCCGAGCCAGCTCATTAGCTGTTGCGTAACGCCGTGTCCGGTTTTTCTCCAGGCACTTCATCACAATCCAGTCCAAGTCGCCCCGCAATGACCGGATCAGCTTGGGCGCTTCGGTGGCGCGCCGCTGGGCCGTGGTAGTCTGCTCCTTCGCCTCCAGCAGCATCAGCCGTGTCGAAGGCTTGGGCGGCTCGTCTTCCCGGATGCAACGGATGATTTCCTCCAACCCGGCCTGCGCAAGCGCTCTAGGCTCGAAGGGCGTTCGGCCCATCAGCAGTTCGTAGAGCAGCACCCCCAGGCTGTAAATGTCGCTACGCGTGTCCACGTCCAGTCCGCTCAGGCCCGCCTGCTCCGGACTCGTATAGGCCGGGGTGCCAATGAATTGCTCGAACCGGGTATAGACCGTCTTATCGGTGAGCCGTTCGCCGATCGCCTTGGCAATCCCGAAATCGATCACCTTGGGCACCGGCACGTCATCCGCCAGCATGACCAGGATGTTCGAAGGCTTGATGTCCCGATGAATGACCCCCTTCTGATGCGCGTGCTGGATGGCATGGCAGATTTGAACAAACAGGTCCAACCGTTGCTCGGTCGAAAGGTTGTTCTCGTCGCAGTAATCGGTGAGCTTGATGCCGCGCACCAGTTCCATGACGAAGTAGGGCCGGCCCGTGTCGGTCGCACCGGCGTCAAGCACCTTGGCGATGTTGGGATGGTCCATGAGCGCCAGGGCCTGCCGTTCGGCTTCGAACCGGGCGATGACCGCTTTCGTGTCCATCCCCAGCTTGATGACTTTGAGGGCGACCCGCCGCCGGATGGGTTCCTCCTGTTCGGCCATATAGACCACCCCGCAGCCGCCTTCGCCGATTTGCTGGAGGAGTTTGTAGTGGCCGATCTTGTCGCCGGGTTTCTCGGTGAGTGGTGCGGGAAGGACGATGGTAGAATGCTGTGTTGGAGCAACCGGGTCTTCAAGAAACGCGCCGGCTTGATCGTGGGCCGACAGGAGTTTCTCGACTTCCGCGCGCAACCCGTCGTCGCCGCGACAGGCGCCGTCCAGATAGGCTGCTCGTTCTGCCGGTGAGTTCCGGGCCGCCGCCTCGGCCAAGACCTGTTTGAGTCGTTCCCAGTCTGTGCTCATAACGTTGACTCCGATCAACAATCCCTTCACCCATACATGCGCCGTGGCCGGCCAGTTTGCTTCAAAAAATCGGCTGGCAGTTGGTGATTTTATTTACCCGGCTCGTCCGGCAGGCGAACGCGGCGGAAGAGCCAGGCGCGGGCGAAAACCCAGGCCCGGTCGGCGGTGCTGCAGGAGATGTCCAGTTGCGCGGCGGCTTCCGCCTGCGTCAGGCCGGTGAAAAAGCGCAGGTTGACGAGTTCCGCTGCGGCGGAGTCCACCGTCGCCAGTTGGGTCAGCGCCTCATCGAGAGCCAGCAAATCGTCGTCGGGCAACGGGCAGGCCAATTCCACCGCGTCCACCTCGACCCGTTGGCACCCGCCGCCGTGCTTGAGCCGCTGCTTGCGGCGGGCGTTCTCGACCAGAATCCGCCTCATCGCTTCGGCTGCCGCTGCGAAGAAGTGAGTCTTGCCGTCCCACTGCCGGTCGTGCGAGCCCTCGATCCGCAGCCAGGCTTCGTGAACCAGCGAGGTGGCTTGGAGGGTTTGGCCGGGGCGTTCCTGTGAGAGCTTATGCGCCGCCAAGCGGCGTAATTCTCCATAAACCAGCGGCAGCAGTTCCGCGCTCGTGCGCGCTTCGCCGCGCTCGATTGCCTGCAACATGTCAGTCACATCAACCACAACCCATTGCTTTCGATGCGGTACTGCTGTCGTTCCCCTGAATGCGCCTGCGTCCTGGCCTTCAATGGACCGGACAAACCCTCATGCCGGCTTTCCCTTCCCCAGAAGGAAAACCAAACACAGGTTCGTTCTCTGGGTAGCGTTAAGTAAAACTGCGGGCGGGGCGTTGGCTGAACTGGGTCAGCGTCTCGTGTCCGTATCGCTGTTTCGCCTATCACATTGTCTGGAAACAGTCAAGACCTTAAAACGACTTCCTTATGTCCTCTTTTCAGGCCGCCAGTTGGGATGAAGGTTTTGCCTCCCGATTCTTGCCGGGTGTCAGGTTGAGGAATCGTTTTTCGAGGGTTTGGCTGGGACTTGACGTTTCAGGGTTGCCTTTCGCTTTCTGTTAAACCGGGCGTTTGGAGTCTGCACCCGATTGGTTTTTACAGGAAGCTTAGGACATCACCGAATGCAATGCGCGAAGCATAAAGCTTAAGGTTTTCGATAAATCGGTTTTGGCACAACTACAGCAGGTGCATACTTGCCGCGAATTTCGATTCCAATTTTCGTGTCCGATTTGGCCAATTCCGGCGGCACATAACCCATGCCGATGCCAATTCCCAATGACGGGCTTTGCGTGCCGCTGGTGACGACACCGACATTCGCGCCGTTTGCCCAGATCGGGTAATGCGGCCGCGGCGGCGCGGATTTGCCCGTCATCTTGAAGGCGACCAATTTCTTTTTTGTGCCGTTTGCCTTTTGTTCAGCCAAAACCGAACGTCCATTGAATTCGCCTTTGTCGAGCGCGACAAAAAATCCGAGTCCGGCCTCGATGGGCGTGGTTTCCTCGTCCAGTTCATGGCCGTAAAGCGGATAGCAAACCTCCGTGCGCAACGTGTCGCGCGCGCCGAGACCGCACGGCTTGATGCCGAACGCGTGCCCGGCAGTGAGCAGAGCGTCCCAAACGTGCCGGATGGCTTCGTCCGAACCGACGATTTCGAATCCGTCTTCGCCGGTGTAGCCGGTGCGCGAGACGAGCACACCGCCTTGTTCAAAGTGAAAGCCGGCGACTTGGTTTTTCTTCAATTCAGTTACGCGACCCACACGCATGGCCGAACTTGAATCGCCCGGAATGCAAGTTTCGATGAATTCGCGGACGCGCGGGCCTTGCACGGCCACAGCGGCGTAATTGTGCGAAGCGTCAGTGAGTCGCAATTCGTTTCGACGCGGGAAATGGGCAGCCTGCGCCTGCAACCATGCGACATCCGGTTCGATGCGCGAGGCGTTGATGACCAGAAAATAAACCTCACCGGACAACCGGTAGGCATACAGATCGTCAATGACGCCGCCGCGTTCGTTGCACATCAGGGTGTATTGGCCTTCGCCGGGCGCGAGCTTACGGATGTCGTTCGTGAGAACAGAATTCAGAAATTCCGCCGCGCCCGCGCCGCTGACGGTGACTTCGCCCATGTGCGAGATGTCGAAGATGCCGGCGGCTTTGCGGACGGCGAGGTGTTCGTCCGTGATGCTGGTATATTGCACCGGCATTTCCCAGCCGCCGAATTCGACGAGTTTGCCGCCGAGTTTCTGGTGTGCGGTAAAAAGTGGCGTGCGCTTCAGCATGGTTTGAGAATGTAGAATTTAGAATGCAGAATGAAGAAACAAATCAACCCTCCAGCCGTTTCAAGACTTCCTGCGCGAGCAGTTCATAAGCCGCCGCGCCGGAACTGTATTTGTCGTAATGGATGATCGGTTTGCCGAAACTCGGCGCTTCGGCGAGGCGCGTGCTGCGCGGAATCACGGTTTCAAACACGCGCGCACCGAGCTGATTGCGGACTTCGCTGACGACCTCGTTGGAAAGTTTCGTCCGGCCATCGAACATCGTCATCACGACGCCAAAAATGTCGAGGCGCGGATTGATGCCCGCGTCGCGCAACTGGTTGAGCACGCGGTTCATCATGGAAATGCCTTCGAGCGAGTAATATTCGCATTGCAACGGCACGAGCAAACCGTCACTCGCGGCAAAGGCGTTCAGGGTGAGAATGCCCAGTGACGGCGGGCAGTCCATCAAGACCACGTCGAATCGTTGCGATTCCAGCACGGGCTGCAACACTGCGGCAACGCGGAGCAGATGATTTTCCATTCGTGCCAGTTCGAGATCGGCGGCGCACAAATCCACTTCGGACGGCACAACTTCAAGCCGCTCGAAGGCGGTGCTTTTGATTTTGTCGAGCAGGTTGCCTTCACCCAGCAAAACCCGATACGCGCTGGCGCCCTCGGTTTTTTCCAGGCCGAGACCGCTGGTGGCGTTGGCCTGCGGGTCGAGGTCAAATAAGAGCACGCGTTGGCCAAGCGCGGCGAGGCACGCCGCAAGATTGACGGCAGTGGTTGTCTTGCCCACGCCGCCTTTTTGGTTGGCGACCGCTATGACTTTGGTTGGCACCCGCCCGATTTAATGACAAGCGCGGCGGCGTTTCAAGCGCGCAACGCATTTCAAATCGGATCAATTGCCGGGAAGTGAAAAGCTGACCGGCTGGGCGAGCGAATTTTGCTGTACAAAAAGCGAAGCGACCGGCTGAAGGCTGAGCACTGGATCGGTGCTGGACACGATCCCCATTTGGCCCGCTGACTGGGACAGGGATGGCGATATGGCGGCGAACGAAGCGGCAGTGGTGGCGGACTGCAGAACCGGCTGCGAGGAGAGATCCGGGCGTTCCGCATAAATAATTCCGAGAAACAGCAGCAAACAAAGCGCTCCTGCAAACGCGCTTGCAAACACCGGTTTCACATCAAACGCTTGCAACAATTTTCCCAGCCAGAGCGCCTGACCAAACAAATCCTCCAACCAGTTGGCTGATTTTCCGGTGTCGCCGGCGCGAATTCGTTGCAGGACCTGGCTTGAAAAATAGTTGAAATATCCCGGCGGTGGCGTTTCGTGCCGTTTGAGAACCAGCAAGCGGCACAACGACTCGAAGTTATTTTCGTTTTCGTTTTCGTTCATATTTACTTCAAGTAATCAGACAACAACGCCTGTAATTGCTGCCGGGCGTAAAACAGCCGCGACCGAACGGTGCCAATGTTGCAATCCATAATCTTTGCGATTTCTTCGTGCGATTGCCCCTGCACATCGTGCAGAACAACCACCAATCTATGAGGTTCAGACAACTTCAGCAACGCCGCGTTCAATTTTTCCTGCAACTCTGCCAAACCAGCCTCGCGGCGCGGTGTTTTGTCCGAAATCAAGGCCATTAAATCCGGGTCGTGCTCGGCGTTGAAGTCCAAGTCATCCAGGCTCATGTGAATGCGGTTCTTGCGCTGCTTGAGGAAATTGATCGTTTTGTTGACCGCAATCCGGTACAGCCAGGTGTAAAAACTGGAGCCGCCTTTGAAGGATTTCAGCGCCTGAAACGCCTTGATGAACGATTCCTGTGCCAGGTCGTTGGCGTCCTCGTGATTGGCGGTCATGTGGTAAATCGTTGCGTAGATGCGCTCCTGATGGCGCCGCACCAATTCATCGTAAGCCTCCAAATCGCCACGCCGCGCCTGCCGCACCAGAGACTCTTCATCCACCGGCGCGGGCGTCTCTGAATCATCCGTGCGTCTGACTGGAGCGGACATAATCATGATCTGTTCAAATACAAACCGCCAGGGCGTCGGTTTGTTGCGCTAAAAAATCCGCCAGACCGAACAATCCCGCGCGCCCGCCGGATTCCGGCAAAACCCGCAACACCCGCCGCGCCTGCTCCAAATAGCGCGCGATGACCTCCTGCGACGGCTCAAAGGTTTCGTATCTGGCCAGCAATTCGTTCACGGCGGACAAATTTTCCGGCTGCCAGTTTTCGACCAGGTTTTCCAGGCGCGCCCGGTCGGCGGCGTTCGCGCGTTCCCACGCCAACAGCACCGGCCACGTCAATTTGCCCTTCGCCAAATCCGTGCCCAGTGATTTGCCGGCCAATGCTTCCGTCCCGAACAAATCCACGCAATCGTCATAAACTTGATACGCCGTGCCGAACGCCGCGCCGAATTGCCGCAAGGCGGCGCGCCGTTTCGGCGTCGCCCCGCTCAAAAACGCCGCCAAATCGCACGAAAGCGTGAACAGTTCGGCGGTTTTCATTTCGATGACGCGGAAATACTCGCGGCGCGAGATTTGAAACTTGTGGCGGTGCTGCGTCTGCAAAATTTCCCCGGAACAAACCGTGTTTGTCGCCATCGCGACGGCGCGGCAAACTTCCGGCGTCGGAAAGCTGGCCGCCAGTTTCAACGCCTGCGCAAACAGACAATCACCGAAGAGCACGGCGATTTCGTTGCCCCAATTGGCCGCCAAGGTGAGCTGGTCGCGGCGGATTTCCGCCCCGTCCATCACATCGTCATGCACCAGCGTGGCCAGGTGCACCATTTCAATGATGACCGCCGCCGTCACGTGCGCCTCAGTGACCTCGCCGAGCGCGCCGGCGGACAGCGCCAGAATCGTGGGACGCAAATGTTTCCCG
>PMOA01000020.1 GCA_003161635.1 Limisphaerales bacterium
CGCGGGCGGCGCGGCGGCGACGCCGTTCGTTTTCGCGCTGTTCAATTGGTGCAACCGCTCGCTCGGCTATCAGCCGAGGATTGAACCCAATTTCCGTCCCGACCGGGAAATCCGTCGGGGAAGAATATGAAAATGAACGGAGCATTGGAGCATTGGAGTGTTGGAGCGATGGGGAAAATCGCTCAATTTGCCTCCCATTCCTCCATCACTCCGCCACTTCATCAACCTATTTCGGGCCGACGATGCTGATTTTTGACGAACTGAAAAAGAACGATCCGCAGCTCCGCCTCCTGGCGGTGACGCTGGCGGGCGGCCTGTTCGTTTTGCTGGCCGGTCTATGGTGGGTGCAGGTCGTTTCCGCGCGCAAATATGAAAGCCATTTGGAGACGCAATCGTATCGCACCGTCCGCATTCCCGCCATGCGCGGAAAAATTCTCGACCGCAACGGCCGGGTGCTGGCCGAAAATCGTCCGCGCTACAGCCTCAGCCTTTACCTTGATGATTTGCGGAGGCAATTCGATGCCGCCTACGGCGTGGCCATCGCGCAGACGCGTGCCGGTCAAAAACAACGCATTGCCGCGGAGGAGAAAAAACTTGGCCGTTCGCTGACCAAGGCCGAACGAAAGCAATTCGCGCTCACAACCGGTCAATTAAAACAGCTTCATGAACAATCGCGTTTCCGCGTGGCGGACAGCGTGGTCAAACAAGTCGGCCAGCAGCTCGGCCAGACGCTGACGCTTGATGAGGCGGTGTTTAACCGCCACTACGAAACGCGGCTGGCGCTGCCGTATCCGGTGCTGCCCAATCTCAACGACACGCAAATCGCGCGTTTCGAGGAACAATACCCCGGTGGCCTGGGCGTGGATTTGGATTTACAGCCCGTTCGCACTTATCCGTTCGGCATGACGGCGGCGCATTTGCTCGGTTATGTGCTGCGCGATGACAGTTCGGCGGAGGGCGAGGACGCTTTTTTTTCGTATCGGTTGCCGGATTATCGCGGCGCGGTCGGCGTCGAAGCCGGATTCGACGCGCAATTGCGGGGACGCGCGGGCGCGGAGGCCGTGCTCGTCAACAATCTCGGCTACCGCCAGACCGGAAACGTGTGGAGCCGGCCGGAACCAGGCCACAACGTCGTGCTGACGATGGATCTCGACATTCAACAGGCGGCGGAACGCTCGCTCGCGGCGCATCAGGGCGAGGACTCGCGCGCGGCGGTCGTCGTGATGGACGTGCGCACGGGTGACGTGCTGGCGATGGTTTCGTCGCCGGCGATCAACCCGGATTATGCCGCCAACGAACCGGCGCGCTTGAACGATCCGAAATTGCGTCCGCAAATCAATCGCGCCACGCAGGAAAATTACGCGCCCGGCTCGATTCTCAAAACGGTTGTCGCGCTGGCGTGTCTGGAAAATGGGCTTAACCCCAACGCGACGATTTACAATCCGCCGTCTCCTGAAAATCCGAATCACGGTTACATCATGATTGGGCGGCGGCAAATTCAGGACACCGCGCCGTCGGGGGTATACGATTTTCGCCGTGCCATCATCCGTTCCTGCAACACCTATTTCATCACCAACGGTCTGCGGGCGGGCATTGAAAACATTGTTCGCATGGGTGAGAAGTTTCACCTGGGCGAGCGCACCGGTTTGCCGACGCGACAGGAGACCAAAGGCATTTTCCCGACGCTCGACCGTGTGCACTCCGGCTGGCATGACGGTGACACAGCCAACCTGTGCATCGGGCAGGGCGACATCGCGGTCACACCGATGCAAATCACCGTGATGATTTCCGCCATCGCCAATGGCGGCAAGGTGCTCAAGCCGCGACTCGTCGAACGCATCGAATCGCAAGACCCGGCCTCGGGTGAAGCCCCGGCGATTTTTCCTTCCGGTGTCGTGTGTGACGTATTGGGCGTGCATCCGCGCAGTCTGAAAATTTTGCAGGACGCCATGCTCGCGGAAACCGAAGACCCGGAGGGCACCGGCCGCGCGGCGTTTATGCCCGGTTTGCGCATTTGCGGCAAAACCGGCACGTCGCAGGTGACGGACGAACACAACCGGGTCGTGGACCACACAACGTGGTTCGCGTCATTCGCGCCGTATGAAAATCCGTGTTACGCGGTTGTCGTCATGGTTCAAAGCGGCATTTCCGGCGGTGTCTCCTGCGCGCCGATTGCCCATGACATTTACGAAGCGATTTTGAACAGCGAAAAGTCCAACGGACCCGCTTTGGCTGCGCTGCGGCACGGCGGGCAGACAGATTAAATGCTCAACATTCCCATCAACGAACCGCACGCAAAGATCGACCGGTTGCAACTGGCCGTGCTGGCCGGGCTGATGCTGATTGGCACGGCGTTCGTTTACAGCGCCACGATGGCGAATGCAACGGCGGCAACGCTGCCGTGGTATGACCAAAGCTGGGTGCGGCAGATCGTCTGGTATGCGCTCGGCATCGGCGCGGGCTCGGCGTTATGTCTGGTGGACTATCACACGTTGTCGCGCTGGTCGTTTGTGGCTTATTGGGCGACGATCTTTTGCCTGGTCGCCGTGATGATTCCGCACATTGGTTCAATGCGCTTTGGCGCGCGGCGGTGGATTGACCTGGGATTTTTCCAATTTCAACCGAGTGAATTCGCCAAGCTCGCGTTCATTCTGGTGGCGGCGCATTTTCTGAGCCGGCCGGAGGATGAATTGCGGCACCCGGCGGTTTTCTGGAAAGGCATCGGGCTGTTGCTCCTGCCGTTCGCGCTGATTTTAAAGGAACCGGATCTGGGTTCGGCACTCGTATTATTACCCACGGGTCTGGTAATGATGTTCGTTGCCGGCACGCCGAGAAAATATTTGCTGAAGCTCGTCGGCGTGGTGGGTTTGCTGGCGGCGCTGTTTTTGGTGGACATGCTGTTCATGTCGCCGGGCTGGTGGCAGGTTTCGATGCAGCCGTATCAGCGCGACCGGCTGCTGGTTTATTTTGGACGGGATTACACCCATTTCGCTCCGCCGGACGCCACCCCGGCGGAGTTGCAACGCATCCGACAACAACAACTTGATGACGAATACAACGTTCGTCAGGCGTTGATATCCGTCGGCTCCGGCGGGCTGGCGGGCAAAGGCTGGCGGCAGGGCACCCAAAACGCCCTCGGATATTTGCCGCGAGCGGTGGCTCATAACGACTTCATTTTCTCCGTGATTGCCGAGGAGGAAGGATTTGTCGGCAGCGTGATTGTGATCGCGCTGTATGCGGTGGTTCTCTTCACGGGATTGAGAATCGCCGGCCAGGCGCGCGATCGCCTGGGCAAACTCGTGGCGGTGGGCGTCGTGACGCTCATTTTCAGCCACGTGTTCATCAATATCGGCATGAACATTCGCATCATGCCCGTGACGGGCGTCCCACTGCCGCTGCTTTCCTACGGCGGGTCTTCAGTGCTGTGCTCGTTGATCGCACTGGGCTTGATGCAAAACATATACATCCATCGAAAAGGATACTGACTATGAGTAATAATAATTTTTCGCGGCGGCGCCGCGGAATGCGTTTCCGCCCCAAAGGTGGCTTCGGCCAGACCCAGCAAAAACCCGACCGCGAAGCCGTCCAGGCCCGCGCCGACGTGGTGACTGAGCAGGGCGGTGCGGAGCACGTGTTCGAAAAACGGCACACGAACGAAATCGAGCGCGCCGAAAACATCGCCGCCGGCCTGCCTCCCCAGGGAGCACCGGAAAACATAACGCCGGATTCCGGCGCGGACAAAAAGGAACTCCGCGAGTCAAAACTTGCAACACCGGTCCCCGTGACGGAGGAAAAACCCTTCGCGCCGGTGCCCGTGGCGGAACAGCCCAAGGGCATTTTGGACACCATCAAATTCGCGGCGACCGCTCTCGTGAAGAAGGTTCAGCGGCTCATCCGGCCGGAGAAGAAAATTCACAAGGAAGTTGTCATCAACGCCGAGACGCTCGAAACGCGCGTCGCCGTGCTCGAAGACGGCCGGTTGGAGGAATTCAACATCGAACGCACCACCGAGGAACGCCTCGTCGGCAGCATTTTCAAGGGCAAGGTCCGCAACCTTGAAGACGGCCTCAAGGCTGCGTTCGTGGACATCGGCTTCGAGAAAAATGCGTTCCTGCATTATTGGGACATCGTGCCGAACCAGTTCGACAGCGGCGTGGAAATTGTCGAACGCGAAGGCCGCAAACGCGACCGGCCGAAGATCACCCAAAAGGACATCCCGCGGCTTTACCCGCCGGGCAGTGAAATCATCGTGCAGGTTACGAAAGGTCCGATTGGCACCAAAGGCCCGCGCATCACGACCAACCTCGTGTTGCCCGGACGTTATCTCGTGCTGTTGCCTAATTCGGATCAGAGCGGCATTTCGCGCAAAATTGAAAACCAGGAGGAACGCAAACGCCTTAAAAAAATCCTGCGCGAACTGGCGATTCCCGATGGCATGGGCGTCATCATGCGCACCGCCGGCGAAGGCCAGCAGAAACGTTATTTCGTCCGCGACCTCGCGTTGCTGCTCGAAGAGTGGCGCGGCGTGCAGGAGCGCATGAAGAACCAGCCGCCGGCGACGTGCGTTTTTCAAGAACCGGATTTGATTGAGCGCACCGTGCGCGACTTTTTGACTGAAGACGTCGAGCGCATTGTCGTGGACAATCAAAAGGCCCATGACCGGATGCGCGAGATGGTCACCAAGATTTCACGGCGCTCGGCCGACAAAGTGAAGCTCTACACCGACGCCCAGCCGATTTTTGACCGGTTCAACATCAGCAAGCAATTGGAGAACGCCTTCTCGCGCCAGGTGCATTTGAAGAGCGGCGGCTACATCGTCATTGACGAAACGGAGGCGCTGGTGGCAATTGACGTGAACACGGGCCGGCATAAGGGCAGCCGCGACCAGGACGCCACGATCCTGAAGGTGAACCTCGAAGCCGCCGAGGAAATTTGCCGCCAGCTTCGTTTGCGCAACATGGGCGGGTTGATCGTGCTTGATTTCATTGACATGAAGTCGCGCCGCGACCAGCAGTCCGTGTATCAACGTGTGAAGGAAGGTCTGCGCCGCGACAAGGCCAAGACCCACATCCTGCCCATTTCGCAGCTCGGCTTGATGGAAATGACGCGCCAGCGCCACACCGAAAGCGTGCGTTCGGCGGTCTATGACGATTGCCCGTATTGCAAAGGCCGCGGCAAGGTGAAAAGCGTGTTGACCATGAGCGTGGAAATCCAGCGCAAGCTGCAGGAGATTTTGAAAACGCGCGAGCGCGACGAGTCGGATTTCCAACTGCGCATCGTGGTGAATCCGACCGTGCTGGAACGGTTGCGCACCGAGGACGAAAAACATCTAATCGAGATGGAAAAACGCTACTTCGGCAAGCTGTCATTCCGCGCCGACACCGGCATGCACGCCGAACAGTTCAAGATTGTGAACGTTGAAAACAACGAGGAACTGGCAAGCGTCGGCGCTTGAAATTCCGTTAAACAAAAACGCCCTGCGCCAAAACGCAGGGCGTTTTCTTTTTTACAATTTTCCTTTTGTGCTCGGCAATTTGCCGGCAATGCGCGGATCGCGCTGGCACGCCGCGTCCGTCGCGCGGGCAAATGCCTTGAACAGCGCCTCGACGATGTGATGCGGCTCGTCGCCGTAGAGCAGTTCCAGGTGCAGATTGCAGCGGGCTTCGTTGGCGAAGGCCTGGAAAAATTCACGCGCGAGGCCGAAGCGAAACGCGCTCGACGTGTCCTGAATTTTTTCGGATTTGGCAACACGCTTTTGGGCAAATTCGTTCAGCCCGCGCCAGACCAGATGCGGCCGTCCGCCAAAATCAATGACGCAGCGCGCCAGACATTCGTCCATGGGCACGTAGGCTTCGCCGGTAAACGGGTTTTTTGGATGAAAACCCGCGCCGTAACGGCGGATGCCCCTTTTGTCGCCGAGCGCAAGCGTGAACGCCTGGCCGAGCGCGATGCCGCAATCCTCGACCGTGTGATGGGCGTCCACTTCCAAATCGCCGCGGCAGCGCAAATGCAAATCCACTGTCGCGTGTTTCGCGAAGAGCGTGAGCATGTGGTCGAAGAACGGGATGCCGGTTTTGACCGAAGATTTTCCCCTGCCGTCGAGGTTGAGGGTGACGGCGATGCGGGTTTCTTTGGTGTTGCGCGAGATTTTTGCCTGCCGGGCTTTCATGGCGGCGATTAAACCAGAGCGGCGCGCGAAAAACAAAGCGCAATCTCAACTGCAGGAGCCGAGGTCACGAGGCTCTGACTGAATTTACGATATGCGATATGTGATTTACGAGTCCTTCCACAATCCCCGCACGCCGCGTTAATCGTATATCATAAATCGAAAACAATGAGCCTCCTTACGCCGGCTCCTGCAATTTTTGGACGCGCCTTCAATGCGGCTGGCTGTTTGTGGGGGATGGTTGCGCCGCCATTTTCTTTTTGATTTCGTCAATCCGCTGTTGCAGCGCGTTCGGGTCCGGCGAAACTTTTTGGGCGGCTTGAAACCAATTGATGGCCTGCTGCCAGTTGCCGGCTTCCCGTTCGAGCTGGGCGAGGTGAACGGTGATTTCCTCAAAAAAGAGCTTGTTGTCTTTTACGGCTTCAGGATCTTTGGACCATTTATGCAAAGCAAGCTGCCAGACGTCTCGCGCGCGACCGGTGTCGTGATCATTTTCGTCGTAAAGCTGGCCCAACTCGAACAAAATCTCGTAGCTGTTCGGATTATTTCGCAGTCCCTCGCGCAGAAAGGCTTCGGCTTCCCGCGGCTGGTTGAGGTGCATGCGCATAAAGAATGAACCGACGGTGTAGGTTTCAATCTTTTGCGGGTCCATGTCCGCCGCCAGCCGCAGCCAGGGCAAAATTTCACGTTCGTTGCCGTGCTCCAGATGGGTGTGTTCAGTGATGTGGAAATGGCGGCCAAACCGGTCAATCCAATCCTTCGGTTTGCCGAGAAAGTCCTCTTTTTTTTCCTGTTCTTCATTCTCGGCCTGGCCGTGAGTGGCGGCGACGATTTCCTTTGTTCCTTCTTCGCGCAGGTCAAAAATGGATGGGTAATAGCCGCTGTGAAAATAAACATCCGCCATGGTGAAGAATTGGTTCGCGAACAGCCGCCGCCCGTCGCCGAACAGCATGCTGAAAACGTTGTTTGATTTGGTACGGTTGCTCCACGTGCTGGCACGGGGTTCAATGCCGGTCGCCAGTGTGAAGCAAACCATCAATACGAACGCCAGAACCAAATACGGGGAAGCCTTCATCACGTGTTCAAACTTTTGCGCCGGAAACCGAGCCAGGTGAGCAGCAAAAACAGGCCGGTGTAAGCCGCCGCGTAAAGCGTCGCCAGCACGCAATCCAGCCAGTTCACCAAACCCCAGTCATAAATCACACGGTCGCGGATATCAAACCATTCCAGATGAGGAATTAAAAAGTAAATCGTGTAAAAAATGGTTTGCAGAGGCTGCGATTGGTGGAGCGCCACCATGTTCAAATGGCCTCCGAACAGCAAAATGCCGGCAACGGCGATGAAACAAATCGTCGTGGTGGACGACGGCGCGGCGGAAATAATCGAGCCGCACAACGACAGGGCGATGACCACGGCGAGCATGGCCCATTGCAGCCAGATGGCTTGCAGATAAGTCAGCCACGGCCAGTACTGTTCGCGCGAGCCGGTGATGATGGCAAAGAAAACGTAGAAGACGAGCAACGCAATGCCGGTGGCCAGCCAGCAGCCAAAAAATTTTCCCAGGATGAATTGCCCGCGCGTGACCGGCTTGGCCAGCAGCGGAAAAATGGTGCGGCTTTCGCGTTCGGCGGGAATCTGTCGCGCCGTGGTTACGATGGCGATGAGCAACGCCGAAATCCAAATGAGCAACATGCAAATGTCTTTGACGTAGCGCACGATTTTCGGGTCGTCAAAGAAATTGACCATGCCGGCGGCGATGGTGATGAGCGCTGTGAGGACGAACAGGACGTAAAAGTCCTTGCGGCGATACATCTCTTTGATGACGACACCGGCCAATGCCCAAATTGTGTTCATGACGCGGATTGTGTTTGATAGCCGATGATGTCCAGAAAGGCCTTTTCCAAATTGGCCTGGTGCTGGGCGACGAGATCGCTGACGCGCCCCGTCGCCTTGAGTTCACCCTGATTAATGATGGCCACGCGGTCGCAAACGGTTTCCACTTCGCCCAACTCATGCGACGAAAAGAACACCGTCTTGCCCTCGTTTTTCAGGCGTTGGATGATTTCACGAACTTTCATGCGGCCCAGCGGGTCAAGGCCGCTGGTCGGTTCGTCGAGAATCAGTAAATCGGGATTGTTGATGAGCGCCTGCGCGAGGCCGACGCGCTGCTGCATTCCCTTGGAATAGGATTTGATGGAACGTTTGCGCGCCTGCTCCAGTTCAACGAGCTTGAGCAGTTGGTCAATGCGCTTGTCCGCTTCAGCTCGCGGCAGGCCGAAAATGCGCGCATAAAACCGGAGCAACTCCTCGGCAGTGAGAAACTTGTAATAATACGTCATCTCCGGCAAATAGCCGATGCGCTGGCGCGCAATGGGTTGGCGCACGTCAATGCCGAAAAGATACGCCGCGCCACGGGTCGGCGGCACAAAGCCGAGCAGGACGTTGATGGCCGTGGTTTTGCCCGCGCCGTTCGGCCCGAGAAAGCCGAAGACTTCGCCGACATTCACCTCCAAATCGAGACTGCCCAGCGCGACTTTGGTTGTCTGGCGCAATTCACCGCTGGTGAATTCAACGCGCAATTTTTCCGTTTTTAGAATGATGCTCATGCCCGGCTTGAATGACCGTGAAATTCTGGTCTTTCTCCTAACCTAAACGATTCTCGAAGTCAACCGCCGCCGGACAAAAAACAAAAGGCACAAGTATCTCCTTGTGCCTTGAGTGAGTCGGGCAGTTGTTACTGCAGGACATGGGGGGGATCAACCGTTGCGCCGAGCGAACAAAGAGCCTGCGGAATATTGCCCACTAGTGCAAGACTGTAATCGCCACCGGCAGGACAGGGGGGAATTGAATTTTCGGAATTCAATTTGATGTAGGCTGTGATATCATCGGGGTAATTGACCACGTCCCCGACGCGTTTTCCTTTTTCGATCGCGAACTGTTGGACTGCGGCTTCAATCTGTCGCAGATTGTTGATGCAGGCGGTGGCTTGCGATCTGGAGCGGGCTTTCACGAAGCTGGGAATGCCAATTGCCGCCAAGATGCCGATGATGGTCACGACAATCATGATTTCCACCAGCGTGAAGCCCGCCAAGAGCGAAGCTTTGGAGGTTTTCATACTATATTTCCTTTCGGTTATGCGGCGTGAACCACACAACGGGCGAGTTATAATGTAATGATTACGGTTATGTTCACTAATTGCCCATTGCGACCACAATTTGATATTTAACTAGCAGTACCAATGCCAAAATCCGAGTGAAAAGCAGGAGGCTTTTTTGAGAATCAGCTTGCCTGGGTTCAAAAAAGCAAAAAGGCCCGAAGCCTTTCGCTTCGAGCCTTTGAATCAAGCCCACTATTAATTACGGCAGAACGTGGTTGATGTTAGACAGCGAGCAAGTCGGATTTTTGCCCACTGTGTCACAAGTGTAATTGCCGCCAGCCGGACACGGAGGAATGCTGCCGGCAGAGTTCAACTTGATGTAGGGCGACAGGTCGCCGGGATAGCTGATGGTGTCACCGGTCTTTTGGCCTTTTTCCAGCGCGAATTCATTCGCGGCGGCGTCAATCTGGCGCAGGTTGTTGATGCAAGCATTCATCTGCGAGGTGGCGCGGGCTTTGACGAAGTTGGGAATGGCAATTGCCGCCAAGAGGCCGATAATGGCCACGACAATCATAATTTCCACCAATGTGAAACCTGCGTTACGGAGGGTTTTGGTATTTTTCATTTTTCTTTTTCTTTCCATTTTATGCGGCGTGAACAATACAACAGGCGGGTTACAATGATTACATTACACTTTGTTCACTGATTGCCTGCTGCAACCGCAACATATTTGGTAGGTTAGCATTCGTAGTGCCAAAGCCAAAGTAGAAAATCCGTCTGCCTTTGGCGTCCGTTGACCAATCCATTGCACTGAATAAAGCGAAATAAGGATTCAACGACCAAGAATTGTGTGGTTTTCCTGTGAAAACCGCCATGCGCGTTTTGTTGCGATGTCTCAATTTGAAGCGCTCTGTAGGATTTTTGGACATGGTGGAGTGGACATGGTGGAGGTAAATAACTTGCACCGTTTTAGGTGGCACAGCGTCAGAGTCACACTGCGGCCCGGGTTGCCCAAAATACACACCTACAACAAGCTCAACCCGGTCTGGTGGTTTGGGAACATTGACAATCCGGTTCCGCCCGCAGGGTACAAGCCGGAGGACAGGCATCGGGTGCTGAAATGGCACTATCGCAATCCGTTCCACAACTTTGATAATTACGTCATCGGGGTTGCCGACAAGGAATTCGTGCGGAGCGGCAAATACCCGGAGCGAAATTCCAGTCCGCACGGCGGCTGGGACTTTGAGGTGGCCCGGCGCAAATTGGTTTTGCTTCCGTTCATTTCCTGCCAGCGGGGCAGTTTTAACTTCTACTTCGGCTGGCGCGAACACGGCAGTTTTGGAATAAAGCTCAATGTTTCCGTTCCTCCCGGCAACGCCACCAATGAAGTCAGCGGACCCAAGCCGCCGCCCAAAACCGGTTTATAACATCCCGGCGGACTGAATTTTGGTGTTGGCGTGCAATTCGGTGTTTCATCTAAGTTCAATCCGCGCCTTCGCTGCTTGCTTCGGCGCGGCAAGTTGTGGCTTAATCAACACCCGTGAACACGATTGGCATCGTTCCCGCCCGTTACGCTTCGACGCGATTTCCCGGCAAACCGCTCGCGCTCATCGCCGGCAAGCCGCTGATTCAGCACGTCGTCGAGCAATGCCAGAAGGCCAGGTCGCTGAGCGAAGTCATCGTGGCGACGGACGACACACGGATCTGGGAAGTGGCACAGAATTTCTGTCGCGCGGAAATGACGCGACCGGATCATCGGAGCGGTTCCGATCGCATCGCCGAAGTCGCCGGGCGTTGCACCTGCGACGCGGTGGTGAACATCCAGGGCGACGAACCGTTGATTGACCCGGCGGTGATTGACGCTGTTGCCGGCGCACTCGCGCGCGACGAAATGTCCACCGCTGCCACGCGTATCAAAAATCCCGAAGAACTCGATAATCCGAACGTCGTAAAAGTCGTTGTCAATGCCGCCGGCCGCGCGTTATACTTTTCCCGGCGCACGATTCCGCATCTGCGCGAGGCCGCCAGTCGTTCAGCGAGCGAACGGTTGGCGGCATTTTCTTTTTTGAAGCACCTCGGCATTTACGGCTACCGGCGCGAGACGCTGCTGCGGCTGGTGAAATTCCCGGTGTCGCCGCTCGAAAACGCGGAGAAACTGGAGCAGTTGCGCGCGCTGGAAAATGGCATTCAAATCGCGGTCGTGAAAGTGGATTACGACAGCGTGGGCGTGGATGGGCCGAAAGACGTGGCGCGGGTGGAACAAATTTTAAGAAAACTTTAGCCACAGATGGACACGGAAATTTTTGCATTTTGAAAACGCAAATAAATTTACTCATTCCATTACTGTTCGCATTTCTTGTTCTGATGCAAGGATGCGAAGAGAAACAATCTGACTTTCAGCCCATCTATGGTGGGTTTGGCGTGGCTGCCAAATGGGTAGGCGTTGACTCTGGCCCGGGTGCCGAACTCTACTTCAAAGACCAAAACTCAAAGCTTACACTTATCTGGCCGTTTTTGGGCACTAGCGGTTATCCTATGCTTTTTACGAATGATATGGCTTTCTTCATCGCTGATATGCCAGATGAACAAGGGAGGCTGGGTAGTGGGGTTTACTTTGCCGTTCAGGCAACTGGTCCGGCACTAGATGTTTCCGAAGACTTGCTCAAGTTTTGGACTGAATCAAAGAAGCTAGATTTTGGGAAGGTGAGAAAACGTTATGTGCCATTGCGAGTATGGTCTACAGAAAACGGAGTTAAGCTGCAATATGCCGGTTATGAAAATGAACCGGAAGCAACGTTTGCAGTGAGTTGGGAACAAGTATCAAACATCATTCAAGATGTGAAACGAACTGGAAAAGAGCATATAATTAAAGAGCCCCATGTGGTTTATCTTAAAAAAGATTATGACGGTAACCAATAGCGAGGCGTAGACCAACGGTGTGAAAAACAATTCCGTTTTCAATCCGGGTTAAAATTTTGAAATGAAATACATTTTTGTCACAGGCGGTGTGGTGAGTTCACTGGGCAAGGGGTTGACGGCGGCGTCGCTCGGCACGTTGCTCGAAAACCGCGGACTCAAGGTGGCGCTGCAAAAGTTCGACCCCTACCTCAACGTTGACCCCGGCACGATGAGCCCGTTCCAACATGGCGAGGTTTATGTGCTCGACGACGGCGCGGAAACCGACCTCGACCTCGGCCATTACGAGCGGTTCACCAACGTCAAGCTGACCCGACTCAACAATCTCACCAGCGGCCAGGTTTATCAGACCGTGCTCAACAACGAGCGCGAGGGGAAATATCTCGGCAAAACCGTCCAGGTGATCCCGCACGTCACCGACGAAATCAAAAACCGCATTCACCTCCTCGCCGAGAAATCCAAGGCCGACGTCATCATCACCGAAATCGGCGGCACGACGGGCGACATCGAGGGCCTGCCGTTTCTGGAGGCCATTCGCGAGTTCGCGCTGGAAGCCGGCCACGGCAATGTCGTGTTTGTTCATGTCACCTACGTGCCGTTCATCAAGGCGGCGGGCGAGTTGAAAACCAAGCCCACGCAGCAGTCGGTCGCCAAGCTGCGCGAAATCGGCATCACGCCCCACCTCATCGTCTGCCGCTGCGAAAAGCCGCTGGAAAAGGAGTTGCGCCAGAAGATTTCCATGTTCTGCAACGTCCCCGTGGAGGCGGTGATCGAGGAGCAGGACGTGGAACATTCGATTTATGAAGTGCCGCTCATGCTCCAGCGCGAGCGCGCCGACGACTTGGTGTGCGGGCTGCTGCGCCTCGATGTGCCGCCCGCCAACATGACGCACTGGCAGGAAATCATCCGCAAAATCATCGCGCCGCAGCACCGCGTCCGCATCGGCGTGGTCGGCAAATATATCGGCCTGCAGGACGCCTACAAGTCCGTCTATGAAGCCATCAGCCACGGCGGCATCGGCAACGATTGCGGCGTGGAAATCGTGCGCGTGGACTCCGAGGAAATTGAAAAAGAGGGCGCGGGAAAAACCCTCAAAGGACTGGGTGGCATCCTTGTGCCCGGCGGGTTCGGCGAGCGCGGCATCGAAGGCAAAATCAAGGCTGTGCAATACGCGCGTGAAAACAAAATTCCCTATCTCGGCCTCTGCCTCGGAATGCAAATCGCCACCATCGAATTTGCGCGGAACGTTTTGAAATTGGAAAAGGCGCACTCGACCGAGTTTGACCCGGCCACGCCGCACCCGGTCATCGCCATGCTCGACGAACAAAGGCGCGTGACCAAAAAGGGCGGCACGATGCGGCTTGGCGCGCAGCCGTGCCAGTTGGCGCTCGGCACAAAAGTGGCGGAACTCTACGGCTCATTTGTGGTCAACGAACGCCACCGCCACCGCTATGAATTCAACAACGCCTACCGCGAGAAATTTGAAAAGGCCGGTTTTGTTTTCAGCGGCCTGTCGCCCGACGGCAAGCTCGTGGAAGTCATCGAACTCAAGGACCATCCATTTTTCATCGCGAGCCAGTTTCACCCGGAGTTTTTGAGCAAGCCGCACCAGCCGCATCCGCTGTTCAAAGGTTTCATCGCCGCTGCGCACGCGCACATTCACAACCGGTTGCTGTGACCTACGCCGAGGCCATCCAATTTCTCTACGACCTCCGGCTTTTTGGCGCGAAGTTTGGGTTGGAGAACACGTTCAAACTCGCCGCGCTGGCAGGCAATCCGCAGAACCAGCTTCGTTTCATTCACGTCGCCGGCACCAACGGCAAGGGCTCGACGTGCGCGATGTTGGAGAGCATTTACCGGGCATCGGGTTTGCGTGTCGGGCTGTTTACCTCGCCGCACCTGGTCTCGTTTCGGGAACGGATCCAGGTGAACCGGCAGCTTATCAGTGAGGCGGAGGTGATACGACTGGTGGACGAACTGCGAGTACTGCAAGGTAGCGCCGGCGTCCCGCCCGGCGGAAAGAATATTCGCATTTTGCCGGTCGCCAGAGTCACTCCGCTGGTTCCGGGCGGCAAGATGCCGCCCTCTACGTCAGGCGGGACGCCCGACGCCACAGACAGGCAGGATGCCTGTCCTACTTTCTTTGAATTCGTCACCGTCATGGCGTTGAAATTTTTCGCGGAACAAAAATGCGATTTGGTGATTTGGGAAACCGGTTTGGGTGGGCGGCTGGACGCCACTAACATCGTTACGCCCCTGGCCGGCGTCATCACCAACATACAGTTCGACCACCAGCAATGGCTCGGCGACACGCTCGAAAAAATCGCCGCCGAAAAAGCGGGCATCATCAAACCGGGCGTGCCGGTCATCACGGCGGCGGATGAACCGGAGGCGCTGGCAGTCATCGAAAAAACGGCGCGGGGGAAAAATGCGCCGTTGATTAAAGTAGCGCAGGCGTCCCGCCTGCACGCAGCAGCCGGGACGGCTGCGCTGCCTTTGCCCGGCGACCATCAAAGGTTGAACGCCGCGCTGGTATTGGCTGTGGTCGAGGCATTGCAAAGCAAAATTCCGGCGAGCGACTCGGCGATTCGCACCGGTTTGGAAACGGTGAACTGGCCGGGGCGGTTGCAATTGGTCACGCGTCCTTCCGGACAAAATTTTTTGTTGGACGGCGCACACAATGTGGCCGGAGCAAAGGTTCTGCGCAAAGCGTTGGAGAAATATTTTGGCAGAACGAGGCGAATATTGGTTCTGGGAGTGCTTCAGGACAAGGATTGGCGGCACATATGCGAAACGCTCGCGCCACTGGCCGCGCGGATATTGACCGTTCCGGTTTCGAGCGAACGCGCGGCTGACGCGCGCGAACTGGCGGCAGCCTGCCGCGCAGTGAATTCGACGGCTGAGATTGTCGCCTGTGATTCTTTGCGCGAGGCGCTGGGAAAAATTGTAAGCGACGATTTCGTGGTTGTCACCGGCTCGCTTTACCTGGTGGGCGAGGCGCTGGAATCCTTCGGGCTTTCACCGGCAACCAGCGACGAGCGCGCATTGAATGAATGGGGCGCGTGTCCACAGCCGCTTTACACAACCGGATAGGACGATGTCAGGCGCAAAACCGCTGCATCAACCGTTTGTGATGGAACTAACTGCATTATTGGCGTGAATCAGCAGTTCAAGTCGGAGTCAAAAATTTCGCAAAAAAGGGCAGGTTGATGTAACGGCACTTGAAAATCTGCACTTCTTATACTTGCAGGGTATTGCAGGGCCGATTTGACGCGACAGCCCTCGGACGATAGACTTGAAATTCGTCGTTACCTGAGTGCGGGCTTCATGAATTTTTTGATGAAAATCTGGAATTCTTCCCTCGGGAAGAAGTACATCATGGGCATCAGCGGCTTCTTGCTGGTGTTCTTCATTGTCGCACACATGATGGGGAACTTTCAGGTTTTCCTCGGCCCCTACTGGATCAACACTTACGGTCAGTTCCTGCATGACCGCCACGAAATCCTCTGGCCCGCGCGCATCGTCCTGCTCACGATGATCGTGCTGCACATCTGGTCGGCGTTCAAGTTGCGGGCCGAGAACCGGGCCGCCCGGCCCGTGGGTTACGCCGGCGACCCGGCCTCGTTTGCCGCAAGCTATGCCTCGCGCACGATCATGATGAGCGGCATCATCATCGCGGCCTTCGTCATTTTCCATCTGCTCCACTACGCGCTCGGGGTGCGCGCGGTCAACCTGACGGGCATTGATTTCAGCGCGTTGCGCGATTCCGCAGGCCGTCCGGACATCTATCTGATGTTGCTGCTCGGTTTCAGCAAATGGCCGGTCGCCGTCTTCTACATCATTGCCGTGGGGCTGCTCTGCCTGCATCTGAGCCATGGCATGCGCGCGATGTTCCAGTCGGTCGGCTGGAAATGGACGTTCGGTGGGGTTTCCCATCTCCCCGACCAGATTGCCCGGTGGTTTGCCGTGGTGATTTTCATCATATACACGTCGGTGCCGGTCGCCGTGATGTGCGGTTTTGGCAAGGCTTACCGGGAGGCCGCCGTCCAGCACCTTGCAGCGAGCGCGGTTTCCGGAAAGGAGGTTGACCGGTGACATGAGTCTTGACGCCAGAATTCCCTCCGGCCCGCTTGCGCAAAAGTGGGACCGCTACAAGTCCGACATGAAGCTGGTCAACCCCGCCAACAAGCGGAAGTTTGACGTGATTGTGGTCGGCACGGGGCTTTCCGGCGGCGCCGCCGCCGCCACGCTGGCCGAGCTCGGCTACCAGGTGAAGGCGTTTTGTTTCCAGGACACCCCGCGCCGGGCGCATTCCATCGCCGCCCAAGGCGGCATTAACGCGGCCAAGAATTATCAGAATGACGGCGACTCCGTCTTTCGCCTGTTTTACGACACCCTCAAGGGCGGCGACTTTCGCGCGCGCGAGGCGAACGTCTTCCGGCTCGCCCAGGTGAGCGCCAGCATCATTGACCAGTGCGCAGCGCAGGGTGTGCCGTTCGCCCGCGAATACGGCGGCACGCTGACCAACCGCTCGTTCGGCGGTGCGCAGGTATCCCGCACGTTTTACGCGCGCGGCCAGACCGGCCAGCAGCTTTTGCTCGGCGCCTACCAGGCGATGTGCCGGCAGATCAGCCTGGGCAACATTCGCATGTATCCCCGCACGGAAATGCTCGACTTGGTGGTCGTGGATGGCGTGGCCCGGGGCATCGTGGTCCGCAACCTGGTCACCGGCGAAATTTCCCTGCATTCGGCCGATGCCGTGGTGCTGGCGACCGGCGGTTACGCCAACGTCTTTTTCCTCTCCACGAACGCCATTGGCTGCAATGTCACCGCGACGTACCGCGCCTACAAGAAGGGTGCGTTCTTTGCCAATCCCTGCTACACCCAGATTCATCCCACGTGCATTCCCGTCAGCGGCGACCACCAGGCGAAGCTCACGCTCATGTCCGAATCGCTGCGCAACGACGGCCGCGTCTGGGTGCCCAGGCGCAAGGAGGACTGCGGCCGGCCACCGGCGTCCGTCCCGGAAGCCGACCGCGATTATTATCTGGAACGAAAATACCCGAGCTACGGCAACCTCGCGCCGCGCGACATCGCTTCGCGCGCGGCGAAGGAGGTCTGCGACACCGGCCGCGGGGTCGGCCCCGGCGGGCGGGGCGTCTATCTTGATTTCTCCGATGCCATCAAGCGGTCTGGGGAAGACGCCATCCGCGACCGTTACGGCAACTTGTTTGAAATGTATGAACGCATCACCGGCGAGAACGCCTACCGGCAGCCGATGCACATTTACCCGGCGGTGCATTACGCGATGGGCGGCACGTGGGTGGATTACGGCTTGATGAGCACGCTGCCGGGCCTGTTCGTCGTCGGCGAGGCGAATTTCTCCGACCACGGCGCCAACCGGCTCGGCGCCAGCGGACTCATGCAAGGGCTGGCCGACGGCTACTTCATTTTGCCTTACACCATCGGGCATTATTTTGCCTCGACGAAGCAGGTGAAAGTCCCGGCGAGCCATGCCGAATTCAAAAAGGCGGAGGAAGGCGTGCGCCAGTTCACGCGGCGGCTTTTGTCCATCAACGGCCAACGCAGCGCGACGAGCTTCCACAAGGAACTCGGCCGGCTGATGTGGGAAAACTGCGGCATGGCGCGCACCCGTCAGAGCCTGGAGATCAACCTCAAGCGCATCCCGGAATTGCGTGAAGAATTCTGGAAAAACGTCAAGGTGACGGGTTCGGGCGAAGAGTTGAATCAGAACCTCGAGCACGCCGGCCGCGTGGCGGACTTCCTTGAATTTGCCGAATTATTGTGTCTGGACGCGCTGCACCGCGAGGAATCCTGCGGCGGCCATTTTCGCGTGGAGCATCAAACCGAGGACGGCGAGGCCAAACGCGACGACGCGAACTTTGCCTATGTAGCCGCGTGGGAATTCAAAGGCGCGGACAAGAAACCGGAGTTGCACAAGGAACCGCTGGTGTGCGAGGAAGTTCACATGGCGACGCGCAGTTACAAATGAACCTCACACTCAAAATCTGGCGGCAGAAGAACGCGGCGTCACCCGGATGCTTCGAGACGCACGAGGCCCGCGACGTCAGCCCGGACATGTCGTTCCTCGAAATGCTCGACGTGGTCAACGAGCGCCTCATCGCCGGGGGCCAGGAACCGTTTGTGTTCGACAGCGATTGCCGCGAAGGCATCTGCGGTACGTGCTCATTGGTCATCAACGGCATCCCGCATGGCAGTCGCAAAGGCACGACCGTCTGCCAGCTTCACCTGCGGTATTTCAAGGACGGCCAGACCGTCACCATCGAACCCTGGCGCGCGCGGGCGTTCCCGATTGTGAAAGACCTGATCGTGGATCGCGCCGCGTTCGATCGCATCATGCAGGCAGGCGGTTTCGTTTCGGTGAACACCGGCAATGCGCCCGAAGCCAACGCGCTGCCGGTGTCAAAGGAGATTGCCGACCTCGCGATGGATGCGGCGGCGTGCATCGGCTGCGGCGCGTGCGTGGCCGTGTGCAAAAACGCCAGCGCCATGCTGTTCGTCGCGGCAAAGGTTTCCCACCTCAATTACCTCCCTCAGGGCAAGGCCGAGAAAGACCGCCGGGTCAAAAACATGGTGTCGCAGATGGACAAGGAAGGGTTTGGCAATTGCACCGTCACCGGATCGTGCGAAGCCGTCTGCCCGAAGGAAATCAGCCTCGACTTCATTGCCAAGATGAACCGCGACTACGCCGTGGCCCTGGTCAAGGGTGAACTCAAAAAGAGCGCTGCCGGTGGAGTGGGTTAGGAAAAATCTTCGACGGCCCGTTCTGCCCCGAATGCATTACCATCATCGATAACTCCATCATCCCGCTCAAGGAATGCGTCGGGGACAAATACTACGACCCGTTCGGCTGGCTGTGGAAGAAATTGCGGCCCAAGGTCTGAAGGCCAACGGCTAGACCGCGAAGCCTTCCCGCTCGGCTTCCATCGTTGCCACCAGGTCCTTTTCAGCCAACACCCAATTTTCCAGTGTCAACGGATGATCCGGCAGTTTGTCGCGATACAGGCGATACGCATGTTCGCGCACCATGCTCTTGGTGACACCCGGAGTGAACGGGCTGGGCTGTTCCATGATTTTTGCTGTTTGGCTTTTGGTATTCATAGGCAACTCCTCACCTCTCATTTAAGATAAGCCTCCCCGCCGGTTCTGCAAGTGGACCCGACATCAAGGTAAATCAAGGTAAAGTTGGAACAGTCGTTCGGGCACAATCAATAGACCGGGGGGTTTCGGGTGATTCCTTGAATCATCTCCTCGGCGTGCGCGCGGAGTTTCGCGTCCGCATTAGGCAGAAGCAGCGGTTGCAATGTGCGGCGCGCGGCATCGGTGTTATGGTTTCTCAGTTGCACCTGTGCCAGCGAAAACAGATACGACGGGTTTTCGGGTTCCAATAGGATGGCGCGTTGCAGGTGTTGTTTCGCCAACGCGAGGTTTTCGCCCTGGACCATCTCGAAGAAGCCCAACAGTTCATGCGCCGGTCCAAAGTCCTGCATCAGCGCGAGTGACCTCTGGAGTTCGCCGCGGATTTCCGCCGCCGCCTCGTTTTTGAGCGGGGCATGCCGGTCCTGGGAATCCGCCGTGAGCCGGTACTGTTCCCGGGCATAAATATAAAAAGCCAGAAAACTGGTTGAACCGTGCTGGAGCGCCTCCTTCAAGTTCTGCAACGTTGCCTCATGCTGCCCGCGTTCGGCGGCGAGCAGACCCAAACCTTCGCAGGGCAGGGGACTGTCGGGCGCGAGTTTCTGCGCCTGTTTAAAATACGCTTCGGCGGCATCCGGACGATGAATCCGGAGGAGTTCATCGCCCAGGCGAAAATAGTTTTCCACGGGTGTGATGGTTCGCGTGGTCAGGGTTATGGGTGAGGAGACGTTTGCCGGCAAGGTCAGTTCCATCGGCGCCAACCGTCCGTTCTTCAGGTAGCGGCGAAGTTCGGTTTCCATCGCCGGCAGGGTGGTTTGCATCGCATTGGTAAAGGCTGGTTCGGGAAGCTGGCCTTCGCGGAGGAACTGGTTGAACCGTTCGTAGTGGGCTTTGTACGCGGGATTGTCACCCGCCATCAGAAAATCCGTCAACAGCCACGATTCGGCGTAAAAAATGCCTTGGCGGTCGCGTTCATTGTATTGGGGCGAGTCGTGGGTGACAGCGAACAGCTCGGCCAGCGGCAGGAGTGGTTGTTGCGCCAGCAAACGCAGGTGATGGCCAATCGGTTTGCCGATGCGGGCGTTGTAGCCGGTCGTTTCGAAGGTGGAATAGACTTCGGCCATTCCCTCCTTGAGCCAGAGCGGCCAGCCGCGGTCGTTATGCCGGAACAGCAGATGGGTGTATTCGTGAAAGATGACTTCCATGTCGGTGTGGGCCGAATTGGTGCCGGGCAGGGCAAGCACGATCAGGTTTTCGTCGCTGCCGCGCTGGAAGAAGGCCGCCAGATTGGCGGGCTGGCCCTGGTAAAGCGGCAGGAACGGCTGCATCGTTTCGTGGTCGGGAAAAGCCATCACCACAATCGGCGGGGAGGCCACCGCCTGCGCCCCGGCCAGGAGGGTGTAAGCCTGGCAAAACTGTTCCAGGCGCGCGGAAAGTTTGTAAACGTCCTGGGGCGCGCCGCAACTGTAGATGTTGAAATGCGCGGTNNCGCAAAGCCCCAGTTCCAAAAGCACGGCCAGAATCAAAAGCAGGCGATGGATCATAAACAAATTCACTTTAGGGGATGACTGGGAAAATGTCACTTGGCGACAAATTTTTGTTCTCCGCCCTGAAAAAGCTGGCCTGCCATCCGTAGCTCG
>PMOA01000006.1 GCA_003161635.1 Limisphaerales bacterium
GTCGCCTTTGATTTCGAGTGTGGTCATAATAGTTTGTGATTTGTTATTTTTCGTTTTGATTCGCCGCCAACGTGACGGCAAAAATGTTCCCGCGCCCTCCTGCTGGCTCTGCCGGTTAGTCCACCATCAGCTTGACGGAGGTGTCGCCGCGCAGGGCTTTGGAATACGGGCAGGTTTTGTGCGCTTCGTCCATGATGCGTTGAGCCTGGGCGCGATCGATTCCAGGGAGTTGCGCATGCAGCTCCACCGCCAGGCGGTAGCCGCCCTGGTCATCCTCAATCAGGCTCACTAGCGCCCGCACCGTGGAATCCTTGACCGGTGTGCCGAGCTTTTTGGCCGCGTTGCTCAAGGCGCCGTGGTAACAGGCGGAATACGCGCCCGCAAACAACAGCTCGGGATTGGGACCGCGTTTCTCGATGCCTTTTTCCAACGGATTTCCCAACGTGACATTCAGCAACCGGTCCGGTGTCTGAATGGTTCCCGAACGTCCGCCCTTGGAAATTGCTTCCGCCGTAAACAAAGTTTTCATAATGGTATTGAGTGCTCCGTCGCGTGGCTGGTAAAGTCTTCGGCGGAACGGCTCAACGGTTAGCGGCGAAGCAATATCACCACCACAATGATGACGAGAAGGAGGCCGACCGAGCCGCCGCCGATGTACAGCGCACTGGCAAGAACCGGCGAGAATAATAGATGCATAGCGTGTCTTTCGTTTTTGATGGCAATGTGTTCACCATCACTTTTCGGGGTACGCTACGCGATGGGCCGGTCTTTAGCTATGGGGTGTAACCCTACCATGCATCATTGGAGGTGCTCACCCGAAAGCTGATCCAGCCGTCCGCCGCGCTCGTTGCCGCGGGGTGGTCAGCACACGAGCAAACTGGATGTTCCGGAGGCGCTGCCCAAGTTCCCACGTCCCGTCCTCGCCGCGCGCGGTCATCGGAATGTCCGTGCGACCGGTGTGCCGGCTGGAGAGCGACCAGTCGATTTCGCCGTGTCGAATGAGGTAAATGCGCGCGAGCCTGTTCTGCCTGTCGATTACTTGTTTGCGCCCCATTTCCAATTTCGAATCTCCGGCAGGTCCTGGTCGTTGTCGGCTATGAATTGTTTGTGCTCGATAATCCGCGGCGTCTCGGTGTCGAGAAATGATCACTCCGGGTCGGGAAATCGGGTCTCGGCTTGAAGAAATGGCGTCTCGGTGTCGAGAAACCGAGTCTCGGCTTCAAGAAACCGGCGCTGACCGCCTTGCGGAAGGCCCTGACTGTCGAATTTTGAACACTGACCGCCTCGCGGACGACGCTGACCAAGTCGCGGAAGGCGCTGTCCGGGTCAGTTGCGAGATACTTGTTGTCATGCTCAGGTCCCTTCCATCGCGGCATTGTATTCGCCGCGGCGCGCCGCCCGGTTGCACCTGGCTCGATGAACCAGAGCTTGCTGTGCCGCCAACACGTGGGCCTCCTTGCCTTGCCAAATCTCCAAAGCCGGTTGCTGGATGGCGCGGGCAAACGAAAACGCCAACGCCCAGGGCCGTCGCGACTTGAATCTAAGGTTCATGGCATTCAAACGGGCCGAGGCCAGTTCACCGGATTGGCCGCCCGACAAGAACGCAATCCCCGGAACGGCAGCGGGGACGGCTCGCAAGAGACACCTCACCGTGGCGTCGGCCACCTCGTCCACCGCTGCTTGCTTGGGGCAGGTCAATCCCGGAAGCACCATGTTGGGCTTCAGGATGATACCCTCCAGCGTCACCCGTTGTGTGTAAAGCTGGTTGAAAACCGTTCGCAGGACTTCCTCCGTTACCTCGCAGCACCGCTTCAGGGTATGCCCGCCGTCCATGAGTACTTCCGGCTCGACGACGGGGACCAGTCCGGCTTCCTGGCACAACGCCGCATAGCGAGCCAGCGCGTGCGCGTTGGCCTCGATGCAACCCCGACTGGGAAGAAGATCGCCCACGGCGATCACCGCGCGCCACTTGGCAAACCGGGCGCCCCTTTGAGAGTATTCCACTAGTCGGCCGCGCAATCCTTCCAGACCTTCGGTTATTTTCTCTCCGGGATGACCTGCCATATCCTTCGCGCCGGTATCGACTTTTATTCCTGGAATGATCCCCGCATCGGTGATGACTTGAACAAAAGGAGTGCCATCTTTTTTGCGCTGGCGGATCGTCTTATCGTAGAGGATTGCGCCGCTAATGCACTCACCAAGACCGGGCGTGGTCACAATCAACTCCCGATAGGCGCGCCGGGCCTCCTCGGTCTGGGGAATCCCCAGCCTGGCGAATCGTTTGTTGCAGGTTGGAATACTTTCATCCATCGCCAGGAGGCCCTTGTCGCCGGCCACCAGCGTCCTCGCGGTGCCTGTAAGCTCTTGCGCATTCATTTGAGGTTGCATCAGTTACATTTCAATTTTCACATTGATCCAGTCTGAAACCTGTATCTTTTGGACGCGGATCACAATGGGGTGAATACCCCAGAAGATTCAAACCTGCTAAATTCCGGGTCTCCCACTCCTCGCTCGTCACGCCGAAGTTGGCGAAGGCACGTCGAACGAGAGGGTCGGGGTGGGATTGAAATTCAGTGAAACTGCGCCTGACTCGCCTCGCCGGGAGCCTCGCGGAACAGGACATTATCCCTTTCCTTCAATCGCCCTGCGACGGCAATATCCTGAAATAAAAATCGTTCCCAAAGAGTTTCGCGTTCGCAAAGGCGGCACGGTCAGACATTAGGGTTATACCCCATAGCGAAGGATAGGGTCATGCCATAATTTTACTGAATTGAATGAATGCTGGAACACTTTTGCCCTCACGCTGGCGGTAATAAACACGAACAATAAGGATAAAATATATGAATTCAACCACCGTGCTTCCCAAGAAGAAGACTGAAATGCTCACCGTCGAGATGAGAGGAAGAGCGTAAATTCAACATAAAAAACAACGAAAAACAAAAGGGAGGAAATAAATGAGCACACAAGCGAATGTCCAGATTGTGAAGGAT
>PMOA01000043.1 GCA_003161635.1 Limisphaerales bacterium
CTTGCTTGACCTTCTCGTTTTCGACGAAGGCCGCCGGATTCTGCGAAAGGTTGAAGCGCTGCACCTTCACGCCTTGTTCCTGCAACCATCTCACGTCGGCAGCAAAGCGGACTAGCACGGGATCCACTTGCGGCCCGCACACGCCGGTGGAGCAACACATGGCGGGGTCAAATACTTCGAGCCTGGGCATTGGCTGGGTCACAGGTTGACGCTTGAGGGAACTAGGAGCGGCTTGGGTGGGCTTGCGGGCCGTGATTTCGAGGCTCGTGATGTAATCGCTGGGTTTCGCTCCGGGTGACAGTTTGGCAATGATCTTCTGATAGAGCGGGTCCTGCCAGTCCACCATGCCATCAATGTAGTCGGACTTGGCCTTGAGCAAGATGTCCGTCAGGCCGGCCTCTTTCGCCATGCGCTCCGTGTCGGAGACCAGCACCGCGCCGGCGACACAGCCGACGAGTGCCTCGACCATTTCGGCAATTGCGGGGGGCAGGGGCTTCAACAGCGCCAAGTCGGCCACGGCCACGCGTCCACCAGGTTTGAGCACGCGGGCGATCCCGCGCCAGACCTGCGGCTTGTCAGGAGAAAGGTTGATGACGCAATTTGAAATAATCGCGTCCACGCTGTTGTCCGCCACCGGCAGATGCTCGATTTCGCCAAGACGGAACTCNNTGTTCCAGCCGGTTTCTTTGCGGTAATGCGTGATGTTGCCGCGTGCCTTGCTGAGCATTTCCGGCGTCATGTCCACGCCGATGGCGCGTCCGGTCGCTCCCACTTTGCGCCCGGCGATGAACATATCGAATCCGCCGCCGCTGCCGAGGTCGAGGACGACTTCGCCGGGTTGAAGCGCGGCCAGCGCATTCGGATTGCCGCAGGAAAGGCCCATGTTGGCGCCTTCGGGCAGCGCGGCCAGTTCTTCCGGGGAATAACCGATGTGCTTGGCGAGGTGCTCCGAGGCCACCGGGTTGGAGCCACAGGAACTTGGGGTGGAACCGCAGCACGACCCGCCGCTTCTGGCAATTTGCCCATAGCTGGCACGCACTGCCTTCCGAACATCTTCTGCCGTTTTCGACGGTAACCAACTATTCATACCATTTGTGTTTTTAAAAAACTGCACCGTTCTTTCCGCCCGTTATGCGGGCGTTTCTCTCAAATCGCCCGGCCGCGGACGGCCTTTGCCTTCAGCACTGCGCCAACACCCGGTGCAAAGCCAGCTTGGCCATGCTCAGGTCGTAACACGCCCGGTAGTCCGCGCAACCCGCGCACTCATCCCAGCACTCCAGCTTCACCTCTTGCTCCCGCCTCTGCCTTCCCGCCCCTACATTCTCCACAAAAACCCGGAACGCCTTCCCGTCCGTTGGCTTGTTGTATTGCAGATGCTCAAAATCAGGAATCATGTTCCCGTAGCACTCTCGATGTTGCTTCGCACTCATACTCTCGTTGTTCCTTTCTTACGGCTGCGCTGCCAGCACCCCCGGCAACGTCTCCACAAACGCTCGGATCTGGTCCCGCACTCGCCGATAAACCGCCAGCTTCTCCTCGCCATCGGGCATGTCCTTTGTCAGCTTCGGCGGGTCTTCGAAGCTGACATGAACCTTCTTCGCTTTCCCGGGAAAAATCGGGCAATGCTCGTTGGCATGACCGCAGACGNNTGGCGAGGTCCACGCCCGCTTCCGCCATGACTTTGACGGCGTGCGGGTTCATGCCATGCTTTTCGATGCCCGCAGAATACGGCTCGATGACATCGCCCTTGAGATGGCGTGCCCAGCCCTCGGCCATCTGGCTGCGACAGGAATTACCAGTGCAAAGGAACAGCACTTTCATCTTCGGAGTTGGCGCTGGCATATCGTCTTGGGGTCGAGTTTCAAAATCTGTTTCAGCTTCTTACGGTCCTGCCCGGCCTCCGGCGTGTCTGCGACCGACTTCTGCACCCAGACAATCGCTTTGCGGACGACGACCGGGACTTCCCTGCCGGGCAGCCGGTAATAAACCCAGCGTTCCGCCTTGCGCGACAAAATCAAACCCGCTTGGTGGAGGACGGAAAGGTGTTTGGACATGGTGGACGGGGCGAAGCCGAACAGTTCCGTGATCTGGCAGACGCACAGTTCCCGGCGTCGGAGCGCCAGGAGAATCCGCACGCGGCTGGGGTCGGACAGCGCCTTGGTGACGGCCATGAATTCGCGCATAAATTGTTATTTCGTCAAATGACGAAATGAGTATCGCCGCGATGATGGCGGGAGTCAAGCGGTTTGTTTGAAAGAGGGGTGGGTTTTGAAACATCGAACATCCAACATCGAACGCTGAACGCCGAACACCGTGACAAAATTCGATGTTGGAGGTTCAGTGTTCGATGTTCAATGTTTCCGCCGGTGCCGGCGATTCTACGGTGAAGCTTTTCCGCCGGATTTCGCGCCGGTGTGCCGGATGTCCTGCGCTTCGCAGAGATGAACGACGTCCTCGGCCACGTTTTCGGCGTGGTCGGCGATGCGCTCAAGGCTTTTTACCGGCGACCATCCAATTCAGGCAGCGGCTGATCCAAGTTCTTTCAAGTCCCAGCGAAGGCAAGCTATCCGGTTCTGCGGGACAAACATCCGGCCTCTAATCGCCATACAAAACTTTGTCCCATGTGGGACAAAGTTTTGTAACAGAAGTTAGCTCCTGATAATTGTTATTTTCTTCCCGATTTTGCTCCCGTCTCCGTCATCCCAGGCGCCGGCGGTTCTACGATGTAACTTTTCCGCCGGATTTCGCGCCGGTGTGCCGGATGTCCTGCGCTTCGCAGAGATAAACGACGTCCTCGGCCACGTTCGTCGCGTGGTCGGCGATGCGCTCGAGGCTTTTGGAGACGACCATCAAATGAAGACAGCGGCCAATGGTGTCCGGGTTTTCAACCATGTGCTGCACGAGGGCGTTGTGGATTTGTTTGTTGAGCTTGTCCACCTCTTTGTCGCGTGGAATCAGGGCGCGGGCGGCGGCGGGATCATGGTTCACAAACGCGTCGAGCGCGGCCTTGAGCATGTCGAGCGCGAGGCCGGCCATGCGCGGCAGGTCGAGGACGATTTTCACGGGAGGGTCCTGCGACAGGTCGCGTGCGCGTTTGGCGATTTTGGTGGCTTCGTCACCCACGCGTTCGAGGTTCTGGGAAATTTTCATCGCCGTGGTGACCAGACGTAAATTGCTGGCGAGCGGCGCCTTGGTGAGCAACTGGATGACCAGTTCGTCAATCTCCACTTCAAACTGGTCAATGATGCGGTCGTCTTCCTTCACGCGCAGCGCGAGGTCGCGGTCGCGTTGGGTGAGCGCCTGGAGCGCCTGGTTCACCGCTGTCTCGGCGTGGCTCGCCATCGTCAGCAGCTTTTGCTTCAGAACGTCCAATTCCATGTCGAAATGTTCCATAATTTTAATTTAGTTGCGCCGTCAGATTTCAACCAAACCGGCCCGTCACATAATCTTCCGTTTGTTTCTTCGCCGGGCTGGTGAAAATCTTCTTTGTCACGTCGAATTCCACCAGTTCGCCCAGATAAAGGAACGCGGTGAAATCCGACATGCGCGCGGCCTGCTGCATGTTGTGTGTGACAATGACAATTGTGTAATCCTTCTTCAACTCCAGAATCAGGTCCTCGATTTTTGATGTGGCGAGCGGGTCGAGCGCGGAGGCTGGTTCATCCATGAGCAGCACCTCCGGTTGCACGGCCAGGGCGCGCGCGATGCACAGGCGCTGCTGCTGGCCGCCGGACAGGCTGATGGCCGGCGCGTTCAGGCGGTCTTTGACCTCGTCCCAAAGCGCGGCCATGCGCAGCGATTGTTCCATGCGTTCGGCGAGCGACGCACGGTTGCCAAGGCCGTTCAATCGCAGGCCGACCGTGACGTTGTCGGTGATGGACATCGTAGGGAACGGATTCGATTTTTGGAACACCATGCCGACGCGGCGGCGGACGACGACCGGCTCGACGTTGCGCGCGTAAATGTCGTCGCCAAACAGGCGAATCTCGCCGGTCATCCGCGCTTCGGGCACGAGTTCGTGCATCCGGTTGAGCGCGCGCAAAAAAGTGGACTTGCCGCAGCCGCTGGGGCCGATGATGGCGGTGACGGCCCGGGCGGCGATGTCGAGCGAGACATTCTTGAGCACGTGATTATCGCCGAAGAAGACCGAGAGATTGCGCACGGTCAAGGCTGTGGCGTTCGCGGCGATTGGCGGCGTCGGTGCGGTCACTAAATTGTTTGCGATGGCGGCCATGGGAAAATCAAACGTTACGTTGGAACCGGTCGCGCGTGAGCACGCGCACACCGACGTTGATGAACAAAACGAGCAGGAGCAGCGCCAGCGCGCCCGCCCACGCCAGCCGGTGCCAGTCGTCGTAGGGCGAAATCGCGTAGGCGAAAATTTGCAGCGGCATTGCGGCGATGGGGTCGGTCAGCTTGTGCGTCCAAAAGTGGTTGCCGAACGCGGTGAACAGCAGCGGCGCGGTTTCGCCCGCCACGCGCGCCAGCGCGAGCAGGACGCCGGTGACGATGCCTTTGAGCGCGGTGCGCACGACGATTTGCACGATGGCGCGCCATTTGGCGATGCCCAGCGCGAGCGCGGCTTCGCGGTAACCGCTGGGCACCAGTTGCAAGACCTCCTCGGTCGTTCGCATCACGAGTGGAATCATCATCATGCCGAGCACGATGCCGCCGGCCAGCGCGGAAAATCCCTTCATCGGCACGACGATGAGGGCATAGACGACCATGCCCCAGGTAATGGACGGCACGCCGTTGAGAACGTCCGCGGCGAAGCGAATCCACCAGTTGAGGCGTGACGAGCCGTATTCGGAAAGGAATACGCCACCGAGCACACCGATGGGCACGCCGAGCACGGCGGCTTGCCCCAGCAAAATGAACGTGCCAACGATGGCGTTGGCCATGCCGCCGCCGCTTTCGCCGACGGGTTTCGGCAATTGGGTGAAAAAAGCCCAGTTGATGGAACTGAAGCCTTCCTTCACCAGATGGTAAAACACGAGCACCAGCGGCGTGACGACCAAAATCGCGCACACGAGCGTGACCGCCTGCATCAAAGCGTTCTTGAACTTGCGCCAGTTGTGGTTGGGGGCGGTCATTTTTAGAAAAGGCTGAAGGCTGAAGGCTGAAGGCTGAAACCGAGGCACCCACATGGTGCGGCGGCTGATTTCTTCATTCTGCATTTTTCCTTCTTCATTTTTTAGTGTTGCGGTTTGACGCTCGGTCCGGCGAACGTTTTCAAAAGCAATTGCGCCAGCGCGTTGACCAGTACGGTCACGCCGAGCAGCACGAGGCCGATTTCAAACAGCGCGCTCAAATACGTGTCGGTCGTGGCTTCGGTGAATTCATTGGCGACAACGCTCGCGAGTGTGTAGCCGGGCGCGAACAACGACGCGACGATTTGCGGCGTGTTGCCGATGACCATCGTGACGGCCATGGTTTCGCCGAGCGCGCGGCCCAGGCCAAGAATCACCGCGCCGAACAGGCCTTTTTTGGCATAGCTCAACACGGCGATGCGCGTGACTTCCCAGCGTGTCGCGCCGAGCGCATAGGCGGCCTCGCGTTGCAAGCCGGGCACGGAGCGCAGGATTTCGCGCGCGACGGACGTGATGATGGGCACAATCATGATGGCAATGATGATGCCGCCGGCCAGCATGCTGACGCCATAAATCGCGCCTTTGAAGAACGGCAGAAAACCGAGCGTTTTTTGCAGCCACGGAAACAAATGCTCGCGCAGCCACGGAACCATCACGAAGATTCCCCACAGACCGAGAATGACGCTCGGCACGGCGGCGAGCAGTTCGATGAACATCGTGAGCGGTTGCCGCAGCCACAGCGGCGCGAGTTCGGTGAGATAAACGGCGGTGGCAATGCTGATGGGCACGGCGATGAGCAAGGCGATGGCGGACGAAACCAGCGTGCCGAAGATGAACGGCACCGCGCCGAATTGTTCGTTGACCGGGTCCCAGTCGCTGCTGACGAGGAAATGCCAGCCGAACCGGCGCAAGGCGATGCCGGAGCCTCGGGTCAGCTCGTAGCCGATGAGCGCAATCAACGCGAAGACCGTGAGCGCCATGAGCAGCGTGAGCCATTGGAAGGCGCGGTCGCCGAAGTGGGAGCCGCCGTGCGTTCGCATGGTCGTTGGTTGAACTGGGGCGGAGTCGTTCATTTTCTGTCTTTCATTCCCATCCCGAAGGTAGGGCCGCCCTGCCGGTCGGCTTGGACGCGCGGCAGCGCGTCCCTACCAGTCTTTGTAAATCAATTGGACGAAGAGCGGGAGGAACTGCGCCCTTCGTCCGGCTCGCGCCCATAAAATGATAGGGCGGGGGAACGAAGTCAGTATTTTATTGTTTTGATCCGCTCCAGAACGCGTTGTTGCACGCTTTCCGGCAGAGACGCGTAATCCAGTGAGGAGGCCATGCCTTCACCTTTGGTCAAGGCCCAATTCAAAAACTCGACCAATTTTTTGCCCTTGGCGGCGTCCTTTTGCCGTTCATAAATCAACAGCCAGGTCGCGCCGGAAATCGGATAAGCCTTGTCGCCCGGCGCGTTGACCATCGAGAAGCGGAAATCGTCGGGAATCTTCGCCATCGCGAGCGCCGCGGTGACCGAGTCGAGCGACGGCGTGATGAAGTTGCCCGCCGCATTTTTTACGTTCGCGTAAGGCATTTTATTTTGTTTGGCGTAGATCAGTTCAACGTAGCCGACCGCTCCCGACAACTGCTTGACCTGGCCGGCGACGCCTTCATTGCCCTTGCCGCCGATCCCCACGGGCCATTTGACTGAGGTGCCTTTGCCCACCGTATCTTCCCATACCGGGCTGATGCTGCTCAGGTAATCGGTGAAAATGAAGGTGGTGCCGCTGCCGTCGGAACGATGCACAACAATCACTGGCAGATCAGGCAGATCCACCCCCGGATTGAGCGCGGCGATTTTGGGATCGTTCCACTTGGTGATATTGCCGAGGAAGAGGTTGACGATGACATCGCTGTTCAATTTGAGTTTCGGATTGCCCGGCAGGTTGTAGGCGATGACATCTGCGCCGGCGACGGTGGGAATATGCAGGATTTTGCCGGGCGCCTTGGCGAGATTTTCATCGCTCATCGGGCCGTCGGACGCGCCGAAGTCCACGGTCTGGGCGGTGATTTGCTTTTGCCCGCCGCCGGAGCCGATGGACTGGTAGTTGAAGCGGACCGATGGGTCCACCTTCGCGTATTCGTCGAACCACTTCGAATAGATTGGATACGGGAAGGTTGCGCCCGCGCCGTTGATGAGCAATTGCGCATAGACTCCGGTTTGCGCGGTGAACAAACAGCCGCCGCCGAGAAGGGAGAGGATGAGTTTTTTCATATTTGGAATTTAATCAGTTTGCGTTAATCAATCACGTTAAGATCAGGCTAAAATTTCCACATGATGTCAGCCATCGCGTGCAGGGCATGCCTTTGGGAGTTGCCGGGAACCGGATTGATCAAGTCATTGACATAACACGTGAAGGTGAGGGTCAGCGCATCGGTCAGCGAGTAATTTAATTTGACCAAATGGCCTTTCATATTTGTGCCCCCGAAAATACCGGAAAGGCCGCCAACCGGCGCGGATTGATAATAGGCAAAGTTGTCGTCGTCCACGACCTGGTCGTACCAGGCGTTGGCTTCCAGATACTGATAGCGATAGGACAAATCCCACGTGCCTTTCCTGCCGGATTTGCCGAACGTAATGCCGCCCCAATAACCCTGGTTGCTCTGACTGGGCGCGGCCGGGTTGTCCATGAATTCGCCGGTGACTTTGATTGGAAACGCTCCTTTATAAAGCGGGAAACTGTCCAGCTTGTAAGTCGCGCTGCCGCTGGCGATGACGGGATTATAGTTATACATCAAAACGCCGGCACTGGTGCGGGTGTTGCCTTGGTTGATATAGGGAACATTGTTGGTGGTGAGCATTCCCGCGTTGACAATGCTGAACGCCGCCACGCCCAGGGAGCTTTCCACCTTCGGAGACCAGGTGGCGTTCCAAATCAATTGACCGCCAAACATGAACGGATCCCGGCTGGACTTGGATTCTTCATCCAACACAAATGCGGCGCTGTTGAAAGCGAGCGAATGATGGTCGTTGATTTTATAAGTTCCCTGCAACGCTGCGCCCTCCGGCGTATAATCCGGATCGAACACCATGTACGAAGTTTGGAATGGCTGGTCCATTTTTCCGATGGTCGCCGCCAGCATCCAGGTTCCATCGTTGACTGCCGTCCACTTGCCGTAAGCCGCGTCCACATAAATAAACTTTTTCGTGCCGTTATCCTGCATCGTGCTGTTGTTGGACAATGGATTGCCGCCATACGAGCCGCCCGCCGAGTCGCCGGATCCCAAACGGAAACCCACCTGCAAATCGTCCTTCATATTGACCGTCAACCCCACGCGCAACCGGTAGCGCAGGCGGATGCGATCCACAAAAGCGGCATTGTCGGCGGTCTGTTCATCAAACCGCCCGCGGAAATCGCCGCTCAACTTGTAACCCGTCACCCAGTCCGGCATTGTGATCTTGGGGCCGAACGCCTTGTTGAAATCGGCGGCGGAATCCTGCTGGTTCTCGGTTTTCAACTCCCTCGCTTCGTCCACCGTGAGGATGCCTTTCTGCTCCAGTTTGTTGAGCAGCGCGTCCACGGACGATTGCGCGTGAGTGTTCGGGGTGAGAGCCATGAGTGCCGTGACTCCGGCGAACAGGGCGACTTTCGAGTGATTTTGTTTTTTGAGTTTTTTCATGGTCGTTGTTTCAAAGTGCAATGGCAGAATGAAACAACACCGTTACAGCCATGCGGCGGGATGGTTACAATTCGGTGACAAAACTTCGGTTCCGTAAGAGTGCATCTGAAAATATGCGTCGCGGAGAAGGAGAACGAGGGTGAAGGCTGCTTTCGGAGAACGCGCCCTTACTGTGCCGAAATCTCCAGCATCCGCTCAATCGGCAGGCGGGCGCGGCGCAAAATTTCCTCCGGCAATTCGATGCGCGGCGCGAGTTTTTTCATGCAGTCGCGCAGCTTTTCCAGCGTGTTCAACTTCATGTATTTGCACTCGCTGCAACGGCAGTTGTCCGACGGCATCCGCATCACGTCGAACACCGGCGCACAGAGAAATTCCTTGCCCGGACACTCCTTCTGCATCCGGTGGATGATGCCCGACTCGGTCACGATGACGAATCGTTTGGCTGGACTCGATTTGCAGTAGGAAATCATCTTTTCCGTCGAGCAAACCGCATCGGCCAGATCGCGCACTTCGCGCAAACTTTCGGGATGAACGACAACCTTCGCGTCAGGGAATTTTTCACGCAATCGCAGCACTTGGTCGCGCTTGAACTCCACGTGCGCATAACAGTCGCCGTGCCAAAGCGTCATCGGCCGGCCGGTCTGTTCCATCACCCACGCGCCAAGATTTTCATCCGGGACGAACAATAGGTCTTTGTCCTTCGGCGCGGCCTCGACGATTTTCACCGCGTTGCCGCTGGTGCAGATCACGTCGCTCAACGCCTTCACCGCCGCGCTGCAATTGATGTAAGTGACCGTCCAGAAATTCGGGTTCGTTTTTTGCAACGCGGCGAGTTTGTCCGCCGGACAGCTTTCTTCGAGCGAGCAACCGGCGTCCTTGTCCGGCAGCACGACAATTTTCTTCGGGTTCAAAATCTTCGCCGTCTCCGCCATGAAATGCACGCCGCAGAAAACAATCACGTCCGCGCCCGTCTTTGCCGCCTGTTGGGAAAGTCCGAGTGAATCGCCGACGTAATCCGCGACGTCCTGGATTTCCGGCACCTGGTAATTGTGGGCGAGGATGACGGCATTGAGCTGTTTTTTGAGCGCAAAAACTTCCCTGGCCAGCGGCTCGAATCGAGCGCGCTGCATTGGCGGACGAACTTGCAGGTCGTCCAAAGCCGGTACGGGACTGTCAGCAACTTCAATCATCCTCTCAAATTACCGTCCTAAACCGTCGGCGTCAATTTTTGCAGCGTGGCACAGGCGTCCCCGCCTGTGGAATTTAGCGGACACGCCGGAGGCCTATGTCATACGCCTATAAGTTTTTCGAAATCGATCGCAACGATCTGAGGAGTGCGTCCCTCAAAAAAGATGGGGACGCCGAGGTGATTACAGTTGGTGAATTATTGGAAATTGAAGCCTGTAAAACCAAAGCCCAAGAAGCGTGCAACAAGCTGTTTGCCACGCTTGTTACAACCCTCCGCGAAGCGGAAGAATTCGTTTCCCATGTTGAGCAGACGAAAGCTGTATTTGAATTCTAGGCCGCACGGAGAGAATCGCGTCAACGCCGTGCTAAATGATGAAATCCCTTTGGGATTTTTCCACGCTATGCTCCCCCGGCCGTCCATCCAAAAATGATTTCAGGAAATTGTGCTCAATCCGTCCCGCAACTGCGGGATCTGTGGCTCGAGAGGGATTTACATTCTTCCGCCGCCAAAACCCGCCACTGGCCGGCGGGCAAATCGCCGAGCCAGAAATTGCCGATGCGCACGCGAATCAGCCGCAACGTCGGATGGCCGATGGCTGCCGTCATGCGCCGCACCTGCCGGTTTTTGCCTTCGACCAGTTCCAGTCCAATCCAGCAATCCGGCACGCTTTTGCGGAAACGAATCGGCGGAACCCGTGGTGGGATTTTGGGTGGCGGCGACGCCCCGTCGCTGCAAGGTAGCGTCGTCGCCTCGACGACATTGGACATATGCGACGAGGGCGTCGCAGCCACCACTTCTGGTTGCGGTTCTAGAATCCACGCGCGGCAACGCAGAGTTTTCCGGCCTTGGATGGAAACGCCGCGTTCGAGCTTCTTCAAAATTTCCGGTGTGGGGATGCGTTCGACCTGCGCCCAATATTCACGTTCGTGGGCGTGACGCGGGTGCAGCAGCCGTTCGTTCCATTCCGGTTCGTCGCTCAAGAGCAGCAAGCCTTCGGAATCCGCGTCGAGCCGGCCAATGGGATAAACGTTTTTCGGAAAACCGAATTCCGCGAGCGTGCGATTGGGCAGGCCATCCGGCCTTCGCCCCGACACGGGTGTCGGGGCTTCGTCCGCGCCAGCGGGCGTGAATTGCGAAACGACGCCGTAAGGTTTGTTGAAGGCGATGAGCATGAACGGGGGAATTCTTTAGCTGAAACCCCGCAATTGGGAAACCACTAAACATCAGGCGTGACAGGGCCGCAGCCGAAATCCTCCTCGTCATCCGCGTTCTCGTAATCGAAAGCAGGGAATCAAGGACGAGGACGAGACGGAGGAAGAGGACGAACATTCAGGCAGACGAAACGATTGGAACAGTGATTTGTTTGACTTTGTGTCCTGGTTCCTTTGTGGTTAGACTCCCCGCGTGATTCGCAACATCATCTTCGACTGGTCGGGCACTCTCGTGGACGATTTGCCCGCCGTTTTGAAGGCTTCAAATTTCGTCCTCACCCAGGCCGGCCGCCCGGAAATGTCGCTGGACGAATTTCGCGCCGAGTTTTCCCTGCCGTTCACGAATTTTTACGATCGCCACACGCCACACGTCCCGATGGCACAACTCGAAGACTGGTTTCACACCAGTTTCAAGCAGGCGCAGGATTCCGTTTGCGAACTGCCGTATGCGCGCGATTTCCTCGAATTTTGCCGCGCGCAGAAGTTACAGACTTTTCTTTTGAGCACGGTGCATCGCGATCATTTCATGTCCCAATGCCGTGTGACCGGCTTTGACGCCTACCTTGACAAGCCTTACACGGACGTCTGGGACAAGCGGGAAAAAATTCACGAGATCCTCGCCGAAAATCATTTGCTTGCGGATGAAACGCTGTTCATCGGCGACATGCAGCACGACATCGAAACCGCGCATCACGGCGGCGTCCATTCCTGCGCCGTGCTCACCGGCTACAACACGCTGGAGCAATTGCGCGCGGCGCAGCCGGATTTGATTGTCGAGCATCTCGGCGAATTGCGTCGCGTGCTGGAGCAGAATGATTTCCACCTCAAACCGGCGGTGAAAATTTTTGAGGAAACCCATCCGCCGCTTGCCACCGTCGGCGCGCTGATTTTCAACGGCGCGGGCGAAGTGCTGATGCTCCGCACACACAAATGGTCGAATCTTTGGGGCATTCCCGGCGGCAAAATCAAATGGGGCGAGCCATCCGAGGCCGCGCTCCGCCGCGAAATCAAGGAGGAAACCGGCCTCGACGTGACGGACATTGAATTTGTGCTCGTGCAGGACTGCATCCATTTCAGGGAATTTTATCGTGACGCGCATTTTGTCCTGCTGAATTACACCTGCCGTTGCGCCGGCAAGCCGCGTGTGAAACTCAACGACGAATCCCGCGAATCCCGCTGGGTCGCGCCAGCCGAAGCCTGCAAAATGCAACTTAATATGCCGACGCGGACCCTGATCAGCGCCGTGATGGAACGGCGGGAAAGGCAGGAAACGAAAAGCGGGAAGAAAAAAAGTTCAGTCGCCAGACGCAAAAAAATTCAGAAGAATCGTCATGTCTTTTATCACCATCGTTGACCTGGAAGTTTTTTATCGTGTCGGCATTTCTGAAGAGGAACGAGCCAAGCCGCAACGCTTGTTGCTGACGTTGGATATCAAGTTCGATTTTTCATCAGCAGCTGTGAGTGGCCGCATCGGGCGGACGATAGATTATTATGAGGTTACACAACGACTGTTGAAACTTGGCGAAAAGCGAAGCTGGAGGCTGATAGAATCCGTGGCAACGGACGTTGCCGACAAAATTTTATCGGAATTCCACCCCGAAAACGTGATGGTCGAAGTGAAAAAATTTTCGATTCCGGAGGCCCGTTATGTTTCCGCAAACCTCACGAAACAGCGGCCTTTGCCCGAAACCTATAAACAGCCATTCTGGTGGTGGCGGCGGTGGTGGTGACCCGGCTCAATTCCCGGTCGCGGTTCGATTTAAATTTTTTTGCCCGCCCATGGTGCGCAATTCCCAACCGTCCGGTCGCAACAGAATTGTCACCGCGCCCGCCGTGCGCGTGTAAACAACCGGAATCCCCCTTTGCTCCAGTCGTGCGCGCAGTTTTGGGCTGGCCCGGCGGGTCGCCGGAAAGTCTGAATCGGCAACGACAATGACTTTTGGCTGTGCCGCATCGAGCAGCGCATCGCAAAGCGGTTCGCCTTCGTCGGGCAAACCGGCAATCACAATGTCCGCGCGCAGATTGTTCGTGCGTGAGAGCAGGGCGCTTTGTCCTTCGCGACCCAAATCAGACAGCAGGAGGATGCGCGTGCCGTAAAAATTTCCCAACAGCACCAGCGATGCGTCGTCAGCGTGCTCAAAATTATCCGTGGCGTCGGGATGTAACACCTGCCAGCAACCGGCAGTGCCGCCGCGATTGATGATTCGGTGTCGCCGGGATTGCTTTTCGAATTCCGCAATGATTTCGCGATACGCCATCGAGCGAAAACGCGCCGGGCTGGTGTAAATTTCACCGATGCCGAAAAGTTTGTTGAGCGATTCTGCTCCGCCGCTGCTTCGCAAATCACCATGTGTCAGCACGAGTCTTTGAACGTGGTTCACGCCTTGCGCACGGAGAAACGGTTTAAGTGTGAAGTTCACGGCATTTTCGTCGCCACAATTCATGAGCCAGTCGTTTTTTCGTCCGGCGGCATCCACGAAAACCGCGTGACCGCCATTGAGCGGAAGGACGGTCAGTTTGATTTCACTGCGCGCCGCCTGCCAGTGCCAGGCGTAGCCGGCGACCAGCAGAATCAACGCTGCCGCGCTCCAAATTCTTCGTTGGGGCGCAAACAGCCAGCCGCTCAGCCAGCCGATGAGCACGGCATAGTAAATCAGGATGGTCAGCCACGATGGCGCGGGCACGTAGAAAAATGCGCCGGGAATTTTTGTCGAGAATTCGCTCACCGCCGTCATCGCCAACATAAAAAACCACGCACTGTGATTGAACAATTCCGTCGCCCACGGGAACCACGTTCCACAGACGAGGCTGCCAAGATTGCTCATCAGCGCGAGCGTGCCGAGCGGCACGGCGACGATGTTCGCCGGCGTTGAAACGGGGCTGAACAGGTGAAAATACTTTGCCGATAGCGGAATCGAACCGACCCAGGCCGCGAACGAGAGCGCAAAGTAACGCGACAACATTCGCAGCGTCGCGATGAGCGCGCGCCGCCAGCGCGGGAGTAATTCGACTGGGAGCAATGGATCGCTTTGCCAGAGCCGGTCGAAAATTTTATTCAGCGGTGGCAGCATCAGCGCGATGACGAGCACGACGAAAAAAGAAAGTTGAAAGCTGGCTTCAAAAAGCTGTCGCGGTTCCCACAGCAAAATAATGAACGCGGCGGCGGCGAGCGAGTTGACCGTGTCGCCCGGCCGTTTCAACGCCCAGCCGCCAAGGACGATGGTCATCATCACCGACGCGCGAATGGCGGAGGATTCCCAGCCGGTCGCGGCGGTATAAAACCAGATGAGCGGAATTGCCACGATGCCGCACCACGCCCGCGAGACCTGCAACACGCGCAACAGCGCGACAAGCATCCCGGAAATCAGCGCGATGCGCAGGCCGTCAATGGCAAAGAGGTGCATCGTGCCGGCGCGCAGAAACGGTTCGCTGATGTCGGCGGTGAACGCGGTGCGCCACCCGAGCGTCATCGCCCAAAGCAAGTGCAACGGCTCGTCTTCAGGCAAACCCAGCGCCAACGTATGCTTCGACCAGTTCAAAAACCGGTCGGTCAACGGCGGACCGGCCAGCGGCGACCCACCCAGTTGCCAGCCGTTGGTGGAGCCGGTTTTGAGCTGGTAAAAAATTCCGCGCGTTTGGAGGTAATCACGGTAATCAAAAAGTCCCTCGGCCAAAGGCGATGCCGGCTGGCTGATGACGCCGGTGACTTCAACCGGCTGACCGGCGAAAAAATCACCGGCGAGCACGCCTGGCGTCGTCACGATAATTGAACCGGCAGCCGGTCGCCAGTTTGCGTCGCGGCGCAACGTAGTGACCTGGACTTGTGCGACCGAGCGTTCGGTTTTCTGGCCGTCGCGTTCGGTGATGCGCAAGTGCGGTGTTTCGATCAAAGTCCCGCGCACAGTCACGATGGCGTTGGTATCGCCGAGCAGCGCGCGCAAGTCGTTGGGTGAAACAATGGCCGTTCGGCTGGCGAGATTCGTCCAGCCGACAAACGCAATGAGCAGCCAAATCAACAGTGGACGAAGTTTTTCGAGGACGAGGACCCGCCTTCGCGCAGACGCTTCGGCGCGGCAGGCGAGGACGAGAACGACTAAGGCGATTCCAAAAAGCGCGACGAGCGGCGGGTGAAATAATTCGGCGAGCAACAGCCCGGTTGCGTAACAGGAAACGACGGCGACAAGTGGGCGTTTCATGGCTCCGGATCACCAGCGTTTTTGCGGCGGCCAAAGGCCCAAAGCGCGAGCAAACTTGCTGCGCCACCCGCGGTGTCAATGAACACGTCAGACACCTGCGCCGTGCGCGTCGGCACGAAGATTTGGTGGAATTCATCGCTGGCGGCGTAAAGAAAAACGATGGCGAGCGCGAGGCCGGCTTCCGGCCAAACCCAGGGACGTGGATCATTTTTCATTGGTCGGCGCACCGCGCGCCAGAGCAGCAGCGCTAACACGGCGTATTCGGTGAGGTGCGCGCATTTCCGGGTGAAATACACGATTGCGTCCACCCGCGTCTCCGGCATTTGTGGAAAGAGCCAGTGCAGCAACGGCGCGATTAGGCGCGAAGAATGCTCGTAGGAATGCGAATCGCTTGATGCTGAAAAAATCAGCGCCATCCAAATCAATGCCGGCAACCAGTATTTGAGGAATGCGCGGAATTTGAGCACGGCGAATCAAAACCGGATTCAGCGCGCGGGGCAATCAGAAATGTTGCGCATGGGAGCGCGGACAACCTGTCCGTGTTGGAGGGCAGTCCCGCATTGGCGGGACCGCCCTCCGGGAACAAGCTGAAGCTTGAACGCCAACGGTTCGCGGACAAGCCGTCCGCAGGCGCAACTTGACGCCACCGCCATTTTTCTCCCTCTCCTCCCCCACGGGAGGAGAGGGGCGGGGAGAGGGGTTGGTGGTGGTGTCCGGTTGCGCCGGCCGTTCGCCAATATGATTGGATTTGCCAAGCGGCGGCGTATTTGGCACAGAGAAGCCCCTCGATGAAACAGGTATTTTTACTTTTGCTTTGGGCGGGATTGATGGCTGCGGTTGCGGTCCAGGCGTCGCCGCCGGCGCCGGATTTGATTGCGCGAGTTCATTTTGCCGGTGCCGGACAGATTTCCGCCGACACCAATGCCGTTGCGTTTACAAATCTTTGGTGTTCACCCGAGGCGCAGGCGCTCCGCGAGCAAACGCTGAACAAACTTTCCCATGCGCCTTATGACTGGCTCAAACAAAAAATACCCGCCAACCTGGACGATGGGGCCGGGCAGCTTCGGCCGTTGCTCGACGATTTGTTGGGCGCGGAATGGTTTTTGCAAATCCGCGACGCGACGAACGGGTCGCCTGAGTTTGCGCTGGCGATTCGGCTGGATGCCGGTCGCGCGCAGCTTTGGCAGACCAATTTGGAAAATGTTCTCGAAACGTGGACGGAGATGTCCGTGGAAAAAATCCAGAACGGCTGGGAGTTGAAAAAACATCGTCCACCCAATTTGATTCGTTTCGTCCGCGTTGGCGATTGGGTCGTATTTGGCTTGGGTCAGGACAAACTTCTGTTGAATGACGAACTTGTCCGGCGCGTGCTGGCCGAAAAACGCCCTGCGCCCGCGAAGAAAAATGACTGGCTGACCGCGGATTTGGATTGGCCGCGTTTGGCGCGTTGGTTTCCATCGTTGAGCGCAGTTGATTTGCCGGAGACGCGATGGCAGGCCGTCGGACGCGATGGCAATTTGCATCTGGATGGCAGGCTGATTTTCCCGCAGCCGCTGGCGATGACACTTGAAAAATGGCGGATGCCGACGAACACGATTCACCAGCCGTTCATCAGCTTCACCGCGGCGCGCGGCATCGCGCCGTGGCTGGAAAAACAAAACTGGGCGCAGCCGTATGAAGTTTCGCCTGGGCCGAACCAGGTGTTCATCTGGGCGATGGCGCAGATGCCGCTCCAGACTTTTGCCGCCGTGCCGGTCCCGGACGGGAAGAAGGCCCTCAAGGAGCTTGAACAAAATTTATCCGCTCACACCAATTGGCAAAGCCATCTCATGATGCCGCTCACGATGGAAGTGACGAGCAATCGGATTTACTGGCTCGGCCTGCCGTTCATTGCTCCGAGCCTGGAGGCTTTGCATGAGTCGTTCGGTGACTTTTTGGTCGCCGGAGTTTTTCCAAACGGGCCAAAAACCAAGCCGCTGCCGCCGGAACTGTTCATGCGGCTTGCCCAGTCCAACCTGGTTTATTACCACTGGGAAATCACCGCCGATCGTCTGAAACAATTGCCAAACCTGACGCAACTCGCACTTATGGTTACACGGCACAGACAGCTCAACGCGCAATCCGCCGCCGCCAAGTGGCTCGACCGCGCCGGCCCGACGCTCGGCAACACTATAACCGAAGTCACGCAAACCGCGCCGGATGAATTGACATTCAAGCGCAAGGCACCCGGTGGTTTGACGGCGGTTGAACTCGTCGCTTTGGCGAACTGGCTCGAAGCGCCGAATTTTCCGGGTTGCGATTTGCGTTTGCCGCCGCCGCTACACCCGCTGAAGCTTAAACGCCCGCGGCCGCAAAGTCCCGGCGAGCCGGCGGTCCCGCCGCCGGCTCATTGATTATGCTCAAACTTGGCGTCAACATTGACCACGTCGCGACGCTTCGCGAGGCGCGCTATCGTGGACGCGGATTCGGCGAACCCGACCCCGTCGAGGCCGCGCGGATTTGCGAAGCCGCGGGCGCGCACGGCATCACCGCGCATTTACGCGAGGACCGTCGCCACATCCAGGACCGCGACGTTTGGAAACTGCGCGAAGTCGTCAAGACCCGGTTGAATCTCGAAATGGCCATCGTGCCGGAAATCATCGGCATCGCGCTGAAATTGAAGCCGGACATCGTTTGCATCGTGCCCGAACGGCGGCTGGAAGTGACCACCGAAGGCGGACTCGATGTGGTTGCGAATGAAAAAGCAATCACCGGGGCGCGCAAGAAAATGAACGACGCGGGCATCGAAGTGAGCTTGTTCATCACGCCAGACGAAAAACAAATCGAGGCGAGTGCGCGCACCGGAACGCAATTCATTGAGTTGCACACCGGCCGGTTCGCGGAAGAGTTTGGAGCGCCGAACTCCGATTCNNGCCGAATCGGAGTTCGGCGCTCCGTCGCCGGAATTGCAGCGGTTGATTTCCGGCGCGAAGCAGGCGCACGCGCTCGGGCTGAAAGTGAATGCGGGGCACGGGTTGAATTACGTGAACCTGTCCGTGCTGTGCCGGGTGCCGCATCTGGTGGAACTGAACATCGGCCACAGCATCATCAGCCGCGCGGTGGGCGTCGGGCTGGAAAAGGCCGTCAAAGAAATGCTGCGCTTGATGAAGGATTATCGCGGAACAATGTAGCGCAGACATTCCTGTCTGCGAGTTTTGACGACTTTCCAGTCGCCAGTCATGCGCAGGTAGTCGCTCACGATCAAACAAGGACACGGGACAAGAATGTCCCTTGAACCCGCAGACACGAATGTCTGCGCTACGTTCAAGCCGTGCGGTGAGTGTCGGTCTCGAAACTGCCGTCAAGGAAATGCTGCGCTTGATGGAAAATTATTGCGGGTGAAAAATCACTCACCAATCTCCACTTTCAGAAAGTAATAGCTGAATTTTTCCTATTGGTGTTGAAAGTCCTCCGATAAGCCACTGATAATAACCGCCTCCCAGTTCACAGAAAGGCTGTGTAAGTCCGGCAATTTGCAGCCAGCCATTAGATGTGAGAACAACGTCAAAATGTTTTGGTTCGGTTTCGTCAACGCCTCTTTTTTTAAAACCCAAGATAATAGTAAGCTGTGTGCCATCAACGGACTCGATAGGCATAACTTCATCAAGCTTTACTTTTTGTAATGAACTTGCCGCCAATGCATCGAAAGCCTGTTTTAGTTTTTGAGCTTCTACGCGCTGAAATTAATAGAGGCGAATCATGGGGCCCCCCTCCCAGCCATCTTTGAGATAGTCGATTTTCATAGCGTTATTTTTATACAGCCGAGGTTTATTTCGAGTTTGCTTGCGCGTCAATCGTAAATCGTAAATCGTAAATCCCATGATTCTGGGCATCGGCATTGATATCATCGAAGTGGCGCGGGTGAAGGCGTCGCACGAGCGGTTCGGCGAGCGGTTTCTCAACCGTCTTTTGCTCGCGGACGAAATCGCTTACTGCCTGTCGCACAAAAATCCCGCGCCATTCATCGCCGCGCGGTTTGCGGCGAAGGAGGCGATTTCCAAGGCGTTTGGCACCGGCACCGGCGCGCAACTCGGCTGGCGCGACATGGAAATCGGCCGCAAGAAATCCGGCGAGCCGTTCGTGATTCTGCACGGCAATGGGAAAAAATTGTTTAAGTCACGCCGCGCAAAAAATCTGCTCATCAGCCTGAGCCACACGGCGAATTACGCGGCGGCGGCGGCGGTTTTGGAAAGGTGAGCCGCGGATTACCTGGCACGGCAAGGGCCTTAACCCCGGTCGTTCTCCTCCTCGTCCTCGTCCTCGTTCTCGTAATCGAAAATAAGGCCACTGACGACGAGGACGAGGAAAAACCAGGCAGATGGCCACCCGTTTCTCCTTTTTTCGGCGCGCTTTTCCCGCCATAATGGCTGCATGGAAACGGCGGTGGCGGCGATTCTGGTTTTCGCGGGCGCGAGTTTCTTTTTTGCGCTGGCGGAGACGGCGTTGTTTTCCCTGAGCAAATGGCAGGCGCGGCAACTGGCCGAACGTCATCCGGGCGCGGGCAAAATCGTCGCGCAACTGCTCGAACGCCCGCAGGATTTGCTGGCGACGCTGGCGCTGGGCAACACGTTTGCCAACGCCGCGATGCTCGCGGTAGCGCTGAGGATGGTCTTCAATGCGCACTGGACGCTGGCGCTGACGATGCTGACGTTGCTGGTGTTGACGCTCCTGGGTTGCGAGGTTTTGCCCAAGACGCTGGCCGTGCGGCAACCGGAACGCTGGGCATTGCGGGTCGCGTGGCTGATGTTGATTTTTGAAAAAATCACGGCGCCCCTGCATCGCGTGGCCCAACAACTCAACGCGGCCATTTTGAAGATCATCGCGCCGCAAGCCGCCCCCATACAAGGGGTCGGGGCGTTGACGGACTCCGAATATCAGGAACTGCTCGAAATGGCCTACCGCCAGGGCACGCTCGACGAATCGGAAAAGGAAATCATCCTGCAAATCATCAGCCTCGACCAGCGCACGGTGCGCGACGTGATGCGCCCGCGCGCGGGCATGGCGTGCATTTCGGACGACGCGACCGTCGTGGAAATGATTGCGGCGGCGAAAAAGTTCAAGCATCGCCGCCTGCCGATTTACGACGAAACGCCGGACACCATCGTGGGCATTCTCAACACGCGCGCGCTGCTGCTGGATCCGAAAATTGACCTCGCCGACGCGATTGAATTTCCATCATTCGTGCCGGAGATGATGAATCTGCTGCAACTGTTCAAGAGCCTGCAAAAACAGCAGCGCGGTCTGGCCATCGTGCTCGACGAATTCGGCGGCACGGCGGGCTTGGTGACGATGGAGGACATTCTCGGCCAGCTCGTCGGTAAAATCCGCACGGAAACGCAGACGGAAGGTTTGGTGATGGAAAAACTCGCGCCGGACCGCTGGCGTGTGAGCGGCACGATGCGGCTGGACGATTTTCGCCGCGAATTTCCCGCGCTCGGTGACGTGGACGAGGTGGAAACGATGGGCGGGTTGCTTGCGCATTTGCTCGGCGTCGTGCCGGCGGCGGGCGAATCGGCAACGTTTCGTGGTTTGACACTCACCGCGGAGGCCGCCGACGAGCGGCGCGTCCGCAAGTTGATTGTTCAGCGGGTGAAATAAATGAACACGAACATTCTCAACTGGCTCGTTTTTGCCGCGTGTCTGGGGCCATCGTTTTTGCTGTCCGGCATGGAGGCGGGCGTGTTCGCGCTGAACCGGTTGCGCGTGCGGCGACTGGCACGCGCGGGCAAACCCTCGGCGAAACTGCTTCACGGCTTTCTCGAAAACCCGGAAAAATTCATGTGGACGATTCTCGTCGGCAACACGCTCGCCAATTTTCTCATCCTCGGCTGGACGGTGGCCAAGCTGCACGAATGGTTTTTGGCGCATCCCGCCTGGAAGATCGCCGTTTTCGCGGTCGCTGTTTTTTTATTTTACGCGTTGTTCGATTTGCTGCCGAAAATGCTGTTCCGCGCGTATCCCAATCAACTGTGCCTGTCGGCGGCGAACCTTTTTCGGCCCCTCCATTTCGTGCTCAGCCCGCTCGTATTGATCGTGGCCGACGTGTCCCGGGCGATGCTGCGCTGGACGGGCGGGCGGGCGTTGACCGGGCGGCTTTTCGGCAATCGCGAGGAAATGCTCGCGGTCATGCAGGAATCCTCGCAGGCGTTGACGACCGACGAGCGTGCGATGATCAACCGGGTGCTCGATTTGCAAACTTTCACCGTCCGCCAGATTGCCACGCCNNGGCGCGCGAACGGAAATTATCGCGTCTGCCGGTCCGGGAAACGCGCGATGGACGTCCGTGCATCGCCGGATTGCTCATGCTCGGTCCGCTGCTGTTCCGCGATGATCTCGATCTGCAAGAGCCCGCTGCTGCACACATGACGCCGGCGTTGTTTCTCGGCGAGGATACCCGGTTGGAAGTCGCGTTGCGCCGGATGCAGCGCGCCGGCGAGCGGCTGGCCATCGTGCTCGCGCACGACGGCAGCGAAATGGGCGTCGTGAGTCTGGAAGACATTTTCAAGCTGATGTTCGGCGAGGTGAAATTGTGAACTGGGGAGCCATCATTTCAGTCGCGCTGAAAATCCTGGCCGTCTTCGCGCTCGTGCTGCTGAACGGATTTTTCGTCGCCACCGAGTTCGCGCTCATCCGCATCCGCGAAACACAACTGGACATCCTTGTGGCCAAAGGCTGGCGGCGGGCGAAAATGGCGCAGCACATCGTCCGCAATCTGAATTCCTATCTCAGTGCGACGCAACTCGGCATCACGATGGCGAGTCTCGGCCTGGGCTGGATTGGCCAGCCGGTATTCACCACCTTGCTTGAACCGCTGCTCAATCCGCTCGGCGTCCAATCAGAAGTCTGGCAGCATTCCATTTCCTTTGCCGTTGGTTTCAGCGCGTTGACATTTCTGCACATCACGGTCGGTGAACTCGCGCCGAAATGGCTGACGATTCAAAAACCATTGCCCGTCGCGTTGGCGTCGGCGTATCCGTTGCGCTGGTTTTACCTGGCGTTTTATCCGTTCAACAGGTTGCTGAATCACTCGGCCCGCTGGCTTTTGGAAAGAATCGGCATTGAACCGGACGGCGCAACGGATCGCGTACAATCGGAGGAAGAATTGCGTCTCTTGGTTGCGTCGGTCCCGCAAAGCGGGACGGCGGGCGGGCGCAACCTCATTCTCAACGCGCTTGATTTGCGCCGTCGCGTCGCGCGCGAAGTCATGCGGCCGCGCCACGAAATCATCGCGTTCGACACCGACGCCAGCCTGGCTGATTGTCTCGCGCTGGCGGAAAAGACGCGCTACTCGCGCTTTCCGCTTTGCGAGGGCGGCGATTTGGACAAAACGCGCGGCGTCGTGCATATCAAAGACCTTTATCCCGCTTTGCGTGATTCCGCTCCAGTGGGACGGACGGCGGCGGATTTGCTGCCGGTGGCACGCCCGTTGATTTACGTGCCGGAAACCGCGCGCCTCGAAAAACTGCTCCAATTGTTTCTCGAACGAAAATTGCACTTCGCCATCGTCGTGGACGAATACGGCGGCACCATCGGCATTGCCACGCTCGAAAACGTGCTCGAAGAACTCGTCGGACAGATTCAGGACGAGTTCGATCAGGAAAAATCAGAATTGACGCTCATGAGCGAAAATGTTTGGGAAGTTGCCGGGACGCTGCCGTTGCATGAATTGGAAAAAATCATTGGTGAAACGCAACTCGAGGAAACGGTCGCCACCGCGAGCGGCTGGGTGACGCAAAAGCTCGGAGGTTTTCCGAAGGCCGGTGACGCGCTGACGATTGGCGCTTGCGAATTGCGCGTCGAGGAGATGGACGGCCCGCGCGTGGCCCGCTTGAAGATCACCAAACACACCGTGCCGGAAAGTCCGGAAATTTAGGCAAATTTTTTTCGGGGGGACGAGTTACACGAGTCCCCGGATGGTTTGAGACTCGCACAGCTCGTCCCTCCGGTTTGCCGGTATTTTCACCACCGCCCGCCGCGAATGGCAAACGTTGCTGCCAGGACGGCAATGGTCCCATCCAGCGCGACGGCCACCCACATTCCGTGCAAAGCGGACGCGATCCCGAAAAGCAAAATCGCGCCGAGCCACACGGCGAGCGGATGAAAATCCGGCACACGCCTGGCCGGATTTTTGTTGATGAGCGCCGGGGTGACAAACACCAGCATCAGCAGCGACACGACCGCCCAGCTAAAAAAATTCACCAGCGGCGCGTCCTGCCATGTCAGCGGGAATTTTGTCGGCATCCAAAGCCAGTAATGTTTCACACGCGAGGCGAACGGGTCGAATGTGAGGTCGAACAACATCGTCAGCCCCGCCGTCAGGCCGATGAGCCAGAAGCCGTAGCTCCGGGTTTTTCGCCACGGACGCAAAATCAACCGCACCACGCCGCGCGAGTTCAAAATCGCCGCGACCCAGATCAACGGCATCGCCCAGGGCAGTGTTTTGAAAAATTGTGGTCCGGCTTCCGCGCCGAATATAAATGGACCGAACGGAATTCCCATCGTCACGCCGAGCGCGTGAACCGCGCCGCCCATGAGCGCGATGACGAACGCGGCGAGTAAAATATTTTGCAGCGGCAACTGTCGTGCGAGCGCGGTGATTGTACTCACCGTGACTAGCAAAATCAGCAGCGCCTCCGGCCAGCCGGGCCGGCCGGGCAGGTTCAACGTCATGCCATTTGCCGCGAGCACCAGCGCAAAGGTGGTGGCAAGCAGGGCGACAAACAGCCAGTGAAACCACGACTTCATTTTTTCAACGACGGGCGTCACGGGCCGGTTTCCGGGCGGCGTTGGCGGTTGCATGATTTTCGAACAGGGTACGGATTTGCCGCTGCCAGCGCAGTCAAATTTTTGAAATCCTCCTCCTCCTCGAAAACCGTCAAAAAGTCGAGGACGAAGGACGAGAACGAGGGCGGGGAAGAAACGAAGTATTAATTTACCTTGTTCCGCGGCGGCAAACTTGCTTTGCTCTGCTCTCAAAGAATTTGCACCATGACGTTGGACGAAACCAAAGGTTTTATCAGGATCTGCGCGAGCCAGATGAACACGCGGTATGGCAAAACCGTTTTCGATGAATGGGCGGTGGTGTCACTCGCGGAAAACAAGGCGCGCGTGATGGCTTATGTCGGCCCGCGCAATGACGATTTCCTGAAAAATTTCGTGAATGACCTTGGCGGATTGCGCGCGGAACTGCTCGGCGCGAAGTATGGCGTCGGCGATTTCGTGTTTGCACGGCACGGCATTGGCACAGGCTTTGAGGTGTTCATGGTTTTGGGGCCGGGAATTTATCTGATTTGCAACAACACCCGTGAGTCCATGGACTCGATTGCCAAAGACCCCCGCTGGCTCGGCGCGCAGGTGCCGTTCGCGGAACTGAGCGACAAAATCCGGGCGAATCCGCTGGTGATTGCCGGAGATACACAGTTTTTCAAAAAACCCTTGTGACAGCACATCAGAGTCTTGGTATCCATGACTCGAAAACTGCTGCAAACCGTTCAAATTTGCGACAATAAAAATCGCGGTCGCGATATTTATTGTCGCGTATTTATCGAGACGCTTGCGGCTGGGATTTTTCAGATGCGCTTCAGTTCAGCAAACCTTTGTAGAGGAAAAATCCGTAGGCCGCGACCAGCACCCAGCCGATAAAACGCGGCATTTGTCCGAAAACGGCGACGAAGAAGAGATGCACCAGTGTCGCGCCGAGGAGAATCAACATTCCAATTTGAAAAAACGGCGGCACGACCATCGTGTGATACAGCGCGTAAATGCCGAGGCACAGCGGGATCGAAATGTGCGAATCGCCGACCTGCGAGGCATAGACCGTTTCCGGCTGTCCGCGCCAGCCGTAGTAAAGTGCGAGCACCGCGTTGGGCAGCACCATCAGCCAGCCGCTGAGCCAGCCCAGATATTTCACGCTGATGAAGCCGGTGTGGATTTGCGAAATCCAGTTTACCAGCCAGCCGGTGCTCACGTAAATGCCATAGGCGCAAACGCCGAGCAGCGCCAGATCGAACGGCAGCGTCCAGCCCAGTGATTTGCCCTGACGCACGTTTGACTTGAGCACTTCAAAAAAGTGAAAGCATTGCCAGAATAAAAACAGCCCGACCAAAACCAGGCCGTCGTTGAAATTCAATTCACCCTTGCGTCCAAGCGCCCAGACCGCGCCGGTGAAAAATAAAACCGCCGTGAGCGTGAGCAACAGCGAAAGCCGGTTGAGTTCATGCGCCTTGCTGCCGGTTTTGCCCTTTTTCTTTTGCTGCGGCAATATGCTCATTCGCCACAAAATCGCGGGCAGGCCGATGACGAGCGTCATGTTCGTGACGTTGTTGACGAGCGAGTTGATCATCACGTCCCCGCCGTTGCCGCCGCTGCGGCCGAGGATGAGGGCGAAGATGAGATTGCCCATGCCGGAGCAATACGGCATCACGAGCGTGCCGAGCACCGTGCCCTCGAAGCCGCGCTCGCTCATCACCTCGAGCCGCCAAATCATCAGGAACGACGCGACGATGAACAGCGCCAAAAACAGCCACGGCGCGTAAGGCCCTTTGGCTTCAAACCAATGAATGAAGGGGTTCAGCACGTGCAACGAAGTCTAATGAAAGCAATTTCCGGGCGCGACATTGAAGTTTCGCAGAGACACGGATTTTACGGATTAACACGGATTTAACACGTCTGAAACATGGGTTCAAAGAAGACGCGCGGTTTTCGCCAGCGCCCTAGGCGCGAAATCTTTGTAGAACCAAGACCAAGAATTCTCAAGCCCCAGCGGGGCGGCATATTCTTTGCCCCGGAATCATTCGTCGTCGGCTTTGAAAATGTATCGTTGGTCGTAATCAACGCTGAATTTTTCCAATAACTCAACGTACTCCTCGCGAAATGATTTCTTTGCGTGGTGTTTCTGCTGATTCTCAATGTAACGGATTACGGTGTCGAGTTGTGAGCATGAATGGGAAAATGCACCGAATCCTTCCTGCCACGAAAATCTTCCCATTACCCATCGTTTTTCGTTGATAAATTTTGACGAACCGGCCTTCACATCGCGCACCAAATCCGAGACCGATGAATCCGGCCGCAAACCGACGAGCAGATGCAAGTGATCTGGCATGTTGTTAATGGCGATCATTTTTTGCTTCTGACCGGAAACGATGCCGGTGATGTATTTTTGCAACTCGTCGTTGTGTTCCGGTTGGATAAGGCTTTGCCGGCCTTCGACGGCGAACACGACGTGAATGTAGATTTGCGTGTAGGTGTTGGCCATGCGCGAAGATGCTGCTCCTGACGGAGCTTGAAAATCTTTTTTCGGCTGGTTTCTACAAAGATGTCGCGCCTACGGCGCTGGGCAAAGTGGCGGCGCGGCGCGGCGGGGACGGAGGCGAAGGCGGCAGCGCAGCACCGGCGGAAATGGGCGGGCGCGATGCAGGATGGAAAGCCGACGCGCGGGAGGGCACGAAGATCTGTCAATAATCCGATATGGGAATATCCAAACGCTCTAAAATGTTTTTTGCCTCGGCACGCATTTTTCGGTCATCAGGAATATCTCCATTTTTTGAAAAGGTGCCGTATTGAAAGTTGTTGTCCACAGGCATGGCAAAGACTTGTTTTCCGATTGTCATCCTAGGCACAAACACAATCAATTTGAATTTCGGCTTCATATCAACGGTTCTTTGGAATCTTACAATGAAACATAAAGCGCGTTCATTACGTTCTTGCCAACTCATTTTCAACAAACTCTGAAGCGTCAGTTCGTCTGAAAAATTATAAGTGACACTCTGATCTGGAGCCAATTTGTTTGAAATGAGCTTTGCGTCTCTGGTGTAGATAAAATCTTTAACTTTGAGATGTTCATCAAAAACCACTTCCATCCACATAAATATTTCCAAATTAGATATAGGAACATTGCCAATATTTTTGAATACAGTCTTCGTTAGGGTGGGGCCGATATTTGCATTTGTAAGCATGTTAACAAGTGGCACGCCGAAAGTGTAATTTGTTACGGTGTTCGCCACGGTGAGTGAAGTAACAAAGTTCGTATCCGCAAATTGTGCTTGATACGAGACATCAAGCTCTGGCTCGATGGATGATTCAAATTGTTGCTGTGAAAGCACCAGCGCTCGCCATCCTAAAATCAATGTAACAAGCATCAAAAGAGCCGTGCCAGCTTGAACTACCGTTGACCATGTTTGGATATGCGGGCCGTATTTGCCCGAGAAACCAGTTAGTTTATTGAGCAAAATTTCGCCAACAGACGATGGCACCTTCTTGTCGTCAGAAGCTTGCTTCGATTGCTGTGGATTGTTTGGAATTTCTTCCATTATCTGAAACAATATGGTTACTTCAACCACCAAACCCCGCCAGCGCCTTTTCAATCCGCTGCATCACCTTTTCCTTACCCAGCACTTCGAGCAGATGATACAGGCTGGGGCCAGAGGTTTTGCCGGTGACGGCGAGGCGACAGGGATGCACCAACACGCCGGCTTTTACGCCGAGCGCCTTGGCGGTTTCCTTGAGTGCAATTTCGAGCGCACCGGCGTTGAACGCGGGCGCGGCGGCAAAGGCGTCGCGGAGCTTTTCCAAACGCGGTTTGTTCTCCGGCACGAAGTCCTTCTTCGCCGCTTCGACGTCGTATTCAATCTTGTCGGTGAAATAAAACCCGGCATAGGCGGGCAGTTCGCTGAACAGCTTGAACTTGCCCTTGCAGGTGTCGAGCGCGGCTTTGACGTAGGGCAGGGGAAAGGCATTCGTGTTCACCCCGGCCTTGGCGAAGGCGTGGACGGCCAGCTCGTAAAACCGGTCATCGCCAAGTTCGCGGGCGTATTCGCCCTGCAACCAAAGCAGTTTTTCGTAGTCGAACCGCGCATTGTGCCGGAGGATTTGCGGCAAATCAAAGCGCTCAACGACTTCGTCGCGTGACATTTTTTCACGGTTGTCCTTGGGCGACCAGCCGAGCAGGCAGAGATAGTTCACGACGGCTTCGGGCAAAAAGCCTCCCTCGGTGTAAGCTGTGAGCGATGCGCCGGTGTCGCGCTTGCTCATCTTGGTGCCGTCGCCGTTCAGGATGAGTGGGATGTGCGCGTAATGCGGCGGCTTCACCCCAAACGCCTGGAAGAGCGCAATGTGCTTGGCGGTGTTGCTCAAATGGTCCTCGCCGCGGATGACGTGGGTCACGTCCATTTCCAAGTCATCAATGACGTTCACCAGATGAAACACCGGCTGGCCGTCCGAGCGTAAAATGACGAAATCGGGATCAGCCTCCTCGCGGTCGGTCAGTTTGCGGACAACATCACCAACAACAAGGTCGTGAATCGTGATCGGCTCGCGCTGCATTTTGAATTTGACCGCGCCTTCGTGTTCGTAGGCGAGACCGCGCGAAAGCAACGCTTCGACGCGGCGCTGGTAATTTTCCTTCCGCTGACTTTGAAAATACGGACCACAGTTGCCTTTGCCCGCGCCGGTGGCGTCGCCGGTGAGCGGGCCTTCGTCCCAGTCAAGGCCGAGCCAGCGCAGGCCGTTGAGGATCACGTCCACGGCCTCCTGCGAATTGCGAGCGGCGTCGGTATCCTCGATGCGGAGGATGAACGTGCCGCCGGTATGGCGGGCGTAAAGCCAGTTGAAGAGCGCGGTGCGCGCGCCGCCGATATGCAGGTAGCCGGTGGGCGAGGGGGCGAAACGGACACGAGGTTTCATGGATTTGATTTAACCACAGACCCGTCCGCCGTAGCAATCCTGCGGAGGGCTGGATGAACACGGATCTTTGTCGCGAAGCGTTTCGGAGTGCGCCGTCTTCAGCGGCGCTATCGGGCGGGCGCAAGTCCGGAAAGGTGGGTGAGCTTCTCGCGGACAAAAGCGGTGCTGAAGCCACCGCAGTCCAGACGCTCCGCGAATTCCGGGGCAAACATTTGATGCGCGGGAGCAAAGAGCGCAGGTGCGCAGCACGGCAAAGATTTTTAACCACGGATGAATACGGATTGACACGGATAAAATTTTTTGGGCGGAAACAAAAATTGCCGGTGGTGCCGGTGTTTGTTATGAATCGCTGTTGGAAGCAAGCCGGCACTTGTTGATTTCGCGCAAAAACCACGGCTTGCCGCCTGACCGAAAAAAGGGCATATTATGGCAGATGAAACTCCGAACCGATCTCGTGAAGCACGCCACTCCGGAGGAAGCGCTCAAGGAGGCGCTGGCGAACAATCACCGTTACAAGCCCGAGCCGCTTTTCTCCAAAACTGGGACTGGCAGTCTGTCGTCCGCCACAACCGAGGAGTGTGCGAAAGAGGTCGCGCGCAGCACGGAACGAATTCGGAAAGTTTTGAGGCCGTCAGCCAGGAATGGGAACAAAAACGGCGGCTAGAATCCGCTCTGGGAGAGACACTGGACTTTCTTCGCGCCTGCCATCGCCGTGCTCCGTTTCTCTTTTTCAATGGCAATACCTTTGCTGACATCGCCCGCACGTTTTCGGATTATCTTTTTGCCGAGTTGCCTCATGGCCGGCGCCGGGAAGCCACTTCCGTGGTCGCACACTATGTCGCGGGTGTTTTGGATCGTGAATCCATGTCGCAAATTCTGGAATCGCTTTGCGAAAACGCCAATTACAAACCCGGCGACCGTGTAAAGACCCTGCGCGGGTCGGCGCACGGCGTCATCAGGCGGATTCTCGACGATGGCCGCGTGGTCTGGCAGCCGGAGGGCACCCAATCCGAATTGACCGCTTTGCCGGAGAGTTTGCTGCGGGAGAAGGAATCACCACGGCAATGATTTTCCGGGATCAGCGCGGTTGATCCAATTGCTGCAACACTTCGCAAAGAACGGCCAATCGCGGCACGGGCACGCCAGCCGTTTGCGCCCGGCGCAGCGGCTCGAGAAACATGCTTTCCAATTCCAGCGGCTGCCGGCGCTCGAAATCAATGAGCGTGGACGCCCTGTAAGCGCCCATCGTCCGCGTGCGTTCGATTTGTTCTTCGGCATAGGAAGCGGGAATCTCAAACCCCAGCGCGCCGGCGGTGGCAATGACTTCCAGCATCAGGTCGCGCAGGAGTTTTTCCCAGCGCGGGTCGGCGAGCAGTTTGTCGGTTGTCAAAACGGGGCCGGGAGAGTGACGGGTGACGGGTGACCAGCCTTCGCTCAGAAGCTTCGGCACGGCAGGCAGGTGACAGGTGGCGAAAACCTCATAACCTGCTGCGCCGGCGACGCCGAGTCCGTTGAAGGGAATGTTCCAGACAAGTTTTTCCCATTGCCCCCGCGCCAGGTTGTCCGTGACTTTGCAGGGCACGCCGGCATCGCGAAACATCGCTGCCAGCCCGTGCGTGCGTGGCCCGGCCCGGCGCTGAAACTCGCCGAGCACGATCATCCCGTACCCCAGGTGATGGATGACGCCCGGATCGACGCGATTGAGGCAAACAAAACAGAGTCCGCTGAGAATCTGTTCCGGCGAAAAGAGCCGCGCCAATTGTTCCGTGTTGCCCAAACCGTTTTGCAGCGTGGCGACGGCAGTCTGTGGCCCGACCAATGGAGGGAGCAATTTCGGGAATTGATCGTTGGCTGTCGTTTTCAGTCCGATCAGCACAAGGTCGCTCAAACCGATTGCCTCCGGTGTTTTGGCGCAGTGCGGGTGGATGGTGAAGTTGCCGGCGGGACTGCGGACGGTCACACCTTTTTGGCGCACGGCCTCGAAGTCGGAGCGGAGCAGGAAATGGACTTCCCGCCCGGCGCGACAGAGCATGGCGCCGTAGTAGCTCCCCACGGCCCCGCAACCGACAACGGCGATTTTCATCACTCGAAATCGTCCTCGTTCCCGTTTTCCCCCTCGTTTTCGATTCGATTATAAGAACGACGACGAGAACGAGGAGGATTTTGAAACAAAAAAGAGCGCCCTGAAGATTCCAGAGCGCCCTCATGATAAATTGAGCGAATTACTTGCCGCCGAGGATGGCGTCCTTCGCGGCTTTGGCGACGCGGAACTTCACGACTCGCTTGGCCGGGATCGAGATGGCCTCGCCGGTCTTGGGATTGCGGCCCATGCGGGCGGCGCGGTTCTTCAGCACGAGTTTGCCGATGCCAGGCAGCGTGAAGGTGTCCTTCGCGTGCTTGTAGGCGAGGGCGGCGATGTTTTCGAGGATTTCCACCGCTTGCTTTTTGGAGATTTGAGCCTTCTCAGCAATTGCGGCGGCGAGTTGGGATTTCGAGAGTGCGTTTGCCATATCGGTGTCCTTGATGGTTGTTGTTTTGCGGTTTTGGTTAAAAAGTCATTTGACTTGGGTAGAATTAAAGAAGTTCACACGCGTTGTGCAAGCAAAAAAACATAAAAAATAAGGGCTTTCTTTTCACCGCCTGAGACCAGGACTTGACTTCGCGGGACATTTTCACACCATCCGCCCGTGGCACTCTTCACAATTCAGAGCGAGTTTCACTACGAAGTCGTCCGCAAAATCTTTGAGGGCGGCATGGGGATTGTCTATGAAGCCGAGCAGAACGGCGCGCGCAATTTCGCCAAGCGCATCGCCATCAAGATCATCCGCTCCCATTACGCGAGCCAGAAGATGTTCATCGAGAATTTCATCGGCGAGGCCAAGCTCGTCGCCGATTTGATCCACACGAACATCGTCCAAACCTACCATCTCGGCGAAACCAACGGCGTTTGTTTCATCGCCATGGAATTGATTCGCGGCGTGAATCTGGAGCAATTCACCCGCCAGCTGGCCGACAAACGCCGCGTGTTGCCGAAGGAACTCGCCGTGTTCATCACCAGCCGGGTCGCGCGCGGCCTGGCCTACGCGCACGCCAAAACCGACAAGGACGGCAAGCCGCTGGGCATCGTTCACCGCGACGTGAGTTTCAAGAACATCATGGTCGCCTTTGAGGGCGATGTGAAGCTGACCGATTTCGGCGTCGCCAAGGCACGCGGCTTTCTGACCGATCAGGAGGGTGAAGTCATCGCCGGCAAGGCCGATTACATGAGTCCCGAACAGGCCGATTTTCAAATCACCGACAAGCGTTCCGACCTTTTTTCCGTCGGCGTCGTGCTGGCGCATCTGTTGCTGGGGCGGAATTTGTTCAAAGGTGAAAACGCCGAGGAATCACGCAGCCGCATCCTGAACCAGCCGATTCCTGATTTTTGCGCGCTCGACCCGCGGATTGACGACAAACTCAACGACATTCTGCATCACTGTCTCGCGCGTGATTTGACCCGCCGTTACGCGACCGCCGACCAGTTGATGTACGATTTGGAATACTACATCTACCACGGCGGTTACGGCCCGACCAACGAGACGCTCGGCAAATTCATCCGCGAACTGTTCGGCCAGACCGCTTCCCACATGGCCGAGGACACGCACGTTAAAACCATCATTCTCGAGGAAACCGCGCGGCTCAACGAACGCGCCAAATAAATGAAACGCGCTCCCGCCCAAACCGTCAAACTTGGGTTGATTCAAACCGCCTGCTCCGCCGACCCGGACGCAAACTTGAAAAAAACGCTTGCGCTCGCCGACCGCGCGGCCCAACGCGGCGCGCAAATCATTTGTACGCAGGAATTATTCCGCTCGCAGTATTTTTGCCAGAGCGAAGACCACAAAAATTTCAAGCTCGCCGAACCCATCCCCGGCCCCAGCACCGATGCTTTCTGCAAACTGGCCAGGAAACACAAAGTGGTCGTCATCGCCTCGCTTTTTGAGAAACGCGCCGCCGGCGTTTATCACAACACCGCCGCGATCATTGACGCCGACGGCTCGTTGCTGGGCATCTACCGCAAGATGCACATTCCGGACGACCCGCTTTACTACGAAAAATTTTATTTTACGCCCGGCGACCTCGGCTTCAAGGCCTGGCCGACGCGTTACGGCAAAATCGGCGTGCTGATTTGCTGGGACCAATGGTATCCGGAAGCCGCGCGGCTCACCGCCTTGCAAGGCGCGCAAATCCTGTTTTACCCGACCGCCATCGGCTGGCATCCGGGCGAAAAAAAGAAATATGGCGAACGCCAGCACAACTCGTGGGAAACCATCCAACGCAGCCATGCCATCGCCAACGGCTGTTACGTCGCCGTTGCCAATCGCATCGGGCATGAAAAACTCGCGGGCAAAGGCATTGAATTCTGGGGTCAAAGTTTTGTGGCCGGAACTTCCGGCGAAATTCTTGCCAAAACCGGCGCGCATAAAGAGGAAATTTTGATTATGCCCGTTGACCTCGCCAACGTGGACACCGCGCGCACGCACTGGCCGTTCCTGCGTGACCGGCGGATTGATGCTTACGGCGATTTGACGAAGCGGTTGGTGGATTGAACCATGCTGTTTGCGGGCAAAAACCCAATTTCGACAACGACTATGCTGCCATCGTAGAAAATGAAGCGCTATATCCCATTGATTGTTTGGATTATCGCCGTTGGTGCGGTCTTGCTCATTCCGCTGAAAATCATCAGCTACGGTTTTCTCCCCGGTGATGACGCGCAGCGGCACGCGGCCAAGGCGGTTTCCGGCAAGACTTGGCAGCAAATTCTGATCATGCGCGATGACTTTGCCTTGGATCCCAGTCCGGGCTGGCAGGCAATCCTGGATGGCATTCATCGCTGGCAGGGATGCGACGCGGAAACGCTGGTCGTTTTTTCGGTTACAAGCCTGATGCTGTTGACGATGTTGTGCGCCTTTCCGTGGTTTCGCCGGCCGGAGGCCTGGCTGGGGTCGTTGCTGGTGGCGTCGGTCTTTGCCGCGGCTTGCACCACCCGGTTGGCGCGCGGGCGGCCGTATATTTTGACCGACGCCGTTCTCATCACGTTGTTGTTTCTCTGGTCGCGTCCGAAGGAAAACCGGGAGGACCGTCCGTCGCGCGCGGCGGTGATGTTCACGCCGTTTTTGGTTGCCGCGTCGGCGTGGATTCACGGTTCGTGGTATTTGCTGATGTTGCCGGCATTGGCGATCTTGTTCACCGGCTTGTGGCGATGCGCCTTTTGTTATGGCGGCTGTTGGCTCGCCGGAAGTTTTCTCGGCGGCGCGTTGACCGGCCACCCGTGGGAATTTTTGTTTCAATCGGTGCGGCACATGTTTGGCGTGTTCGGACATTTTGTCGTGAACCGGCAATTGGAATCCGAGTTGTATCCGTCCGATGGCGAAACTGCGGCGGTGCTGGTGGTGGCGGCCCTGCTTTTGTGGCGCGCGGTTTCTTCGGGCTGGAATCCGCGCGCCGTGTTGAATCCCATTTTCCTCATGATGGCTTTGGGCTGGCTGCTGGGTCTGAGAATCCGCCGGTTTTGGTGGGATTTTGGAACGCCGGCGTTCATGGTGTGGGTGGCGCTGGAACTACAGGAGCGCCTGGAACGGCATCTTTCCTTTGATTCCGGAAAACGTCTGCTTCTTGTGCTGGTGCTGGCCGTCGGGGTTTTTTGGGGGTTTACCAGCGATCGCGAAAGCCGCTGGACGGCAAACCTGACCATGGAGTATCTCACCCCGGACACCCCCGGCGAGGCCGGCTGGCTGCCCGATCCCGGCGGCATCATTTACAACTCCAGCATGGATGTCTTTTTTGCGACCTTTTTCAAAAACCCGACCGCGCCCTGGAAATATGTTTTGGGTTTTGAATCCGGCCTGATGCGCCCGGAAGACCTCGCGGTGCTCCGCAAAATCCAGTGGAATTACAGCGACGCCCGCGCTTACGAACCTTGGGTGAAAAAAATGCGCCCGGAAGACCGGATGATGATACTAGGTTCCAGTATGAGGTCGGGACCTCCCTCCATTCCCGAGCTGGAATGGAATTATGCTGTCAGCGGTTTGTGGGTGGGGCGTCTGCCCCGGCCCCTCGTCAACCGCCCGCCCGCCGTGGCGCAACCCGGACCTTCGGCTGATGGAATGCCAGGAAAAAATTAAATCCGTCTGGATCACCGGCGCGAACGGACTCATTGGAAATTATCTCGTCCGAACCGCGCCGCGATTTGCCCGGCGCTGGCGCGTCATTGGCATAGTCAGGGACGGCAACATGCCGTCCCTCGCTCACGCTGGGAGGGACGCCGTGTCGGCGTCCCCAATTCCTTCGGGGAATGTTCGGTGTCTTGATCTTACCGATTTCGACGCCGTTCGCCGCGCATTCCAAAGTGATTCGCCGCAACTCATCGTTCATTGTGCCGCCGTCAGCACCGTTGCCGCTGCACAATCGAATCCCGATTTGGCGCGGCGCGTGAATGTGGGCATGACGGAGTTTCTGGCGGAACTTGCGGCGCAAATTCCATTCGTTTTCTTTTCGACGGATTTGGTGTTTAACGGACGCAAGGGAAATTACGTCGAGACTGACACGGTGAACCCGATTCATTTGTATGGCGAGACAAAAGCCGCCGCCGAGCAAATCGTTTTGCGCAATCCGCATCACACCGTTGTGCGCACGTCACTCAATGGCGGCACGTCGCGCGCGGGCAATCGCGGTTTCAATGAGAAATTGCTGCTCGCGGGGCAGGCGGGGCAGATGATGAATCTGTTCACGGACGAATTTCGCTGCCCGATTTTTGCCGGCGAGACGGCGCGCGCGGTTTGGGAACTGGTGAATCAAGAGCGTCCCGGGCTGTTCCACGTTGCCGGCGCGGAAAAACTTTCGCGCTGGCAAATCGGCCAGCTCATTGCGGTGCGCTGGCCGCAGCTCAATCCGAAAATCACGCCGGGCTCAACGGAAAATTTTCCCGGTCCGCCGCGCGCGCTGGACACGTCGCTGGACATTTCCAAGGTGCAAAAAGTTTTGTCGCAGCCTTTGCCGAAGTTCAGCGAATGGCTGGCGGCGAATCCAAACGAGCTGTTTTAATCTGGAGTGCGCGAACAGGTCCGCGCTTTGAAACGCCGCGACATGTCGCGGCGTTGAAAGCGGCGACTTGTCACCGCACTACAAGGCAGCTTCACTTCGCCTGCAATTCCAGAATCGTGATAGAGCAGGGCGGGAACGTTCGGGTGAAGCTTGCACTTAGGCCGCTCACTTTTTCCGTCGCGGGCACGACTTTCATCGGCTCACCAAGGGAATTGGTTGCGTCACGGTTTTCCGCCTTGAGCACCGTGGCCGTGCCTTCGTCCGCAATGGAATTGACGCCATTGATTTCAATCTTTACGTCCTGCGGCGCGTCGGCGCGGTTCACGATTTTGACGATGATTTTGCCGGTGGCACTGTCGCGCGTGGCGGAGTAGAACAGCGATTTCACTTCGCGCGTGGTGGCCGGTTGATCCGCGTTGTTGCGGCGGGCGGGAATTTTCCATTCGTAAGTCGGGAGATTTTGCGCGTCGGTGGCCAGCACTTCGTCGCCGTGATACAGGCTGAAAATTTTCTGCGCGTAATACGACGGCGAGCCGTAGCTGTTCAGCGCGTCGTAGCCGATGAGATCGGATTTCCACTGCATCGAACGTCCCGCGCCGAGGTCGCTGACGTTGACGAACAGCGGCGCGTAGCAGTGCATCAGCACGATGTCGGCGTTGCGTTCCAGACAGCACATCCACGCGGCGTCGCCGAGCGCGGCCGCCATGTTTGGCGTAGGCGAGCCGACGCGCGTGGCCCATTCACCGACGAAAATTTTCGACTTCGCGGCGCGGTCGCGTGCATCATACATGAAGGACTGCGATTCCATTTCCTCCTCGGATTTGTAGTAATGTTCGTCAATCACATCGGGCACGCGGCTTTTCACCGGCGTGGTGGCGATGATTTGCAGTTGCGGATATTTGGCCTTGATGGCGTCGTAAAATTGCGCGAACCGCCCGTCGTAGCTGCCGGATTTGTCGAAGAAATCTTCGTTGCCGATTTCGACGTAGCGCAGCTTGAACGGCGTCGGGTAACCGTCCTTGATGCGTTGTGCGCCCCACTTGGTGGAGGCGTCGCCGGTGACGTATTCAATTTCTTCCAGCGCTTCCTGGACGTAAGGCTCCAGCTCTGGCCCAGCCTTGACGTAATCGTGGCGCAGCGCATAGCCGGCAAACACCGCCAGCACCGGCTCCATGTTCAAGTCCTGGCACCAGCCGAGAAATTCCGGCAGGCCGAAACCGTCCGTGGACCAGTAGCCCCAGCAACTGCGATGGCCGGGGCGCTGCTCCAGCGGGCCGACCATTTTCTTCCAGTCAAACCGCTCGTTGAAGTAATCGCCTTCGACGTAGTTGCCGCCGGGGAAGCGTAAAAATTTCGGCTGCGCGTCCGCAAGCAATTGCGAAATGTCAATGCGGTCACCGTTCGGGCGGTCTTTGTAAGTCGGCGGGAACAACGAAACCTGTTGCAACCAAACCGTGCCGTGATGATTGAAAAATGTTCCCGGCTTCGTCGCGGAAATGACGAACCGATTTTCTTTCGACGGTGCGATGTCGCCCGTCGTGAATGAGACCTCATACTTCTGCCAGTCGCCGGAAATCTTTGGCACGATCGCGCTGGCAGCGGTCACAGTCGTTTCGCCGGGGAAAACTTGAGTTCCCAGCGGCGATTTCACGGTCACGTTATTTGAGTCAACGGGGTGGACAAGGCTGACCGTCAGCGCGCCATCAAAATTCTTCGCCTTCGCAAAGAACGACGCGTGATACGTGGTGTTCGGACGGACGGGAATTCCCCAATAGCCGCCATTGGCGACGCCCGCCGGGGAATTTTTCGACGCGCCGCTTACCTCAAACTTGAGACTGACGTTGAGCGCGTCGTTCAGCGGCGTGTTGATGTCGAGCGAGATTTTGGCGCTGCCGACGGTGCTCCAGAATTTCGGCGCGTTCGTGACCGCGATTTTCATGGGATAATTTTTCGCCGGGTCATAAACGTCCGGCTTGATGCCCGCGCTGATGGCATCTGCCTTGAACGCGCGGTTGCGGATGAGTTCGCCGTAAAGCCCGCCTTCGTAGGAATAATTAATCTCCTCGGTCATCAGGCCGTAAAACGTCGGCGGCATTTGGGCCGTGACCTTGTCGGCCTGGATTTGCACGACGGGCAGATTCGTTTGCGTAAAACCCGCCGTCGCTGCCGCAAACATGGAAATGAAAACAACGAGCTTCAAAGACGAAAGCTCCCGCGTGCCGCATTTAATTAGGCTCATGAAGAAATTATGGAATTGCGCGGCTCAATCTGTCCATAGAAAATTTTCCGGCTTCAATTTTGGAAAATTTCGTTGATTCTGTCTGGAAATGAATCGCCCAAAATATCGTGGTCGCTTGGCGCCGTCACCGACCGGTCTTCTGCATCTCGGCCATGCGCGGACGTTTTGGGTGGCGCAGGAGCGGGCGCGGGCGAACGGCGGCACGCTGATTTTGCGCAACGAAGACATTGACTCCACGCGCTTCAAACTGGAGTTCGTCCCGCAAATGATCGAAGACCTGCGTTGGTTCGGCTTTGAATGGCAGGAAGGGCCGGATTGTCCCGACCAGTCGGGATTCGGGCCTTACAACCAGAGCGAGCGGCGGCCGTTTTACGCTGCCGCGCTGGAAAAGCTCCGTGAACGCGGCTTCGTTTATCCCTGCACCTGTTCGCGCAAGGACATCCGGGATGCCGCCAGCGCGCCCAACGCCGGCGACGATGAGGAACCCATTTACCCCGGCACGTGCCGCAATAAAAATCTCTCAACCCTCAACCCCGTAAAAGGGCGTGGCCCTCACGGGGCTTTACGCCCTCAACTTTCAACCCGCTTCTCCTGGCGTTTCCGTGTTCCCGACAGCGAGACGGTTTCGTTCGTGGACGGTAATTTGGGCGCGCAGCAGTTCGTGGCCGGAAAGGATTTCGGCGATTTCGTCGTATGGCGCGGCGACGACGTGCCGGCGTATCAACTGGCGTGTGTGGTGGACGACGCGGCGATGCAAATCACCGAGGTTGTGCGCGGGGCGGATTTGCTGATGAGCACGGCGCGGCAGATTCTGCTTTACCGGGCGCTGGGTTTGACGCCGCCGGCGTTTTATCACTGCGCGCTGATGCTGGACGAAAAAGGCCGGCGGCTGGCCAAGCGCCACGACGCGCTGAGTTTGCGGACGCTTCGCGAGCGGGGAGAAACGCCGGAACTATTGCGCCGATTTTGACTTTGCTCGTTTCATTCGCGCAAAATGCGTGTGGAAATTCCCCAAAAAGTGCTTGTGATTTTCTCGCGTTTCGGCAGTGTCTTTAAGCTTCCGACCGGAACTGCGGGAGAACAAAGGGGTCGAGTTCGGCGGATGGATTTGCTGAGGTCAGATGCAGCCACTCAAACTGATAATCACGTGCGCCTTTTTTGTCTGCGCCCCGCTCGCCGCGCTGAATGCGGCAACGGGCGAGGCCGCTCCTTCTGCAACCAAGCCCGCCGCTTTGGCGGCATCCGGCGCGTCGCCGGCCGCTTCCACGGAGCAGGGCATTCCTCAGAGCGCCCAGTCCCTCGGTCACCAAGGCGGTTTCATCACCAATTCCATGCTGGTGACGTGGATTGTGGCGGTGGGCGTGATTTTGTTTGCCCGGTTCGCCACACGAAAAATTCAGGAAGTGCCGTCGGGCGCGCAGAATTTCTGGGAATGGCTGGTGGAAGGACTTTACGGTTTTCTCGAAAGCATCATCGGACCGCGACTGGTGAAGAAGACGTTCTGGTTTTTCGCGACGATTTTCATTTTCATCCTGGCAACAAACTGGTTCGGGCTGATTCCCGGTGCCGGCACGATTGGCTGGGGACATCAAGGTGAACACGGTTTTGAAGTGACGCGACCGCTGCTGCGGGCCGGCAATGCCGACCTCAACATGACGTTCGCGATGGCCATGATTTTCTTCGCTTGCTGGACGGTTTGGGCGCTCCAATTCAGTGGCGTCAAAGGTGCCTTCCTGCACATTTTTGGCCCCAAAGGTGACAGCACCGGCGTCATCAAGTATTTGATGATCGTGGTGTTCTTCGCCGTCGGTTTTCTGGAGTTGCTCTCGATTGCCTTCCGGCCGGTTTCGTTGAGCTTCCGTCTTTACGGCAACATGTTTGCAGGCGAGAACCTGCTGGAGGCCATGTCGAACATGGTTCAGCATCCCGCCTGGGCAAGGGTCGTCTTTGGCGCGCTGCTGCCCGTGCCGTTTTATTTCATGGAACTGCTGGTGGGCTTCATTCAGGCGATGGTATTCATGCTCCTGACCTCCGTGTTCACGGCGTTGATCTGCACGCATGAGGAGGAAGCCGGCGAGGGGCACCATTAAACAATTGAAAATTTCAGCGGCTTGACCGTGTTCAATCGCGGGAGCCATTGAGCAACGAAAGGAAAAATATGTTAACGCCAATGTTAGGAGAGATGAGCGGCAGCATTCACGTCGGTCTGGCCGGCCTCGGTTCGGCCATCGGCGTGGGATTGGTCGGCATGAAGGCTTCCGAGGCGGTGGGACGCAATCCCGGCGCTTTCGGCAAGGTCATTGTGCTGGCCGTGCTCGGCATGGCTCTGTCCGAAGCCATTGTGTTCTACGCCATCTTCCTTGTTCACTAAGGAAACGGCGCGGAGCCGGACCGGCTCCGCGCCGCGCATTAACCGACCGGATTTATGAACCAGTTTATTTTGTTGGCAAACATCGGCGGCGACCTGGCCCAGACCGCCCATGACACGGCGGAGAAATTTGGGTTGGACGCACCGCATTTCTTTGCCCAAGTCATCAGTTTCCTGATTGTCGCCGCCGTGCTTTACCGGTTTGCCTACCAGCCGATTCTGATCGTCCTCGAAGAGCGCCGTCAGCGCATCGCGGAAGGGCTGGAGAACGCGGAGAAAATCAAGGCTGAGCTGGCCAGGACCGAAGCTGCCCGCCGGAAAATCCTCGACCAGACCAATGACCTGGCCAACCAGTTGATCGAGGAAGCGCGAATCGCCGCCGCGCGCGTGCGCGAGCAGGAAACGCAAAAAGCCATCGCTGCCGCGGAACAAATCATCGCCCGGGCGCGCGAAGCCGCCGCGCTGGAACATGAACAGATGCTCGCCGGGTTGAAACGTGAAGTTGGCCGGCTGGTCGTGCAAACGACCGCGACGGTCACCGGCAAAATTCTGACGCCGGACGATCAGCGGCGGCTCGCCGAGGAAACGGAGAAACAATTGTCTGCGTAAAAATAATCGGTAGGGCTGACCTGCCGGTCAGCCGGACGCGCGGCAGCGCGTCCCTACCAAAGATTGGAAAATGAAAATATCCAAACGGGCACAACGCGACGCGCGGCAACTGTTCCGCAGTTGCCAGGTCAATGGTTTGCTGGACGAGAACCGCGTCCGGCAGGCGGTCGCGCTCGTGCTGGCACAGAAGCCGCGCCGTTACATCGAAATTTTGTCGCGCCTGCACCGGCTGGTGAAACTGGATTTGGAGCGCCGCACTGCGCGCGTCGAAAGCGCGGCGTCCTTGCCCGCCGATTTGCAAACGGACGTGGCAAACCGGATCAAAAAAATTTATGGCGACAGTGTGGACATTGCGTTCGACCGGAATCCGGCGTTGATCGGCGGCCTGCGCGTCAAGGTCGGCAGCGACGTTTATGACGGCAGCATTCAGGCGCGTTTGAACGCGCTGGCGGAGAGTTTTTGAACATGGGAGGGACGGCGTGTCGCCGTCCCAATTTTTGGGTTGGCAACAGGCCGCCCTCCCAAGCGAAAAATTTATGAGCAATCTATTGCAAGAAATTGAAGCCCAAATCACGGGCGCAAAGGCCGCGACGGCAAAACAAAACGTCGGCGTTGTCCGCGAAATCGGCGACGGCGTGGCCAAGATTGAGGGTCTGACCGACGCGATGCTCAACGAGATGCTCGACTTCGGCAACGGGGTCACCGGCCTGGCATTGAACCTCGAAGAGACCGAGGTGGGCGCGATCATTCTCGGCGATTACACGGGCATCAAGGAAGGCCGGGAAGTCCGCACGACCGGCAAGCTGTTGCAAGTGCCTGTCGGCAAAGGCTTGCTTGGCCGCGTCGTCAATGTCCTTGGCCAGCCGCTCGACAACAAGGGGCCGGTCAAATGTGAAGCCACCTATCCGGTCGAAAAAATCGCGCCGGGCATCATCAAACGCAAATCCGTCAGCCAGCCGGTGCAAACGGGCATCATGGCGATTGACGCGATGATTCCGATTGGCCGGGGCCAGCGTGAATTGATCATCGGCGACCGTTCGACGGGCAAGACGACCATCGGCATTGACACCATCATCAACAACGCGCGGCTCAATCTTGCCGCGCAGCAGGCCGGAGACAAAAATTATCGTCCGCTGTATTGCCTTTACGTTGCCATTGGCCAGAAGCAGTCGAACATCGCGCGCGTCATCGGCGTTTTGGAAGAAGCCGGCGCGATGCCTTATACGATTGTCGTCGTGGCCGCCGCATCGGATTCAGCGACGAACCAGTATCTCGCGCCGTTCGCGGGCGCGGCGATGGGCGAATGGTTCATGGACAATGGCATGGATGCGCTGATTATTTACGATGATTTGTCCAAGCACGCGGTGGCGTATCGCCAGGTTTCACTCGTGCTCAAGCGTCCGTCGGGCCGCGAGGCGTATCCGGGCGACGTGTTTTATTTGCACAGTCGTTTGCTCGAACGCGCCGCGCGCCTGAATGAAAAACACGGCAACGGCTCGCTTACGGCGCTGCCCATCATCGAAACCCAGGCGGGTGACGTTTCGGCTTACATTCCCACGAACGTGATTTCGATCACCGACGGGCAGATTTATCTGGAGACGGATTTGTTTTATCAGGGCATCCGCCCGGCGATTTCGGTCGGCTTGTCCGTGTCGCGCGTCGGTTCGGCGGCGCAGGTCAAGGCGATGAAACAGGTCGCCGGCCGCATCAAGGGCGACCTGGCCCAGTTCCGCGAATTGGCGGCGTTTGCGCAATTTGGTTCCGACCTCGACGCGAAGACGCAGGCACAGCTTGAGCGCGGCAAACGTATTGTCGAGTTGTTCAACCAGATTCAATACAACCCCCTGCCGGTCGAAGTGCAGGTCGTTGTTTTGTGGGCGGGGCAAAATGGATTTGTAGACGACGTGCCGGTGGCCAAAACCAAGGACTTCCAGCACAAGCTCACGGATTTCATGACGACCCGGAAGACGGAATTGATGGCGCGCATCACGAATGAAAAAGAATTGAAGGACGCCACCGTCAACGATTTGAAAGCGGCGGTGACTGAATTCAAGCAGACTTATAAATAATTATTAACTGATAATAAAACTTGAAGTCACAATTTGTGACTTCAAGTTTGTAACACAACAAAGATCAAATGGTTATGGCTAATGAGCAAATCGCCAAAGTGGGGAGGGTTGAGTCCTTGATCTTAACTATTCGTGGCCAGCGGGTAATGTTGGATTGGGACTTGGCTCGAGTTTATGGTGTGACCACGAAACGGTTGAAAGAACAGTTCCGCCGAAACGCAAAAAGATTTCCTGTGGACTTTGCCTTTCAGCTTACAAATCAGGAACTTATAAACTTGAGGTCGCAATTTGCGACCTCAAGTTTGCATGGTGGCCATCGGTATCCGCCGATAGCTTTCACCGAACACGGCGCTCTCATGCTCGCCAGCGTTCTGAACAGCCCGATTGCTGTTGAAGCCAGTGTCCGAGTGGTTCGTGCATTCATTCTCATGCGCGAACAAATGGCCGCTCATAAAGAGCTGGCCGGAAAATTGGCCGATTTGGAACAGCGCGTCGGCGGACACGACGCGGCGATCCAGGATTTGTTCGAGGCGATCCGCCAGTTGGTGGAACCGCCCTTGCCGGAGGACCGGCGGGAAATCGGTTTCCACGTCCGGGAAACCGCGCCGCCCTATCGGGTCGGAAGACGCTGCCGGAGAAAATAATCTGTCATGCCCACCACGCGCGACATTCGCCGGCGCATCAAGTCGGTCAAGAACACCGCCCAAATCACCAGGGCGATGCAGATGGTGGCGGCGGCCAAAATGCGCAAGGCCCAGCAGGCCGCGCTGGCCGGCCGGCCCTATGCGGCGTTGATGAATGAAGTGCTGGCCGAAGCGACGGCGCGCACGATGGATTTCAGGCATCCGCTCATGGAAACCCGTGAAGTTCGAAAGCGGGCGGTCATCCTCGTGAGCACGGACCGAGGTTTGTGCGGCGCGCTCAACAGCAATTTGTTCCGCGAAGTGGTGAAATTCGACCGGGACACGACCCTTTACCTCACGGCGGGACGCAAGGCGTCGCAATTCGTCGCGCGCACGAAACGGCCGCTGGCGGCGGAGTTCACTTACAAGGACACCCCGCAATTCGGCGAGGCGCGGGCGATTTCCCGGTTCGCGCAGGACTTGTTTATCAAGCGCGAAGTGGACGCGGTGGACGTTTTGTACACCAACTACATTTCGATATTGGTCCAGCGGCCGGAAATCGTCCCGTTTTTGCCGGTGGGAAAAATCAAGACGGTCACCGCCGGAATTCACGGCTACGCGGAAGCGGGGGAATTGTCGGCGGGCGGCGCCGTTCCATATTTATTTGAGCCGGATGAGGAGACGGTGCTGGGCGAATTACTGCCGCACAGTTTGAATTTCAAGATTTACCAGATTTTGCTGGAAGCCAAAGCCAGCGAGCACAGCGCGCGCATGGTGGCGATGAAGAACGCCACCGACAATGCGCAGCAGCTTATCAAGGAACTGACGCTGCAATACAACAAGCTGCGCCAATCGAACATCACGAGGGAATTGTTGGAAATCGCCACCGCGCAAATGGCGGTGGGCTAATCAATCAATCGCATGAACAAAGGCAAAATCGTTCAAGTCATCGGACCGGTCGTGGACGTGGAATTTCCCGGCCAGCCGCCCGCCATTTACAACGCGCTGGCCGTGGAATTCGACGTGCCCGGCCAGGGCCGCGCGAAACGGATACTCGAAATCGAACAGCACCTTGGCGACAACTGGGTGCGCTGCGTTTGCATGGGCTCCACCGAAGGCATGAAGCGCGGTTACGAAGTCGCCGACACCGGCGGCCCGATTTCCATGCCGGTCGGCGACTGTGTGCTGGGCCGCGTGCTCAACGTCGTCGGCGAGCCGGTGGACGAGCGCGGGCCGGTCAACGCCGACAAGTTTTACCCGATCCACCGCCCCGCGCCGGCGCTGGCGGATCAATCCACTTTGCCGCAGGTGCTCGTCACCGGCATCAAGGTCATTGATCTCTTCTGCCCGTTTTTGAAAGGTGGCAAGGTCGGCGCCTTCGGCGGCGCGGGTGTCGGGAAAACCGTCATCATCATGGAATTGATCAACAACATCGCCAAGCTGCACGGCGGCGTGTCCGTGTTCGCGGGCGTGGGCGAACGCTCGCGCGAAGGCAACGACCTTTACACCGAAATGTCCGAGGCCGGCGTCATCAACCAAAAAGACCTCGGCAAATCCAAAATCGCGCTGGTCTACGGCCAGATGANNGAACGAGCCGCCGGGCGCGCGTTTGCGCGTCGGATTGTCGGGCCTGGCCATCACGGAATATTTCCGCGACGAGAAGAACCAGGATGTGCTCCTCTTCATAGACAACATCTTCCGCTTTTCGCAGGCCGGTTCGGAAGTGTCCGCGCTCCTGGGTCGCACGCCAAGCGCCGTCGGTTATCAACCGACGCTCGCTGCCGAAATGGGCGATTTGCAGGAACGCATCACCTCGACCAAGAAAGGCTCAATCACTTCGTTCCAGGCCGTGTATGTGCCGGCGGACGACTTGACGGATCCGGCGCCCGCCACGACGTTCGCGCACCTCGACGCGACCATCGTGCTGGAACGCGCCATTGCCGAACTCGGCATTTATCCCGCCGTGGACCCGCTGTCCTCGACCAGCCGCGCGCTTACGCCGGAAATCGTCGGACCGGAACACTACGAAGTCGCGCGTGGCGTGCAGAAGGTTTTGCAGCGCTACAAGGATTTGCAGGACATCATAGCGATTCTCGGCATGGACGAGCTTTCGCCCGAAGACAAGCTCACGGTTTACCGCGCACGCAAAATCCAGCGCTTTCTCAGCCAGCCGTTCTCGGTCGCGGAAGTGTTCACCGGCCGCCCGGGCAAGCAGGTGCCGGTGGCCGAAACCGTGCGCGGATTCAAGGAAATCCTGGACGGCAAACACGACGACGTGCCGGAGCAAAACTTTTACATGAAGGGCGGCATAGAAGAAATTAAAGAATAACAACGGGAGGGACGGCGTGTCGCCGTCCCCAAATAATGGGTCGTCGGCACGGCGACCCTCCCGATAACAATGGCCAATACGCTCAAACTCGAAATCGTCACGCCGGCGGCGAAGATTTTTTCCGACGACGTGGACATGGTCACGCTGACCGGCGTTGAAGGCGAGATGGGCATTTTGCCCCAACACGTGCCGTTGATGACGCAACTGTGCGCGGGCGAAATCGTTGCGCGCAAGGGTGCGGACACGATTTTCCTCGCCGTCGGCGACGGCTTCGTGCAGGTCACCGGCGACCATGTGGCCATTCTCACCGACATGGCGATTCGCGCCGAAAACATTGACGAAGCCAGGGCCGAGGAAGCTCGCCAGCGCGCCGAGGCGCGCCTGGCCGAAAAAATCACCGACGAGGAATCCGCGCGCGTTCAAGCCGCGCTGGTCAACATTGTCGCCCAGCTCAAGGTCAAACGCCGGCGGCAGAAGTAAACTCCAGCTCCGTCAGGGCGGAATCTTTGTAGTTTTGGTAAAGTTTTCCTCAAGCCTCGGCGGGGCGGCATCCCGATGTCGCTCCTGACGGAGCTTTTATTTTTTTGATCCGGCTTGGCTACAAAGATTTCACCCCTGATGGGGTTAAAACAAAAACGGCGCGGTCATTCACCGCGCCGTTTACTTTTTAGGAAAAAATCTTCAGCTTTCGATCACGCTGATTTCCACCGGCTCGACGCTGACGCCCAGTTTCTCCAGCCATTGAATGGCGGCCTTTACGTCTTCGCGCTTGCCGTCCAATTCCAGACACATGATGCCGATTTCATCGGTCACGCTGGCTTGCCGGATGTTGGTGACCACCTTGAATTTTTGGCCGAGTTTCCAGATAAGCGGTTCCTTGATGAGCTTGGGTGGGAACATCAGCCACAAACGCCTTTGTGTGGGCGAACTCGGCTGTGTCAGTACGGTTTTTTTAAATGCTTTGGCCATATCGAACAACTTTCTTTTTCAGCGTAGCGCAGGCGTCTCGCCTGCACTTCTGTTTCTCCCGCCTTGCTGATGCTCGACGGGCGGGCAGGCGGGACGCCTGCGCTACTTTAACCTCCGGCAATCGCCGGGATGATGCTGATTTCGTCGCCATCTTTGAGCGGCGTCTGTTTGTTTTTCAGGAAGCGGATGTCTTCCTCGTTCACATACACGTTCACGAAGCGGCGCACCTCGCCTTTTTCATCCACGAGCCGTTCCTGGATGCCGGGGAAGCGCGTCTGCAATTCGATAATCGCCTCGCCGATGGTGGCGGCGTTGACTTCGACCAGCTCCTCATTGTTGGTCAACTTGCGGAGCGGCGTTGGGATTCGTACTTTTTTTGGCATAAATTTAATTTCAATTTTTTGGTGCGGCAAAATTCAACGACACGTTAGGAGACATATTTCTGACGAACAGAATTACGCGATAAAACAATGATGGTAAAAATACCTAAAACCGTGCCGAAAGGAATCTGTAAACAATTTAATCCACCGACAACAAGAGAAAATGTGCGATGCCTTTTTTGGCGGAGAAACAATCCGGAGAGTAAATTCAGCACGCACATGGTTCCAAATATCGCGCCCATAAAAATATAAAACCACACAAAATTTTTAAGAAAATCTTTAGGCAAGGGAGGCGCATCCTTCTGAGACTTCCAAATTTCAGGGTTTGAAAAAACGCTACTCATCAAGAAGTAGTGTAAGAAAAGGAAAACAACCCCGAGAAGAGCTAGACCGGCCACGACAAAATGGAAAATGGACAGCATTTTGATATGCTCGCCATCAATTATTGTCTGCCTTTCGCCAACCGGGGGAGGCAGTGATTCTGGCGCGGCAGGAATGACTTCTCGAAGCGGTTGACCGTCAATAGCACAGACTAGCGCCTCGTCAGGATACTCCGTCCCGCAATAAGTGCATTTTTTCATACGCGTGATGCTGGCCCATTACTATTTTTTACGCATTCACTTTTTCTTCATGCGCCAGCAGCGCCTCGAACTCGCGCAGGCTCGGCTTGATTTCGCATGGTTTGCCGACGTGCCCGGCCACGGCGTCGAGCGTCTTCAATCCGTTGCCGGTGACGCAAAGAACGGCGGAATCATCCCGCGGAATTTTGCCCGAATCAATCAGTTTCCTGGCCACGCCCACGGTAACGCCGCCGGCGGTCTCGGCAAAAATACCTTCCGTTTCCGCGAGCAGCTTGATGGCGTCGCGGATTTCGTCGTCGGTAATATCGTCCGCCGCGCCGTTCGTTTCCTTCATCGCTTTGAGCGCGTAGAAACCGTCCGCTGGCGTGCCGATGGCCAGCGACTTGGCAATCGTGTCCGGCTTGACCGGTCTGAAGAAGTCCAGGCCCGCTTTTTGCGCGACGGAAATTGGCGAACAACCTGTCGCCTGCGCGCCGTGAATGGCCGCCTCGCTTTCCGCTACGAGGCCAAGCTTTACAAATTCCTGATAGCCTTTCTGGATTTTCGTCAGCAACGAGCCGGACGCCATCGGCACGACAGTGTGCTGCGGCAGTCGCCACCCGAGTTGCTCGACGATTTCATACGCCATGCTCTTGGAGCCTTCGGCGTAATACGGCCTCATGTTCACGTTCACGAATGCCCAGTTGAATTTGCCGGCGATCTCGGCGCAAAGGCGGTTCACCTCGTCGTAATGGCCTTTGATGCTGATGACGTGCGCGCCGTAAATGAGCGAGTTGACGATTTTGCCCTGCTCCAAATCCGACGGGATGAAAACGTAGGATTTCATCCCGGCAGATGCGGCGTTGGCGGCGACGGAATTGGCAAGATTACCAGTCGAGGCGCAGGCGACGGTGTCGAAACCCAGTTCACGCGCGCGGCTCAACGCAACGCTCACGACCCGGTCTTTGAATGACAGGGTGGGGTAGTTGACCGTGTCGTTTTTGATCCACAACTCGCGGATGCCGAGCTTTTTTGCAAGGCGATCCGCTTTGACGAGCGGCGTGAAACCGGCTTGCAAGCCGACCGTGGGGTCATTCACCACGGGCAGCAGTTCGCGGTAACGCCACATCGTCTGGGGACGCGACTGGATGGCCGCCCTGGTCAGCGACTTTTTGATGCGGTCGTAATCATAAACCACTTCGAGCGGGCCGAAGTCGAACTCGCAGACATGCGTGGCCGTGAGCGGATATTCCCGCCCGCACTCGCGGCACTTGAGCGCCTTCATAAAACCATCGTGTTCTTTCATAAAAATTTCCACTGTAGGGCAGACATTCGTGTCTGCCAGTTTGGGCGACTTTCCAGTCGCCCGGCCCGCGGAACTGGAAAGTTCCGCCAACCAGCAGGCAGGAAAGCCTGCTCTACAAACAAAAAGCCCCAACTCATGGAGAGAAGGGGCTGACAAAACTTGTGCGCTCCTCTCATTTTTCCCCGACACTCGTCGGGGCTGGATTTGGCACCTGGTCGTTGAACTTGCACTTCAACCGGTTGCCGTGGCGTCAGCGGGCCAGTCCCTCAGCCACTCTGCATGAGACCGTTGTATCAACGGATGCGGATAAGATGATTCAATGGTAATATTCTGTCAACTGATTTTTCAATGCAGAAAATCAGTTGACGAAATCACCTTCCAGTCGTATAAGAGCACAGTAATTTGATAGAAAGTTTGAAATAGCAGTTAGTGGCACAAAGCAAATCTAGGTTCCTCACCAATTAGTTGTGCCACAAGTGCGGTTGTGTGCTTTATATTGTGGTTTTTTCTTTACTTGAACCGGCAATTTTGGTTGCCTAACGCAAATATTAATCATGTATCTCAAGAATTTAACGCTTTTGGGGTTTAAATCCTTTTCGGACAAAACTTCGCTGAACTTTCAGCCCGGTGTGACTGCCATCGTCGGCCCGAACGGGTGCGGCAAATCCAATGTCTCCGACGCCATCCGTTGGGTGCTCGGCGAACAATCGGCCAAGGCATTGCGCGGCGGCGAAATGGCCGATGTGATTTTCACCGGCACGGACGGACGCAAACCGATGGGCATGGCCGAAGTGTCGCTGACGCTGGGCGACATGGACGAGGAACACCTGAGCGCGGCGGGGGTCGAGGTGGCTTACAACGAGGTCACGATCACACGCCGGATTTTCCGCGACGGCGGCAGCGAGTATTTCATCAATCGCACACCATGCCGCCTCAAGGACATCCAGCAACTGTTCATGGGCACAGGCGTGGGCCGCACCAGTTACAGCATTCTGGCGCAGGGCCACATCACGCAGATTCTTTCGAGCAAACCCGAAGACCGCCGCCTCATTTTCGAGGAAGCCGCCGGCATCACGAAATACAAGAGCCAGAAAAAGGAATCGCTTCACAAACTGGAATACACCGACCAAAACCTTTTGCGCATCGCCGATCTCATCCGCGAAGTGAAGCGGCAAATCGGTTCGCTCCAGCGCCAGGCCGGCAAAGCGCGCCGCTACAAACAAATTTCCCAGGAACTCAAGCACCTTGACACGCAACTTGCGCGCCATCAATTCGACGTGCTGCAGGCCGAAATCGCCGCAAAGCAAACCGCCGCCGAAAAACTGCGCGGTGAAATTGAAACCGGCTCGACCGACGTTTTGCGCTGTGAAGATGAGATCAAGCAACTGCGCGAACGGCTTTCGGGACTCGAACACGAAGTGGCCGAAAAACAGCAGCGCGGTTTGGAATTAAAGGGCGAAGCGGACCGGCACGAAAGCCGGATTCAATTCGACGAGGAACGTTTGCGCGAGCTTGCCGCGCAAAACACCAGGGCTTTGACCGAAATCAACCAGGCCGAGGAGCGTTGCCACGCCGCGTCCGGTGAATTGAAGGCGGTGGTGGAGCGGTTGACCGCTTCGGAAAACGCGCTCCTGCAACATCGCCTGACGCTGGAGCAGAAACAGTGGGCGTTGAACACGGTTGAGGAAGACTTGCGCCAGCGGCAGGAAGCGTTGCGCCAGGCGCAAGCCGGGGCGTTCGCCGCGGCGCAGGATTTGACGCGGATTCGCAACGAAATCACCGCGCTCGATCTGCAAAAGCAGGGCAACAGCATCCGGCTCGAAAAACTTTCCGCCGAAAAAGTGCAACTTGAAGAGGAACGCACCCGGCTGGAAGCGCGCCTGCAGGAATTCACCGCAAGCGTCGAGGTGGAGAAGCTGAACGCGCAGACCAAGCGCGGCTCGGTCGATCAGCGGCAGAACCGGTTGCGCGAACTCCAGGTGGAACTGCAGGCATCGTCCGCCGAGCAGGATCAGTTTTTGCAGGCGCAGGCCGAGAAACGTTCGCGCCTGAACGTGCTGGAGCAACTCGAAGGTTCGCACGAAGGTTTCAGCGCGGGCACCCAGGCCGCGTTGCGCCAGTCGCGCACGGTCATCGGCTCGCTCGCCGACCGCATTCGCGTTCCCGACCCTTACGTCGTCGCCGTCGAAAACGCGCTCGGACATCACTTGCAACTGGTCCTGACCGAGCAGCCGGAATCCGCGCAGGAAATTCTCGCCGACCTCACCGCGAACAAATCCGGTCGCGCCAGTGTCGCCGCGCTTTCACTGGAATACACCAACGACAAGCAATTGTTTTTTGAGGGCGAAATGTCGCCGGGCAGCGGCCTCGATGCGATTCAAAACGGGTTGCAAAAGGGTGAAGTCATTCATGCCCTGGCAGTGGTCCAGGGCGAGCCGTCGGTGGAAAAACTCCTGAAGGCGTTGCTGGGCCGCACCTTCATTGCGTCCGATCTGACCACGGCCACGGCCCAGATTCAAAACGGCCATGCGGGTTGCGATTTCGTCACGTTGACCGGCGATTTGCTGAGCCGGCACGGCATTTACACGGGCGGTTACTTGAACGGCAACGGCAATCCCAAGGCTCCGGCTTCGATTCTCGGGCGCAAAAACCAGATCACCGAACTGCAAGGTGAACTGACGGAAGTCCAGCTCCGCGTCGCCGCGATGAGCCGCAAGCGCGGCGCGCTTTTGGGCGAGCAGACGGAATTGCAGGCCAGCCTGCAGCAGGCGCAGACGGAATTGCGCGAGCAGGAAGTCGCCATTGCCACGCGCGAAGGCGAGTTCAACGCATTGCAGAATTCAAACCGGCTGCTGCACCAGAAAATTGAGACAGTCGTTTTTGAAGTTCAAAGCCTCGCCGCGCAGGAGCAGGAAGGTTCGCAAAAGCGCAGCGCGCTGGCGGCCCGGTTGAACGAGCTTGAAGCCCGCGAACGCGCCGGACAGGAACAAGTCGCCGCGCTCACGGCTGAACTGGAAAATCTGCGCCAGCAGCGCGACACCGCCAATGGCGCGCTCACCGAGAGCAAGGTGGCGCTCGCGGCGGAGGAACAACTTTTGGCGTCGTTCCGCCAGCAACAGCAATCTTTGGAGCAACGCATTTGCGAGTTGACCCAGATGGTCGAGCAGCGGCACAACGAAGTGTCATCCTTTATTGGCCGCAAAGAGCAGGCAGAGTCGGAAATTCAGGATTCACGGTCGCAAATCGGGCGTTTGCAGCACGAGCGCGAGCAGGTGAACACGCAAACCGCCGAATTGCTGGCGCGGAAACAATCGCAGGAAGGCGACGTCGTTGCGCGCGAAGAAAATTTGAGCGAGCGGCGGCGGCAGTTGACTCAATTGCAGGAACAGCGCGGCGCCCTGGATGTTGAACTGGCGCAGAAAAACATGTCCGTCCAAAACCTGCGCGAACGGATCCAGCAGAAATATCACATCGCCCTCGACGACGTGCGCAGCGAGTGCATTACCATCACGTTCGCCGACGAAGGCGCGGCGAAAGTGCATGTGATGACGCCGGAAGAAATGGCCGCTGCGGGCGCGTCCACGGATTGGAACGCCGTCGCGCAGCAGATTGAAGCATTGCAGAAACGACTTGACGAAATCGGCCCGGTGAATCTTGTGGCCATCGAGGAATACGAGGAAACCGAGCAGCGTTATCAATTTCTGACGAAGCAGAACGACGATTTGGTTCAGGCCAGGGCGCAACTGCTTGAAGTCATCAACCGCATCAACGTGCAGACGCGGCAGATGTTTATTGAGACGTTTGAAAAGGTCCGTGAAAACTTCCGCGCGATGTTCACCGAGGTCTTCGGCGGCGGCAAGGCGGACCTGATTTTATCGGATCAAAACGACGTGCTCGAGAGCGGCATTGAAATCATGGCGCGACCGCCGGGCAAACAATTGCAAAGCATTTCGCTGCTGTCCGGCGGGGAGCAGACGATGACCGCCGTAGCGCTGTTATTCTCAATTTATCAGGTCAGGCCCAGTCCGTTTTGTGTGCTGGACGAACTGGATGCGCCGCTCGACGAGTCGAACATCAACCGCTTCGTCCACATCCTGCAGCGGTTCCTGGTGCACTCACAGTTCGTCATCATCACTCACAACAAACGCACCATCGGCATGGCCGACGTGCTTTACGGCGTGACGATGGAGGAACGCGGCATCAGCAAGATCGTCAGCGTGAAATTCCACAAGGGTCGGGAAACCGCGCCGTTGGCGGAAACCAGCGAGCCAGCCTCCGAAATGGCGCTGGTGAAATAAATTCTTAACGCAAAGGCGCAAAGCCGCGAAGCACGCAAAGTTTTTAACCACGGATTAACACGGATTCCTCCTTAACTGACTGACGAGATAAAGAAGTGCGCGCCGATTTGCAACGACTAAGTGAACCTTTTGATGCAGCGTTAAACATAGTGAGCTAGATTAACATCAATTTTGCAGGCCGAAGTATGTCGCCGATTGCCACTCATCTCGTTGCATTGCTTGTCGGTGTTTTCATCGGCGCCAGCGGTCAATATTTTGCTGATCGATTTACTGACCAACGACGAGCACAAGAAGAAAAAAGGAAAAGCAGCCAGCGTTTTGCGGAGGTTGAAGCACTCGTGCCAGCGTTGATTGCAGAGATGCGTCAAGACGTGCTAGCAGACACCACCGGTACACGTCGTGAGTTCTTTCCATACAATATCGGCGTAATATTTAGTCCGGGTCCTGACAAATTCTTTTACGAACCGCAGAAGCACCCTGACATCGCTAGCCAGCTAGTGGTTCTTGAAAATAATGGTTATGTTATACAAGTAACTGAGGCGTTGTATCGGATGACTGAGGAATTTGTCACTCTCTTAAAGAGTTAAAATATAAAGAGCAGGAATTGGTTTTGCATCAAATTGGACACTATGAAGTCGTTAGAAGGAACACTTCATTGCCACTGCGGCGGACAGGCGATGCAGGTACTCGTGGCGCGGGATTTCGATGGCGCCCAGCGGTTTGGTGGCCGGCGTCACCATCTGGATGTCAAACAAGGCGAAGCCGCGCCGGCGCAAATGCCCGACCAAGTGATGGAGCGCAACCTTGGAAGTGTCGTTGACGCGGTGGAACATGGATTCGCCGGCGAACAAGCCGCCGATGACCACGCCGTAGATTCCGCCCACCAGTTCGCCCTGGAGCCGGCACTCGACGCTGTGGGCGTGTCCCTGCCGGTGCAAACGGGTGTACGCCTCAATGAATTCCTCCGTGATCCAGGCTCCGCCGCGTCCAGATGTGGGTGTGGCACAGCCTTCCATCACTGCTTGAAACGACTGGTCAATGGTGACCTCAAATCTGCCCTGGCGAATGACCCGGGCCAGACTTTGGGAAACGTGGAAACCGTCCAATTCAAAAATCGCCCGCGGATCGGGCGACCACTAGGTGATGGGATCAACCGTCCACGGAAAAATTCCCTTCCGGTAAGCCGCCAGCAGCCGGCGGTTACTGAAGTCGCCGCCAATCGCCACCAACCCCTCCGCGTCGGCCAGGCTCGGGTCGGGGAAGGGGACGTTTTTGTTCAGCAAGATTGGCATGGGTGAGAAGCATACCAATTCCCAGGACGTGTTTCAAAATGACATTGGCCTGTAAACATTTTGGACTGCGGCGGCAAGCGAAGCGCGACGCCGCTTTGGAAACAAGACGACGCTGGAATGTTCCGTCAAAAGCGCTGTCGCCGCTTCGCTCTGCCAGCGCAGTCCAAAAGTTGTCGCCCAATGCCACGCCATTTTCCGCCGTCCGTTGATTTTGAAAACGCGCCCTACCCGAGTTTGTTCCGGTTGTCATTGGGACATGGTATCAAGGGTCATTCCACGGGCGTGCGCCCGCTTAACGCGTCGAGAAAAACTATTTCAAAGGCGCCGGCAAGCTCCATCATGCGAAAACGCGGCAGGATTTTTTCATTGAACACAATCTTTTTGCCCTGCTCCGGGTCCGGCGAACCAAGGGCGATCCAACTTCCGACGCGGACATCATTGAGCACTTGCAACAGCCATTCGATTTCCGGCCCGGAGAGCGTGAGCTGAAAGCCGGAAGCTGCCTCCTGAAAACGTCCGGGTTTGTCCAGCATGGCCCGGACGTTTTTCCGGTTCTCCTCCCGTTGTGCGGCGAGTGACTCTTCCAATAGCCGCTGGTTCTCGTCATGTTGGGCTGACCGGGCCGTTTTGCTGAGGCGATGATGCGTCGCGGAAATCAGGGGATAGAGCTTGAGGACTTCGAACAGCAGGCGCTTTTCCGGCAGGCTGATTTCAAAAACCAATTTTTCCCGCTTGGTCCGAATGAGTTTCACCTAATCACGCTCCATGGTCGCATGCAGGCTGTATCCCTGGAGTTGGTGGACATAAAACTCCGCCTTTTCCATACTCTCGCGCGTCAGCACGCTTTTGCCCTGATTGTGGACCTGCAACATGTGGACCTCGGCTTTCTGCCGCTGCCAGCCGAAGACGACCTGAAACACATGCGTCACGTAGTCCATCAGGTTGACCGGGTCGTCCCAGCAAATGACCCGATAACCCGGTTCGAGGTCCGTCCTCGAATCGGGTTCCTCGTCCCGCTGGATGCCGGGCCGGACTTCAGGAATCGCCGTGGTCGCCATGACCGGAAAATAAAACGTCCGGACGCAACTGTCGAGGGCGCCGGTGATGGCTTGCGGGCGCATCCGCGGGGCGTGTTGCTCAAATTTGTAGGGCAGGCTTTCGAGCCTGCCGGTTGCGAAGTTTTCCAACTTCGCTGACCAAAGCTGACAGTTTGACGGGGAATCCGGGGACTGGAAAGTCCCCACATCCGAAGCGGAAATTGATTTGGGCAACACGCCCCGCGCACTGCTCCACCGAACGTAATAAGATTGGAGCACGGCTGTGTGCAAAAGCACTTAGCCGCAGCATGTTGAAAGCTTTGCGCCATCAGGCGTATCATTCCAGCAGGTTGGTTTTGCGAGGCTGCTGCGGCTGGTCTTCGACACAGCCGCGCTCCGGGCAGTGTCAAGATGCACCGGTGGCTTCCTGAGCCGAAGTGCTTCCTGGAAGGTACATGGGAATTTAGTTTTGTTTTTCGATGATCTTCTTCAGCTGGCTCGCGTAATGATTCAAGTTATCAATCATGCCCTGCCATTTCTCCGCCTTGAATGCGGACTGTCCCCAATCATTTATTGAAGCGAAAGAGATGCCGGTCCGACTCTTAAAACAAGCGGACTCGGCTTTGCTCAAGTTTAAATCCAGGTAAAAATAGATTTCGTTTAACAGGTCAATTGACTCTATATCTTCTTCGTTTTTAAGACTTTTATCGTATTCAAATAAAGTCATCTTTTTTATCGCGAGGACACGATCTTCCAGCTGAACCAGATAAGCTCCCAACGAGTCCTTGATTTTTTGTTTTTGGCTGACGGCTTCAACCGGTTTGTCTTTGGGTTCAGCAACCGTTATTAAGCGCGCTTCCGCTTGTTGAATCTGGGAGGTGAGATTTTGTCTTTCTGCCTTATGTGCTTTTTGTTGCGCTTTATGGCTGCGGAACGGAAGCCAAAGAAAGCACCATCCCGAAAAAACGATGATTGCAGCTATTTCGCAACCGTCAGCAAATTTGGAATTGGCAATAAAACCTTTGATTGGGCTTTCAAAATTTACCAGCTTGCACAGCACGCAACTTGCCGCAAGCATAGCCGTGGCAATCAAGGCACTCATATCGAATCCTCCCTTTGCCGTTTCGAAGTTTTCGCACCAATAACGCCAGGATCGCTTGATTACCGACATGAAGCTAAAGCATCCTCGAACTCATTAGATTCGTAAAGCTCCTTATACCCTTTCCCGATAATAATCGGCACCTATTCCAGACGGTAGGGCCGCGCTGCCTTGTCGCGCTGAAGCAAAGCGAAGGCGGATGCGCGGCCATCATACCCGGCGGAGCAGCAAGGCACGGTCTCATAACATAGCT
>PMOA01000011.1 GCA_003161635.1 Limisphaerales bacterium
TTTCGACAAAGCCAAGAGATTGAGACATGACCATGTGGTCTAACAAATCGCTGCAGGCAACGCGGGATGGCCGGTCCAGTTCCGCTCCGCGGTTCACGCTGGTTGGTCCCGAGTGCCTGGGCTCTGGACGTTAGGCGGCGAAGCGCGTATGACATTCTTATCTTTTCTCAGCAAAGCAGATTTTGTGGTGTCCATAGTTGTTGACGCCATAGTGCTTTGCTTGTCCTTTGCAGCTTATCGCCGCACACGATTGTCGGCGTTCGCCTTTCTGATTTGGAACTCCTTGATTTGTATTATTTTAGAGACCGGATTACACCTTCGCAGTCCTTCATCGGCAGAGGATGCGGTGTCTTTTCGTGAGTGGTATCGCGTTGGCTATTTCGCCGAAACAGTTCTTTGGGGCGTAGGTGTTGTCCTGCTTATCCGATATGTGCGGAGAGATTTCGAGCGAAAGTCGCCGCCTAACAATGCGCGAGGCTGTGTGAAAACTCGGATTCAGTCATTTTGAAGAACTAAAAAGTGGTTCGAATCACCTTCGCTGAAAATAAAAATGCGCCATAACGAAAATGTGAGCGTCGCTTTTTCGGCGCGTCGGGTCGTCGAGGAGTTTTCACACAGGCTCGCGCTGGAGCCAACAGCCACCGCCCCTCCAGCTTCGACCGACAAATGAAATTTGATTATCATAATTCCATGTGTGAGTCAGGCTCCGGTGGCTGTGGCTCAGCTTGAATCGTTAGGCCGATTCGCACGCTATGATATTTGCCGCATTTTTCCCAGGAGCCGATGGGCAGTTTGACTACAAGCTGTTACTGGTAAGCCTGCTATTGCTTTTCCTCGGAGTTGCCGGTGTGTTTCGGAGAGTTCCGCTGGCACTTCGCATAAGACAGGTTCGTTGGACATGGGGCACAGCTCTGCACATCTATGAGCGTGACAAAAATCCGGCACTTTATTGGATTGTTTGTGCACTTTACTTTTTTGGGTCGTTGCTCGCGCTTTCCTGTTTTGTTGCCTTCGGCCTCGGCCTTGAGCGGGTTTCACACTAGGCTGTTATGAGTCATCGGCCTAACAAATCGCTGCAGCCAACAGCCACTGTCCCTTCAGTTTTGACCGGGACATGAAATTTGAACATCATCATTCCAAGCGAAGCCTTGGCTGCCGGTGGCTGTGGCTGAGCTTTGGTCGTTAGGCAGCGTGAGAATGTATGTCATTATGAGATTACGAATTGCGCTAATTGCGATACTGGCCGCTTCATTACTATCCGGTTGTATCTCTTCCGGCTCCTTTGTCCCTAGTTCCTTATATTTCGCTGCCCGGCGTCTTAATCACGAAGCCGAGGCATCTGGCAGTGCGTATCGCTACCGTGCCGTTAGTGAGCCGGGTGGCTATGCGCTTATCAAGTATCGGACCGTTCCGCCTTCACCGAGTCCGATACCAGCGAACCTTCAGCCAACTACAGCCAATGCTGAACTCCGAAAGGACATTCTTGCAAAGATTGATGCCATGCAGCGGGCTTGGGATAGCGATGTTACGCCTACGCTGCTGGGGGTTCAGCCATTGGGGCTGTCTGGTGGTTCATTCAAAGAGGCATGGTTTATTAAGCAGGGCGATGGGGCGATACGATATGTGGTCACTTTGACTCAGAGTCCGAAGGGCGGCACAGATTTCGAGATTGAGTGGCCGTAGCAACGCTGCCTAACACCGCGCTGGAGCCAACAGCCACCGCCCTTTCAGTTTTGACGTTGATATGAAATTTGAACATCATCATTCCAAGAGCGAGCTTGCTGCCGGTGGCTGTGGCTCAGCTTTGGATCGTTAGCCATCATTCCGTTATGCAGAGTAAATCGTTCTCATTTCTTTTTGCATACGCCAGTGTTTTCATCGGCATCGCAGGTTGTCTGGCTATGTGCTGGCTAAAGTGGCGCTTTTACGAGGATGTTTCGACGCTTCCACCAGGAACGGGGATTCGCCCAATCGGAGAAGCTATTAATGAGTTGGAGATCGGCGTTTTGACCTTGGTTTTGGCGATTCCACTCTCATTGGCTGGCATATCTTACAGCATCAGGCAGCACCGATTAGTCGCTCGCTTATTGTCATTCTCCGGCTTATTTTTGGGGATTGTTCCGTTACCACTTGGCATTTGGTTGGGGCACAAGATTATTGCTGCCACAGGTGTTGTACTTGAACCATGATGGCTAACAAATCGCTGCAGGCAACNNGAGCTCTGGACGTTAGGCGGCGTAGCTCCCATTTATTATGAGCATGGCGAAATTCACACCGAGACAAACCCTCTGGACAATGTTCTTGCTACAGGTTGCGTTTAGCTTGGGTCTCCTCGTCGTCGCTATCTACGTTCATGCGAGAGAGACTCAGCTTATGGCCAAACAGCCAGCGATGCAGGTGAGTGATGAGCACGCACGGACGCATATACAGACCGAGCGCGACATCGAGCAACTCCGCGTCGCTGCGCTCCATATTCAAAATGCTTCAGACATTACTTGGGACGGTTTGATTAAGATGACGAAATGGGTGGATGTGGGTATGTGGAGCTTGTTTTTGAGTTCGGTCGGCCTTGCCATCGTGGGTGGTTGCACGATCTATGCGTTCCGAGTTCGGAAGACGCCGCCTAACACCGCGCTGGAGCCAACGGCCACTGCCCCTTCAGTTTTAGATTGAGATATGAAATTTGAGAGTCCAGATTGTAGTCGTGGGCCAGCCGCCGGTGGCCGTGGCTCAGCTTTGGATCGTTAGGTCGCATCGCACGCTTATGAAAATTCACTACATTGTTTTGTTCGTTGTCTGTTGCATGCTCACCGCTTGTAATCGTCACAGTGCTGATTCGACTGCCCCCGCCTCTGATGTTGCTGCATCGCAGGCGCAGAAAGATTATGATGAGCAAATCAAGCGACAGCAGGCAGCGCAAGACACCTATGATCGCCAGACCAAACGCGCAGATGTGCAGCTTCAAGCGCAAGAAGACATGCACAAGCGCGCCGATGCATTGCTGACCACGCAGGAGCAGTTGCTGAAGAGACAGCAGGATGATTTCGCTAGATTTGAGAAGATTCTCGACACTTGGGAGAGTCAGCAGAAGCAGTATCAAAAGTACCTGGATTCACTCCCAAAATGATGCGACCTAACAAATCGCTGCAGGCAACAGCCGCTGCTCCTGCCAGTTGCGATTGATTTATGAAATTTGCATGTCATTATTCCATTCAGCGTCCTGCTCGGCGGCTGTGCCTGAGCTTTGGACGTTAGGCCACATATCACCATGAAGATTACGCGTGTTAAATCCAGCATCTTGGCAGTGGCATTGATTTATGTAGTGACATTCTTGAACGGGTGCGAGACTCCGTATGAGGCTACAGCCGGTTATCAGTGGGGTGCTGTTCACGCCAACCAAGCAATCTTCGACGATGTTCAGAGTTTTATCCGCTCAGAACAAATTCCTCAAAAGGACATACAAATCACACAGTATTACGAGGATTATAAAACTGGAAGAATAGCTGCCGTGATTACGACAGAGAATCACTATTCATGGTGGAACAGAAAAGATTACGTCATTTACTACGACAAGAATGGCGTGAGGACAAAGGTTAAGACGGTCAGGTATAACCATACTAATATGTGACCATGTGGTCTAACAAATTGCTGCAGGCAACGCCGGATGGCCGACTCAGTTCCGCTGTCGCGGACTACGTCATCCGCCCCGCGTGCCTGAGCTCTG
>PMOA01000093.1:0-22265 GCA_003161635.1 Limisphaerales bacterium
CCGACTCACGTCGGCGGCTACAGTTCAAGGGCGCCGCATTTTGTTTTAGTTGAAATTTGCAGCGGCAGCGTGTCCCCTCTGCGCGTGCTGACCACGCTTCGAAAAGCCGAATATACCGAGCTGGCGGTGCTGTTCTTCATCCAGGCGGCGGCGATGAGCATCTGGTTCGTGCCGCTCGGCCCCGTGCTCGACGCGCATGGACTGCACGCAATCAAACCGTTCGCATTCGCCGCATCCGCACTCGCGGCGTTTGTCTCGCCGCTCATTTTTGGCGCGATGACCGACCGCCACACGTCGCCGGTGAAAGTGCTGCGCGGCCTGGCGCTGGCCGCCGCCGCCGCCCTGGCGCTGGTCAGCACCGCCATCAAAATGAATGGCCACCCGTGGCTGGTGCTCGCGTTGATCCAGCTTTACTCGCTCTGTTCCGCGCCGATGTGGAGCATTTCCTCGACCATCGTTCTCGCGCGATTGGAAGACGCCAAAAAGGAATTCGGCCCCCTCCGCGCCATGGCCACGATTGGCTGGATGATCGGATGCCTGCTCGTCAGCCTGTTGAATGCGGACACGTCATCGCTGGCCGGATACACCGGCGCGGTGACGTGGCTGATGGTCGCGGGGTTCACGTTTTTCCTGCCGGTCCTGGAAACGCCAAAATCCGCCGAACATCTCTCGTGGCACGAGCGCCTGGGCCTGGACGCGCTCACGCTGTTGAAAAATCGAGACCACCGCGTGGTCTTCATCACCACGGCGCTGTTCAGCATCCCGCTGGCGGCGTTTTATCCGTATGCGCCGACGCACTTGCGCGACCTCGGCCTGCAACACACGACCGCCTGGATGAGCCTCGCGCAAGTGACCGAAATCATCGCCATGTTCAGCCTCGGCGGACTGCTGCTGAAGTGGCGGTTGAAATGGATTTTCGCGTGTGGCATGGGCTTCGGCGTGTTGCGATTCGTCTTGAGCGCGCTCAATGACCGGGCGGGGTTGCTGGCGGGCGTGGCGCTGCACGGCTGTTCCTTCGCCCTCGTGTTCATCACGGCGCAAATCTATCTCGACCAGCGCGTGGACACCGCGTGGCGCGCGCGGGCGCAGGCGTTGATGTCGCTGATGAACAGCGGCGTGGGCAACCTCATCGGCTACCTCGGCACCGGCTGGTGGTTCGCCGCGTGCACCCGTCCGGCCGGCACGCAATGGCCGCTGTTCTGGGGTGCCCTGGCCGCGGTGGTGGCGGCGGTGCTGGTTTATTTTTTGGCGGCGTATCGGGGACAGAAGCGGGGCGTGTAGTCCGCTCCGCTTACGTACGATTTCAAGCGGACCAATCCTTCGCCATAATATAATCGTCCATGACGAAACCGTTGCCGATGTCCGTGACCACGGATTCGACAATGACCAAACCATTCCGTTTGTAGGCCGTGATGGCTTTGGTGTTGCGTTTGTTCACAGAGAGAATCAGTCGGCGCGCTCCCCCCGTGCGGACTTCACCTTCGACCTGTTGCAACAAACGGCTGCCCAGCCCGCGACCCTGCATCTCCGGCAACAGGTAAAGCTTGTGCAGTTTCATCACGCCCGGCTCGGATGTCGGTCCGTAAGACGCAAAGCCAGCCAGCTTGCCATCCACCAGCAACTGGTCGTAGCGGATGCCTTGGGAACGGATTTCGTCGCGCAATATGTCGAGCGAATACATCCGCGCCAGCATGTAATCAATCTGCTCCATCGTGATGATGCCAGGATAACACGCGCGCCAGATGACCCCGGCCAGTTCGGAAATGGCCGGCAGGCCGGCCTCGGTGGCCCGGACAATTTCGTTTTGATTTGGCCGTGTAGCGTTCAGGTTTTTTGACGTTTCCAGTGGGTTCATCGCCGGGGCAAAGAATCAATGACTAATGACCAAGCACGAATGACGAAAGAATTCCCAATGACTCAAAGCCGAAACCAATCGCTGTGCCTTCGTACTCATGGGTCATTTGAGCTTCGTCATTCTTTAGTCATTATGGTTTCGTCATTCGTCATTCCTCGGCATCCTTAATCGGTACTGAATGGCCGCAGGGTCGCCATCTGCTTCCACTGAAAATGTCGAGGAACCACCGCTCATTTGCGCCCGCGAAACCCGTCCATCAAGCTGAGGATTCCTTCGCGGATTTCAAATAATTCCTTGCGCGCCTCGGAAACCATTTTCTCCGGCAGAAGTTTCTTTGGCGCAACGGCTTCAAGCCCCGCCTGCGCCTTGTGCAGATGGTCGAGCGCGCGCTTCAGGTAGGCAACAGTGAATGCGCCGTCGCGCGGCCCGCGGCCCTGGGCAACGCCATGCAACGCGCCGCCGAGTTTTACGCCCGTAGTTTGAAATTCAAAGACGAACTGCTGCAGATCGTCGTCTTCGGATTCCTTGAGGCCCAATTCATCGCATTCGTGCCAGACCTTCATCGCGCTTTCATGACAGCGGTGCTGGAGCGGATGCCGGATGTCGCCGTCGGCGGTGCGGATCCAGTCTATGCCTTCCCGGTGCGGTTCGGGTTCGGGCAACGGTTCGTTCAACGCCTCTTCGGTAATGCGATTCATTTCTTCGACGGTAATTCTGTCGTCCCCGTCGTCCTCCTCCTCGCGATCCCAGCCCATTTCCTTCGCGATTTTCGCCTCGGCCTCGTCGGAATCTCCGTATTTTTCCTGCAATTCCATGTATTTATCCGTGCGGGCGTCGCACTCCTTCATGAACCGCTCGTAATCGTGCTCGTCCCACTCCGCCTCCGGATCCTTCTGCCCGCGTTTTTGCTTTTCCAATGCGTCGTTCAACTGTTTGGAGAACATCGCCCAGCCGGCCTCGGCGTCTTTGACGCGCTGTTTTTCCTCGGCGGGTGTCAACCGCCATTCCGGCGCGGAAATTTCCAGTTCGTAATCTGCGCTTTCGATGACGACACGTCCGTTGCCCTCGCTGAACCATTCGAGGTAAAGCGCGTTGGCGATGCGTTCCGGCGGTTTCTCGCCGCGATCAATCATGGCAAACGCCTCCTCATCGGGAATCGTGAACACCCGCACCTTTTGCGACGCCGACAGATTGCCGATCTTGCCGCGCTGGAGTTGCGCGAAGACCGGCTGCTTGCGGATGGGAAAAGTTTCGGCCGGGTTCTTGAATTCGAGCAGGCAGCCCGCGAGATCCGGACACGCATTGCCTTCCAAATCGAGCGTGACCGGTTCGGCGAGGCCGTCGAGCCATAACTTGCCGCGCACGCGTCCCTTGACGCGGTTGTCAATCTCGCCGCGAATCACGCTGTCATGAATGCGCCAGGCCATGCCGCATGATAATGCACGGTGACCGCACGGGGCAACCCGTCTTCACTGCGTTACGATGCGGCAAGGAAGGCGGCGCGGGAAACTGCAAGAGTTTTGCGCTGTTTGTGCATCTTTGTGGCCAACCGAATCTTTGCCGTTGTGGCGTTCGCGCCGGTGGCCCGTAGACACAGCAGAAAATGGCCGGTTTTCGTCAACCGGCGTGTGGCCGTGTCCGTTTATAGGTTGGATACTGAAGCAGCAGAATTGACGTGGCGAAGTTTCCTTTGCGCTGAAAGCGGGATTCAGGCAACTTCGCCGAAAGCAGATTTATGATTGCAGCCATTACCGGATTAATCGCCGGCATCATCCACGTGTGGTCGGGACCAGACCATCTGACGGCCATTGCGCCGCTGGCGGTCCGCCGGCCGGAACGTGCCTGGGTGCCGGGGGTGCGTTGGGGTCTGGGCCATTCGGCCGGCGTGGCCGTAATAGGGTTGTTGTCGCTCTGGTTGCGGGATTTGTTGCCAGTGGATTTATTGTCGTCCTGGGGTGAGCGTTTCGTGGGCGTGATGCTGTTTGGCATCGGCCTGTGGGCTTTGCACAAGGCGCTCAAGAGCAACGTTCACGTCCATGAACACGACCACGACGGCCAACGGCACGTGCATATTCACACTCATGGTCAGCACACCGCCCATCCCGCGATGCGGGACGAGGATCATCATCACTCACACGTCGCGTTCGGCATCGGCATCCTGCATGGGTTGGCTGGCAGTTCGCATTTCATTGGGGTGTTGCCGATTCTCGCTTTTCCGACCAAGGTGCAGGCTATGGCATATTTGCTGGCGTTTGGCGCGGGCACGGTGGTGTCCATGGCTTTGTTTTCCTCCGGCATCGGTTTGCTGGCCAGACGATGCAACGCCAGCGGTCTGAACGTTTACCGTGGTTTGATGAGCACCTGCGCCGTCGCGGCGATGGCCGTTGGCTGTTTCTGGATGGCAAATAGTTTCCGTTGAGCCGAAAAAAATTGACTTGCCAAACCCGCCGGTCAGTCTTCATTTTCTGACATGGCAGCCACGCGCAATTCCGGTTTTGACGATCCGTTCTACCAGTCCGCCGATCAGTTTTTTTCCGCAAACAACCACCTCGCCCTGACCTTCGACGACGTTACGCTGGCGACGCTTTATTCGGAGATTCTCCCGCGCGACACGCAACTCGACACCCAGCTCGCGGAAAATCTGCGCCTCAACATCCCGGTCATTTCATCCGACATGGACACGGTGACCGAGTCGCGCATGGCCATCGCGATGGCGGCCAACGGCGGCCTCGGCCTCATCCATTATAACATGCCGGAGCGCCAGCAGCTTTCCGAGGTCAGCCGCGTCAAAAACCACGTTCACGGGTTGATTCAGGAGCCGATCCAGGTCGCCCCCGACCAGCTCATCGGTGATGTGCTGAAAATGATTGAGGAACGCAAATTCACGTTCGGCACATTTCCGGTCGTGGATGACAAAGGCAAGCTGGTCGGCCTGCTTTCCGGCCACGTCGTCAAGCCGCGCTACGCCAAACGCAAAGTCGCCGATGCCCTCACGCCCCGCGCACAGGTTCACACCATCACCCAAAAGGAACTCGGCAAGGACCCCATCGCGCGCGCCGACAAATTTTTCAACGAACATCTTGGCATTCACAAACTGCTCGTCGTGGACGACCATGACCATTTGCGCGGCCTTTTCACGATGAGCGACATCGAGCGCATCACGCAGGAGCGCAACGCGCAGTTCAAACCGGCGCGCGACGCGCGCTTTCATCTCATTTGTGGCGCGGCGGTCTCGGCCACGCGCAACGCCTTTGGCGAATTGGATCGCGAACAGATTCTGAACCACGTCGGCGCGCTCGTGGAACGCGGCGTGGACGTCGTGGCGGTATCCACCGCGCACGGCCACAGCCAGGGCGTGGGCGACACCGTCCGCGTGTTGCGCGACGCGTTTCCCAAATTGCCCATCATCGCCGGCAACGTTACGAGCGCGGCGGGCGTCGAGTATCTCGCTGAGTGCGGTGCGACCGCCATCAAGGTGGGACAGGGGCCGGGTTCCATTTGCACCACGCGCATCGTCGCCGGGGTTGGCATTCCGCAAATGACCGCGCTTTATGTTTGTTCGCGCGCAGCGGCGAAGAAAAAAGTTTCCATTCTTGCCGACGGCGGGATTGTGAAATCCGGCGACATTGTGAAGGCACTGACGCTTTCACAAGCGGTGATTTGCGGCGGCATTTTTGCCGGTTGCAACGAAGCGCCCGGCGACGTCATGGAAATCGGCGGCAAACTTTACAAGCAATATCGCGGCATGGGCAGCATGGCGGCGATGAAGTCCGGCTCGGCGGCGCGTTACGGCCAGCCGGCGAATCCCACGCAAAAGGTCGCCGCTGAAGGCATCGAGGCGCTCAAGGAAGCGTGCGGTTCGGTGGACCGCGTGCTGGCTCAACTCATCGGCGGCATTCAGTCCGGCATGGGTTATCTCGGCGCGGCAAACCTCGCGCAACTCCGTGACAAGGCGCGTTACATCCGGGTCAGCCCCGCCGGCATGCGCGAAGCCGCCCCGCACGACGTGGTGGAATTGAAGACGGGAAGTTAGTCAGTAGTTCGTAATTAGTGGTCAGTAGCTACTCGCCTTGGTGGTCGCGGCCGATTGACTTCAAGTAGGAATTGAGTTGCGGAGCGAGGTTGTCCACCAACGGCTTGATTTTCTTTACGTCGGCGGGCATAAGAAGGTTTCTTTTGAATGCGCGCCGGAGGAAGTGTTGCGTTTCGTTCAACGATCCCCGCGCGGTTTTCACAAAGCGCCGATTGTCTTGGAAATTGTAACGGCCCGTGCCTTCGGCGATGTTCGCGCCAATGCTGTCGGCACACCGCACGATTTGCCTGCCGACTGTGTCCCGAGCAAACGTGTCCCAGCGGTGAACGATTTTCCAAATCTCGTCCGCCAGTTCTTCAGCCAGCTCGTAAACCCGCAAATTCTCAAAATTTGTCCTGCTCATAATTTGTGGTATTACTGCGTTCGACCATTTCAGGCTACTGACTACTGACTACCAACTACGGACTAACTTCTAAAACACAATCGGCTCGTTCAGCCTGCCGCATTGCGAACAGCGCGAGCGGTCCACGTCCGCGTCGTCCGTGTAAACGTAACCGCACTTCCGGCAACGAAAAATCCTGTCCTCCGTGTGCGTCGGGCCGAAGCGGCGGCGGCGCATTTCGGAATAAATCCCCAGACCACACAGCGCGCCGAGCAGCAAGGCCACGTAAATCACAATCAGCGCGGGAATGCTCATGGCGCTTTGCGCGTTGAATCGTGAACCGTTGAACCGTTGAACCGGCTCAGCAGTAAACCGATGCAACGATTGGACATTTTAACGGCTTTGTTCATTCGTGTTTGTGATCGGCACGGTGTGCCAGTTGAAAATCATCCGGCCAACGGTCAGGCGCGATGACGGCGCGAAACGCACGGCACGGGCAAGTTCGAGCGCCCGCTGGTCGGCTTTGTCATACTGGTCGGCGGCGGTAAAACCGCTGTCGGGAGGGAGCAAAACGGTTGAAACGACGTTGCCCGCCGCGTCCACGAGCACCTGCACTTTGCTCGGCGCAATCACGTTCGCATACGGCCAATTCGTCAGGTTGATTTGTGAAGGCAACTGTCGTTGTGCCAGTTTGCCTTCGACGCGCAACGTGGAATTTTGCGCGAGCGCAGGTTCAATCGGCAACCCGGGCGCGCTGAGTTTAAGCGGCGGTTTTAATTGAAGTTCAAAGCTCGCGAAATGATTGGTCTGCATGAATTGATTAAACGCCAGTCCCAATTTATCGGCGGACAATGGCAGCCAGCGCGGCGGTTCGGTCCAACGGAACGAGGGTTGTTTCAAAGCGGCCGTTTGCAGCCAGATGGCGGACGCAAAATCTTTCTGATGCGGCAGCGCAAAGAGCGTGGGGTCGTTCAACGCCAGCCATTCGCTGGAATCGTCCGCGAGTTTGAGTGTCGGAACATTTTTCACCGGGCGCGGGACAATCTGTTTTCGCCCGCCGAATACGAAAAGCAATGCGACATGCGCGGCGAAAACAAGCGCGATAATCGTCAACCACCGGCCGCGCGTCCACGGGCCTTTGCCTTGCGGCTCCCGCCTCGGCGGGGCCTCCGGCGCAGCCCGGGTCGTTCCCGCAAGTCCGGTCGGATGCGGTTCGGCGGAAGCAGCGTTCATGGCCCGGCGGGCGCGGTAACGACGCGCGGCAACGTCGCAAGCAGCGCGTTTTGGATGCCGGCGTCGCGCGCGAGCAACGTCAGACGGATGAACTGGTCGTAAGTCACGGCTTTGTCGGCCTGAATGACGAGCGTGAGCGGTTCGCGGGAATTTTGGACGGCATTAGTGAGGGCTGATTTTAATTTATCTTCAGCGACAATTTGATTGGCGAAATAAAATCGTCCCTTGGCGTCCACGGCAACGGTGACAGTCGGTTTGTCGGTGCCGGGCAGGTTGTCCGCCACCGGCAATCGCAGCGGCAGGCCGGATATGGGCACGAGCGCACCGAGCATCAGGAAAATGACCAGCAGAAACAAAACCGCGGCGAACGGCGCCATGTCAAACGGGCTGCGCAGCAGCCGGGCATTGCGTGGAAATTTCATGAAGGTTTGCCATTTCCGTTCTCGGTGACGATGTTGACGATTTCGGCGGCGGCGCGTTCCATGTCGAGGACGATTCTATTGATGCGGCTGACGAGATAGTTGTAACCGGCGTGAACGGGAATGGCCACGGCGATGCCCGCTGCCGCGCAAATGAGCGCCCGCCAGATGCCGTGGGATAGCTGCCCAAAGTGCGCATACAAACCGGCTTCCTGCATCTGGCTGAAAACATCCATGAGGCCGATGATGGTGCCCAGCAAACCCAGCAGCGGCGCGATTTGAGCGATGGTGGCGAGCAGATTCAATTTCTCTTCGAGCCGCGGCACTTCGATGAGGCCGGCTTCCTCGACCGCTTCGCGCACGCGCTCGCGTCCGCGATCGCGGTTGAGAATCGCCGTTTTGACGATGCGCGCGACCGGGCCGGGCGTGGCGTCGCAGATGGAAATGGCTTCGACAACATTGTCGCGCTTGAGCACGGTGCGGACGCCGTTGAGGAATTCGGCGGAATTGATTTGCGAGCGGTGGCAATAGAGCACGCGCTCGATGAAGGTGGCGAGGGCAATGGCCGCGGCGAGCATAATCAGCCAGATCACCGGGCCGCCATGGGTCAGAAGCGTTGGCATGAAGTTTTTATAGGCGGTCAGGCGACAGGTGACAAGTGACAAGTGACCCGCCTTCGCCAGGCTTCGGCGCGGCAGGCAGGTGACGGGAGTGAATTCACGCCTCACGTTTCACGTTTTCGGCTTGCTTCCGGTCTGCCGTCAACAAATGCTTCGCGCATGGAAAACCCCGACCAATTCCGCGAATTGTTCCGCATGCAAAAGGCCCTCAACGAACGCATCGGCGTCAAAACCGGGGGCATGAGCGAGGAGGAAAAAACCAGGTGGATTTTGAATTATTGCCGCGCCATGACGCAGGAAATCGCCGAACTCACCGACAGCGTGCCGTGGAAATGGTGGGCGAAGTATCAGAAATTCGACGACCAGAACGCGCGGGTCGAGGTCGTTGATCTTTTTCATTTTCTCATCAGCCTCGCGCAGGTGCTGGGCATGAGCGCGGACGACGTGTTCGCCGCCTACGTCAAAAAGAACGAGGTGAATTTCAAGCGTCAGGACAGCGGTTACACGGCCAAGGACGAGCACGATTCCAAACACATTTGAATTGAACGACGTGTCTGCCAAACTCAAAACTCAGAATTCAAAACTCAAAACTTCCGCGGAAAATGTCCCTCCGCGCTGGCGCAAGGAAGTCGAGCGCGTGCTCATCACGGAAAGCCAGATCGCGCGGCGCATCCTCGTGATGGCGCGGGAAATCGAGCGCGATTTTCGCGGGCGCGAAATGGTTGTGGTTTCACTGCTGAACGGCACGGTCATGTTTCTCGCGGATTTGATCCGCCACCTTTCACTGCCGTTGCGTCTGGATTTCATGGGCGTGTCGAGCTACGGCGCGGGCACGGAATCGGGTGATTTGGTTTTCACGAAGGAGTTGCGTCTGGATGTGCGCGGGCGCGACGTGCTGCTCGTGGACGACATTCTCGACACCGGCAAAACCATGAGCCGCGTGCTGCCGAAAATCCGCGTGCTCAAACCGCGCCGCATCAAGATTTGCGTGCTGCTCGACAAGCCCAACCGCCGGACGGAAGCCATCGAGGCGGATTACGTCGGTTTTCAAATCCCCGATTTTTTTGTCATCGGCTACGGACTTGATTTTGCCGAGCGTTATCGCAACCTGCCGTTCGTAGGCGTGCTGCATCCGCACATCTACAAACAAGCCTGTAAACAAGTTTGCAAAAAATAAATGGACCTCAAACTCATTAGTCTGCTTGGCTGGTTCACGATGATCACGGTCGCATGGTCGATTTCCTACAACCGAAAACTTTTTCCGTGGCGCACGGTCGTCTGGGGTGTCGGATTGCAATTCACGCTGGCCCTGCTGATTTTGAAAACGCCGTGGGGCGGCGCGCTTTTTGATTTCGCCGGCAAAGTCATCCAGAAGCTCATCCAATTTTCCAACGAAGGCTGCAAATTCGTCTTTGGGCCGCTCGCGGATGAAAATCTGCTTTCGGAAAAATTTGGTCCGGGCAATTCCGTCATTTTTGCCGTTCTCGTCATGGGCACAATCATCATCGTCGCGAGCATTTCGTCGCTGCTCTATCACTGGGGCATTTTGCAGAAAGTCGTCCACGCCTTTGCGTGGGTGATGCGCAAGATCATGCGCACCAGCGGCAGCGAAACACTTTCCGCCGCCGCGAACATTTTCATGGGCCAGACCGAGGCGCCGCTGATGATCCGGCCTTATGTGCCGCGCCTGACGCACAGCGAACTCATGACCATCATGGTCTGCGGCATGGCTCACATTGCCGGTGGCGTCGCGGCGGTGTATGCAGCCATGGGCATCCGCGCCGGCTACCCGAACACCGCCGGACATCTGCTCACCGCGTCCGTGCTGAATTGTCCCGCCGCGCTGATGATTGCGAAAATTCTCCTGCCGGAAACCCAGCAAAGCGAAACCGCCGCCAGCGCGCCCGCCACCGTGCCGCGCACGACGGTCAATTCCGTTGACGCCATCTGCCGCGGCGCGGGCGACGGATTTCAACTCGCACTGAACGTCATCGCCATGCTCATTGCGTTCATCGCCATGATTGCGCTGGCGAATTATGTTGTCACGTGGCCGCAGGCGCATCTCGGCGTCAGCCATCCGGCCACGCTGCAAACGATTTTCGGCTGGGTCAACGCTCCGTTCGCCTGGCTCATGGGCGTGCCGGCGCAGGACTGCTTGAGCGTCGGGCAAATCCTCGGCGAGCGCGTGGTGCTGAATGAATTCGTCGGCTACCTCGACCTCACGGCCAATGCGAAACAGCTCGCGCTCGACCCGCGCAGCTTCATGATTGCCACCTACGCGCTGTGCGGCTTTGCGAACTTCGCGAGCATCGCCATTCAAGTCGGCGGCATCGGCTCGCTCGCGCCCGAACGCCGCAGCGAAATGGCCAAAATCGGTTTCCGTGCGATGTGCGGTGGCCTGCTCGCCGCCTACATGACCGCCTCGCTCGCGGGATTTTTGCTGTGAATTTATGCCCGTCACGCTGCCGCAACTCACGCGCCGTGAATTTCTGAAGCGCGCTGCGCTGGCTGGCCTTGGCATGGGACTCGTGGAACTCGTCCCTCCGAAAAGCCAAGCCGGGTTGTTCGGCAAATCGCGGGACAAAAACACATTCGCATTTTTCTCCGACACGCACATCGCCGCTGATGCCACACTGAAACACAGCAATGTCAACATGGCGGACAATCTCGCTGCCTGCGTTCGCGAACTCGCCGCGTGGCCGGTGAAACCCGCCGCCGTCATCGTGAACGGCGACCTCGCGTTCCAGTCCGGCCGGCCGGGCGATTACGCGACGTTCGGCAAATGGATCGAACCCGTCCGCGCCCTCGCCCCGGTTCACCTTTCACTCGGCAACCACGATGAGCGCGAAAATTTCTGGCAGGCTTTCCCGCACGATGCGACAAGGCAGAGTTCCACGCTGCATCGTCAGGCCACGGTTTTTTCCAGTGACCGTGCGAACTGGTTTCTGCTCGATTCGTTGGATGCCACCGACACCGCGCCCGGCGAATTCGGTACGGCGCAGCTCGACTGGCTGGCACGCGAACTCACCGCGCGGCCGGACAAGCCGGCGATCCTTGTCGGGCATCACAACTTGCAGGCCCCTGACGGCACGACGGGCTTGAAGGATTCGGCGGCGTTTGAGGAATTATTCGCGCGGCATCGGCAGGTGAAGGCGTTCATCTTCGGTCACACGCACAACTGGCACGTGGAGCAGCACGCGAGCGGTGTGCTGCTCGTCAATCTGCCGCCGACGGGTTATGTCTTCAAGGAAGGCCGTCCCAGCGGCTGGGTGCGGGCGACGCTTGCCCGCGACGGCGCGGAATTTGAACTGCGCAGCCTCGACCCGCAGCATCCCGAACACGCGCAAATCAAGCGGCTCAAGTGGAGTGAGGACTGAACTGTTTCTTGATTGGCGGCGCAAGAACCTGTTTGAAAAATCAGGGCGTCGTGGAACTCCGCCCTCCGAATTGAATTGTCGCGTTGCCACGCCGCGTCCATTCCATTACGGTTTACCCGTATTTTTGAACTGTCATGGCATTTCTCAATGACAATTATTTGAAGCTGAAGGCCGGTTACCTGTTTCCTGAAATCGGCCGGCGCGTGAAGGCGTTTTGCGACGCGAACCCCGAGGCCGCCCAACGCCTCATCCGTTGCGGCATCGGCGATGTGACCGAACCGCTGCCGCCTGCGGCCATCGCCGCGATGCACCGGGCGGTGGATGAAATGGCCGTGCGCGAGACGTTCAAAGGCTACGGCCCGGAACAGGGCTACGAATGGCTGCGCGCCGCCATTGCCAAAAATGATTTTTGCGATCGCGGCTGCGACGTGGCCGACGATGAGATTTTCGTCAGCGATGGCACGAAGTGCGACACCGGCAACATCCTCGACATTTTCGGCCACAAAAATAAAATCGCCGTCAGCGACCCGGTTTATCCGGTTTACGTGGACACGAACGTGATGGCCGGCCACACGGGCGAAGCCAACGAAGCGGGCGCTTACGCGAAGCTGGTTTATCTGCCGTGCAAGCTAAGTAACGGTTTCATTCCAGAACCGCCGAAGCGGCACGTGGACGTGGTTTATCTTTGCTCGCCGAACAATCCGACCGGCGCGGCGGCCAATCGTCCGCAACTCGAAGCGTGGGTGAAATACGCGCTGGAACACAAGGCCGTCATTTTGTTCGATGCGGCCTACGAGGCTTACATCACCGACTCCAATTTGCCGCATTCGATTTACGAAATTCCCGGCGCGCGCGAGTGCGCCATCGAATTCCGCAGTTGCTCGAAGAACGGTGGGTTTACCGGTGTGCGCTGCGCGTTCACCGTGGTGCCCAAGTCGCTCAACGCGCAGACGAAATCCAGCGGGTTCCAGCCGCTGCATCCGCTCTGGCTGCGGCGCATGACGACGAAGTTCAACGGCGTGAGTTACATCGCGCAACGCGGCGCGGAGGCGCTTTACTCGCTGGAAGGCAACGCGCAGGTGCAGGCGCTCATCGGGCATTATTTGGGCAACGCAAAAGTTTTGCGCGACGGGGCGAAGAAAGCCGGACTGAAGGTTTTCGGCGGTGTGAACGCGCCTTACATCTGGGTGAAAGCACCGAAAGGCGTCACGAGCTGGCAGGCGTTCGACAAAATTTTGGGCGAAGCCAACGTGGTCATCACGCCCGGCAGCGGTTTCGGCTCGAAGGGCGAAGGTTATTTCCGCATCAGCGCGTTCAACAGCCGTGCCAACGCCGAGGAAGTCGCACGCCGTTTGCAGGAATTGAAGTGGTGAAATTTCCGGCGGAGGCGGATTCGTCTCGCCGAAATCGGATGAAGGCGGATGGTGGCCGTCTGCAAAGACCTTGCCAGCCGCGCGCCAATGCGCTAGGTTTTCGACGTGAGCGCGCAGGAAGTCATCGCTGAATTCAAAGGATTGCCGCCCATCGAACGGGCGCAAGTGGCCAAGTTTGTCGTGGAAAACGACGACTCTTGGATTCCCAAATCATTCAAGCAAGGCATGGCTGATGCTGAAGCCGGACGTTTCGTGGACATGGAAACAGTTTTGAGTGGCGCGCCGCCGCCGTCCCGAAAACGGCGGAAATGAAATACCGGTTCAAACCAACCGAAAGTTTTTGGGAAAGCTTCTGTGATTTGAATCCCCGTCAAATGGATTCAACGCGCGAGCTTGGAAAATTTTCAAACAAAATCCGTTCGATCCACGATTGCGCACCCACAAAATTCACCAGCTTTCGGCTCATTATGGCCGCACGATTTATGCTGTGGACATTGAAGGCGACCTGCGAGCTGTGTTTTACATTGAAGGCAATTGCGTCGTGACCGTGGATATAGGCACGCACGATATTTACAAAAGCTGACCCGCACGCACCGTTTGCAGGAATTGAAGCGGTGAATTTAGACATTGGCAGGAAGCAGGCGACCTGTTATATAAATTATCCGCTTTTTCGTTTGAAGGCGGCTGAACTTTAACCAAAATAATTTATGTCACAGCATCGCAGTCTGCGCGCGGCGTCCAAACTCGGCGGCAAGCGCAATGTCCTCAAGCGCTTTGAGCGCACCGAACTTCTCAAAAAGCGCGGTCAGTGGAAGGAAGGCGACCGCATCACCGGCCTCCGCAAAACCAAACCCGAGGTGTAGAACGTGACGCGAGACACGTGACACGTGACACGGGTTTCCGCTGCCTGTCACATGTCACCTGTCACATGTCACCTGTCACATGTCACCCAGCACTCGTCTTCAAAAATTTCTGGCGGATGCCGGCGTGGCTTCGCGCCGCGCTGGTGAACAAATCATCCTGGCCGGGCGTGTCAACGTCAACGGCCGGCCGGTTTGCCAGCTTGGAACCAAGGTTGATCCCCTCCACGACGAAGTGACGGTGGATGGCCGGCCCGTCCGCGCCAAACGCAAGCTTTACGTGGCTTTGCACAAGCCGACCGGCTGCGTTTGTTCGGCCCGGGATGAATTGGGACGCCCGGCAATCCACGATTTATTGCCAAAAGAGTGGCAAAATCTGCATTCTGTTGGCCGTTTGGATTTCGACAGTGAAGGGTTGATTTTTCTGACCAATGATGGACAATTCGCCTTGCACCTGACCCATCCGCGCTACGGTGTCCGCAAAAAATACGTGGCCACTGTCGAAGGCCGGGTGGACAAGGCGATGCTCGGGGAGTTCACGCGCGGCGTGTGGCACGCGGGCGAAAAGCTCCAGGCGCAGGCGGCGCGGCTCGTTTCAGCCAGTCGCGCGCGGAGCGTGGTGGAATTGGAACTGGATGAAGGCAAAAACCGCGAAGTGCGGCGGTTGTTTGAATCGCAGGGTCTGGCGGTGAAACGGTTGCAACGGACGCAGATTGGCAAAATCAAACTGGGCGAGTTGAAACCGGGCCGATGGCGGACATTGACAGAGACAGAAATAAGAACTTTACTTCAGGAAATATGAAAATGAATTGCTGGTTGACCTTGGGCGTGATGCTCGCAATGAGCGCGGTCGCGCAAAACAATACAAACACATTGCCTCCCATCCCCGCGCCGTCCCCGGCGGTCGTGCCGGCGCCGAGCAGGCCCGCGCCGACAGTGGAGCCAGCCCAAAATGCAGCGCCCGTCAAACATAAGCGCAAGGCCGCGGTGGCAAAACCCATCAGCGAGCCGACGGTCGCACTCGTTCCCGGCCCGGCGGAAGTGGCCGTCAAGAATGTCAATGTTCGCGGCCAGGCCGGCCTCAAAGGCGAAGTCGTCGCGCATCTGGTCAAGGGTGACGCGGTGACGGTTTTGGGCCAGATCAATTTGGATAAACACAAGGCCGATGAACCCGCGCAATGGGCGAAAATCGCCCTCTCCTCGAGCACGCATGTTTGGGTCAACTCGAAGTTCATTGACGCTGCCAGCAAAACTGTGTCGGCGAAGAAATTGAACATGCGTGGCGGTCCCGGCGAAAATTACAGCGTCCTGGGCGTCCTCGAGCGGGGCACGGCGGTGAACGAAATCACCACCAAAGGCGATTGGATGCAAATTGATCCGCCCGGCAACAGCTATGCCTTTGTTGCCGCGATGTATTTGAAACAGGAAGCTCCGGCTCCTGCACCCGCGCCCGCGCCGACGCCGGTTCCCGAACCTCAGCCGGTCATGACTCAGCCGACCGCCCCGTCTGAACCAACGGCGCCGCCTGTGCGCGTTGTGTCCCATGAAGGCGTTGTGCGCGGCGTCGTCAGCCCCGTCGCACCGACCAAATACGAATTGTATGACCCGGCGACGGGCGTTAACATCAATTATCTGTACACGACTTCACCGACCCTCGACCTGAGCCGTTACGTCAAAATGCGGATTATTGTCACCGGCGAGGAGGGTCTTGATGCGCGTTGGAAGGACACGCCGCTCATCAACATCCAGAGCATCCAGGTGATTTCCCAAAATGCCGTCCCACGCGTCATCTACCAAAGCCCCAGACAATCACAACGTCATTGACGGCCGTGCCATTGCCGCGCAAATCCAGCGTGAATTGGCGCAGCGCGTTGCTGAATTGAACAAACGCGGGGTCCAACCGGGCCTCGCGTTCGTTCGTGTTGGCGAAGATCCGGCGTCCAGGGTTTATGTCGGTCGCAAGGAGAAAACCTGCGCCGACCTCGGCATTTTTTCCGAAACCCACGTTTTGCCCGAAACCGCGGGTGAAAGTGAATTGCTCGCGCTGCTGAAAAAGCTGAACGCCGATTCGCAGCTGCACGGGATTCTGGTCCAAGCGCCGCTGCCGAAACAAATTCGCGAATCGGTTGTCTATTCGGCGGTTTTGCCGCAGAAGGATGTGGACGGTTTTCATCCGGTCAACGTCGGCAAACTGATGCTCGGCGACCCGACCGGTTTTCAACCCTGCACGCCGGCGGGCATCCGCGAACTGCTCGTGCGCTCGAATGTGAAAACCGACGGCGCGGAAGTGGTGATTCTGGGCCGCGGCAACATTGTTGGCAAACCGATGGCCGCGCTGCTGTGCCAGAAGGCCAAAGGCGCGAATGCGACCGTCACGATTTGCCATTCCGGCACCCGCGACATCCGGGCGCACTGCCGCCGCGCGGACATTTTGATTGCCGCGATGGGCGTCGCCGAATTTGTGAAGGCCGACATGGTCAAACCCGGGGCGACGGTGATTGACGTGGGCGTCAACCGCGTCGGCACCAAGCTCGTCGGCGACGTGGATTTCGCGCACGTGCAACCCATGGCCGGCAAAATCACGCCCAATCCCGGCGGTGTCGGCCCGATGACGATTGCCATGTTGATGCAAAACACCGTGCGCGCCGCCGAATTAAAAATTCAAAACTAAAACTCAATATTGGAAATGAACGCTACTCGAATTCTCCCCGATTTGCAGGCCTCGCTGCTGTGCGAGGAGGTCCGCCAGGAAGCCAACGGAAATTTTTTCATCATCGGCGTCATCAATTTTCTCCGTGTGCCGCAACTGCCCATCGTGGCCGGGCGGCTGTGCGTCTTTAACCGTTGGACGGCGGGCATCGGCCAGTTCACGGAAAATGTCCGGCTCATCGCGCCTGATCAGACAACGGTGCTGCGCAAGGGTGAAATAAAATTTGAATTGCGCGAGCCGGGATTGCATTCGACCAACGTCATGGTCTTCAGCCAGGTCGAATTCAAGGCCGCGGGAACTTATTTCATCGAAGTGCTGGTGGATGACGTGATGAAATTGCGTTATCCCGTGCCGCTGGTTCTCGCGCCGCCGCCGCCAACAGAGGAAAAAAAGGCCTGATGGTGTCTGCGACGCCCCCGTCGCAGAAGGTAAAGGCGACGCCTCGTCGCCGGTTGGACAACCGCCCGCCTCTGGCGGCTGGGAAAAATGCGCCGAGGGCGGCGCATTCACCCTTCGGTGACGCGGCGTCACCGCTACAACTACTCCCGCCGACTTCGGTTTTCGGGTTTAATTCGCGTCCCATCTGTGGCTAAATCCCAAAGCGTGACTGCACCCGCTGAATCAACTTTTGCGTGGGAACCGCTGACGCCGCGCGGCGTGGCGGCCTTCGCGCACGCCCGGCTCAGCCGCCTGCTGCTCGTGCAATTCGTCATCGCGTCGCTGGCGGCCGCGGCGGTGGTCTGGTTTCTTTCCGATGGCTGTTTCCCGACCGTGCATGCTGCCATTCGAAATTTGCCGGTCGCCGGTGAAATACACGCGGGCCGGCTGGATTGGCCCGGCCACACGCCGCAACTCCTCGCCGAAGGCCGGTTTCTTGCGTTTATCGCTGACCCGAATCACAGCGGCCAAATCCATTCGCCGGCCGACGTGCAAATCGAATTCGGCGCGCAAACCATCCGTGTCTTTTCGCTGCTCGGTTACCGGGATTTTCCTTATCCGCCCGATCAAATCATCTCCTTCAACCGCACCGAACTGGAACCGCTTTGGGGCGCGTGGGAACCCGAACTGCTGGCCATCACGGTTTTGGCCTTTGTCGCCAGCCTGATGCTGGCGTGGGCGGCGCTGGCGACAGTTTATTTTCTGCCGGTCTGGCTCATCAGCTTTTTTGCGAACCGCAATTTGAATTTCCGCAGCAGTTGGAAGCTGGCGGGCGCGGCGTTGATGCCGGGCGCGTTGCTGATAACCGCCGCCATTGTGCTTTATGATTTTGTCGCGCTGGATTTGATTCAATTTTGCTTCATCTTCAGCGCGCATTTCGCGCTGGGCTGGATCTATTTGTTTCTCAGCCAGCTTTTTTTGCCGCGAATTGGTTCAACCCCGCCCAAAGGCAATCCGTTCAATGCATCGCACATTCGTTGACACTGCGAAGCGCCGTCTTTAGCCTGTGATGCATGTCTCGATTACCGTTTGAACTCCTGCTGGCCTTGCGTTATCTGCGGCCCAAACGGACATTCGTTTCCATCATCACGCTCATCTCCATCGTCGGGGTAGCGCTTGGCGTCGCGGTGCTCATCATCGTCATCAGCGTGATGAGCGGGTTTGACCACGACCTGCGCGAAAAAATCCTCGGCTTCAACGCGCATATCGTGGTCTACAACAACCGCGGCAACAACCGCAGTACGATGCCGGACTATGCCCGGATTGCGAACGTCATCGCGTCCAATAAAAATGTGCGCAGCGTCTCGCCGGTGGTGATGGGCAAGGTGTTGGTGGAAACGCAGCCGGAGACCAACCAGCAAGCTGCGGTGGATGCGCCGATTCTGCGTGGCGTGGACCCGCGAACCGGAGGCAACATGAGTGTTTTGCCGCAAAGCATGCTGGAAGGAAAATTCGATCTGAGCGGTCGCGGCGTGGTCATCGGCAGCGAGTTTGCCCGCAACCTGCGGCTTCACGTTGGCGACCGGCTGTCCATTTATTCGCCGCACGATATCGAGCAGATGCACAAAAACCGCGGCAAGGAAAACGAAGAGGCCATTTTGCCGGAGGATTATGAAGTGCGCGGCATTTACGACGTGGGCTACTACGAATTCAACAGCTTGTTCATCGTCACGTCGCTGGAGAACGCGCAGGATTTGTATGATCTGGGGGATTCCGTGCATGATTTGGAGGTGATGTTGAAAGATCCTTACTCGGCGACGGAAGTGAAATGGCAATTGGAGCAAACGCTCGGCGATGAATTCGTCGCGTACACTTGGATGGAACAAAATTCCACCATTCTCAATGCCCTTATCGTTGAGAAAAACGTCATGTTTTACCTGTTGTTTTTCATCGTCCTCGTCGCCGCGCTGTGCATCCTCAGCGCGCAAATCACGTTCGTCGTCCAAAAAACGCGCGAAATCGGGATGCTCAAGGCGCTCGGCGCGACGAATCTCCAAATCTCCGGGGTCTTTCTCAGTCAAAGCGCCATCATCGGCGTGCTCGGCGTGCTCGCGGGTTACGGTCTGGGCATTCTGGCGCTGACTTACCGGAACGGATTCCTGCATTTCATGAATCATCTGACCGGCTGGGAACTTTTCCCCGCCTCCATTTACGGTTTCAGCGAGTTGCCGGCGATCATTGACACCCGCGACATCGCGCTGATTTGTGGCAGCTCGTTTGTCATCTGCATTCTCGGCGGCGTGCTGCCCGCCATCCGTGCCGGCCGGTTGAAACCCGTGGAGGCGTTGCGTTATGAATAGGAAACCGGGAAACATCCAACATCCAACATCCAACATCGAATGCCGAATGATCCAGCTGACGATGCCTGATTGGATGTTGAATGTTGGGCGTTCGATGTTCGATGTTCAGTTTCGTCCAGAAAGCAATCCGGGCGAATCGGTTGTTTCTTTCAATCCCACCGGAGGTATGCAATGAGCGAACCGCTTCTTTCCGCCCGTGCCCTCAACAAGACTTACACCCTGGGCAAACGCGCGCTCGAGGTGTTGCGCGGCGTCAATCTCGACGTGGCGCGCGGCGAATTTCTGGCCTTGCGCGGCGCGTCCGGCGCCGGCAAAAGCACGCTGCTCCATCTCATTGGCGGACTTGACACGCCCAACGCGGGTGAAATCCATTTTGCCGGGCAGAACCTGGCCGCATTCTCCGAGAGTGAGCTGGCGTTTTTCCGCAACCACCGCGTCGGTTTCGTTTTTCAGTCGTATCATTTGTTGCCGGAACTCAATGCGCTCGAAAATGTCTGTCTGCCGGCGCGCATGGCCCGCACTCCCGTCGGCCGGGCCGGGGTGCGCGGACGCGACCTGCTCGCCTGGGTCGGTCTCAAAGACCGCATGGACCACAAGCCTTATGAACTTTCCGGCGGCGAACAACAGCGCGTGGCCATCGCCCGCGCGCTCATCAACGAGCCGGAACTGCTCCTGGCCGATGAACCGACCGGCAATCTCGATTCGCACACCGGTGGTGAAATCATCGAGTTGCTCAAGAATCTCCGCGCCGAAAAACAGACCACGCTGGTCATTGCCACGCACGACGCGAATGTTGCGGCGCATGCGGAGCGGGTGGTGGAACTGGCGGACGGGCAAATAAATACGGGATAATGGAGTAGTGGAGTGCTGGAGTGATGGAACTTCGCTTATAATACTCCATTACTCCATCGCTCCATCGCTCCATCACCCCATTCTTCAAATGAGCCGCGAATACTGGGAAACCCGTTATCAAATCGGAGAAATGAGTTGGGAAAAGGGCGCGCCCTCGCCGGGACTGGTGGATTTTCTGGCGGCGCATCCCGGCTTGCCGCGTGGAACAGTTTGTGTGCCCGGTTGCGGCACGGGCCATGACGTTCGCGCCTGGGCGCAGGCGGGTTTCAACACTTTCGGCTGTGACATCGCACCGAGTGCGGTCCGGCTGGCCACGGAGAAGACCAAGGCCGCCGGTTTCACCGCAAAATTCCAGCTCGCCGATTTTTTGCGCGACGAACCACCGTTTCAGTTCGACTGGCTTTTCGAACACACGCTGTTTTGTGCCATCAAACCAGAGGAGCGTGACGACTACGTCCGCGCCGTGCTGCGCTGGCTCAAGCCGGATGGACAATATCTGGCGGTCAATTACCTGATTGTTGAGAAAAGTGAAGGTCCGCCGTTCTGCACCACCCGGGAGGAGCAGTGGCAGCGGTTCTCGCCGCATTTTGAGTTAAGGGAAGACTGGGTTCCCCGTTCCTATCCCAACCGCACCAGACGCGAGCGGATGTTCTGGTGGCGGCGGGCCTCTGGCCTGCCGTAAAGCCGGGCGTCCCGCCCGGCGGAAGAGAACGTGGACAGCGGATTGGCGGGGGAGAGAAAGTTTGTGCGCCGGTTCCAGGCGGCGGGACGCCCGCCCTCAACGTCAGGCGGGGACGCCTGACGCTACAGCGTAGGGCAGTGCGCAAATGCGCCTGTGACGGCGGGCGTACAAAAGCCCGTTGAAAAACAGTAGTTTGGCGACTAGTTTGTCTCTTAGTTATGCTTGAAGATCGTGATTACATGCGCCAGCCGGAGTACGGCCGACGCCTGTCGTTGACCGTGGCATTGCTGATTATCAACGCAGCGGTGTTTGTGACCGAATTGGTAGCTTTGAATCTTCCTCAAAGTCTTGAATTCGAAAACCATTATCTGGCGTTGAGTCTGACTGGTCTGGAGCACGGCTTTGTTTGGCAGTTGCTGACGTTTCAATTCATGCATGCTGGCTGGATGCACCTGATTTTCAATTCTCTGGCCATTTATTTTTTTGGACGCCCGGTGGAAACCGCCTTGGGTCGCCGCCATTTTTTGACGCTTTATTTGTCGGCTGGAATCATCGGCGGCCTTGTGCAAATGCTCTTCGCGCTTTTGCTGCGATCCTTTAACGGTGCAGTCGTTGGCGCGTCGGCAGGCGCGTCCGGCTTGGTCGCGGCATTTGCCATCCTGCACTGGGAAGAGCGGTTCAACCTGCTGATTTATTTCATTCCCGTTTCCATGACAGGCAAAACCCTGCTTGCGGTCAGCCTCGGACTTGCGTTCCTCGGCATATTGACTCCCAACAGCGGCATCGCCAACGCTGCGCATCTCGGAGGCATCTTGACGGGCGGATTTTACGTGCGCCTGTTCATTCAAGACCAATGGTCACACTGGAAATTCCCCATCCGCCGCGCCGCGCCCCGCGAGCTGGTTGGCACCCGCGCGGGCAAACGCTCTCTCTGGCGCTCGGCGTCGAACAAACCCGATGAGGACTTGTCCACCGACGAATTTGTGAAAAGTGAAGTGGACCCCATCCTCGACAAAATTTCCAAGCACGGAATTCAAAGTTTGACCGAACGCGAGCGGCAAATCCTCGAAAAAGCCCGCGAGAGAATGGCGAAACACTAAGTTGGTCGAAGGTCGAGAGTCGAGGGTCGAG
>PMOA01000093.1:22293-27541 GCA_003161635.1 Limisphaerales bacterium
CCGCCGTCGCCGAAAAAATCAATGACCGCGCCAGCCGCTGGTTACATTTTGGCCTCACCAGCAGCGACGTGGGCGACACCACCTGCGCTGTGCAAATGGTTCAGAGTGCCGACATTCTCATCGCTGATGTAAAGGCGTTGCGCAAAATCATCGCGNNCCGACCACCTTCGGCCTCAAGCTCGCGCTCATGCACGACGAATTCGGCCGCGCACTCGAACGCCTCGAACGCGCCCGTAAAGTCGCCGCCGTCGGCAAACTCTCCGGTGCCGTCGGCACCAGCGCGCACCTGTCCCCGAAAGTCGAATCCGCTGTGTGCAAACAACTCGGCCTGCGACCCGCGCCGATTGCTACACAGGTCGTCCAGCGCGACATCCATGCCGAATTTCAAACCACGCTCGCCCTCGTCGGCGCGAGCATCGAGCGTTGGGCCGTCGAATTCCGCCACCTTCAGCGCACCGAGGTGCTGGAAGCCGAGGAACCGTTCACCAAGGGCCAGAAAGGCAGCAGCGCCATGCCGCACAAGCGCAATCCCATCACCTGGGAACGCCTCACCGGACTCGCCCGCGTGCTCCGTGGCAATGCCATCGCCGCCCTTGAAAACGTCGCCCTCTGGCACGAACGCGACATCAGCCACAGCAGCGTCGAGCGCATCATCTTTCCCGACTCCTGCACGCTGCTCGACTACATGTTCGGCCTGCTCACGCGCCTGATGGACGGTCTCAATGTTTATCCGGAGAATATGAAGAAGAATCTTGGCCTGAGCCTCGGCATGTGGAATTCGCAGACCGTCCTGCTGGCACTCATCAAAAAAGGCCTGACGCGGGAAGCCGCCTACCAACTGGTTCAAGATGCGGCGATGAAGACGTGGGAGGTGAAACACGCCGGTCGCGACGACGCCAATTTTGTCGAAGTCCTGAAAGCCGACCCCGCCGTGGCGAAACATTTCAAGAAAGGCGAACTCGAAAAACTCTGCACGCTTGAGTTCCATTTCAAGGAAGTGAAGAACCGGTTCAAGAAACTGGGGCTTTGATACACTGACATCGTGGAACTGAAGGAACAACCATACACGCCGACGCTGGCCAGCAAGCTGGGAGACACCCCCATGTGTCAGGCTTGGCCATCCAGTTGGCGCGGTTGAGTCACGCAGGCGAAGCGGCTGCCCGAGGCTGCTCAAGGTCGCCATCGAGCGCGGGGCCACGCATTACCAGCGGGACTTCGATCCGTCGCTTCCGCCGGATTGCACGGGAATCACTGACGAGAAAATCGGGGTTGCCCTTTGCCTCGGTCAGCAACATTACAATCTCGACAACCTCCGCGCCGCTGCTCAATTGCTGAGTTCATCACGCGTGGATGCCGCCCACTTGTGTCGTCTGGCCATCGAGAAACGATGCGAGCCGGTGTTGCTGCACATCGCCAAGGTCGCAGAACGCTTCGCGCCGGACTTGGAACCGTGGGCTTACCTCCGCCAACACCTTCCGCCGCGCCACGTTCCCCGAACCGATGCGCTCTGCCTCAACGGTTCGGCTTGCCCTCCCACTTGCGTCAATCCGCGTAGCCGTTCGGATGCTTTTTGTGCCACGCCCACGCAGTGGCGACAATATCGTCGAGCTTTGGGAATTTCGGCTTCCAACCCAACTCACGAACCGCCTTTTCGGCGGACGCCACCAGCCGCGGCGGGTCGCCAGACCGGCGCGGTTTTTCAACCGTGAGAATTTTTTTACCGGCGATTTTTTCGCAGGTCTGGACGACCTGCCGGACGGAATAGCCGTCGCCGTTGCCCAGATTGTAAAAGCCGGTCTTGCCCGGCTGCAACCCGAGCATGTGCGCCTGCGCGAGGTCAACGATGTGGATGTAATCGCGGATGCACGTGCCGTCGGGCGTCGGATAATCCGTGCCGAAAATCTCGCACTGCGGCTTCCGACCGAGCGCGACCGTGAGCACGTTCGGGATGATGTGCGTCTCGATGCGATGATGCTCGCCAAATTTTTCGCTCGCGCCGGCGGCGTTGAAATAACGAAAGGCGATGAATTCCAGTTTGTAAATCTGCTGATACCAGATCAGGACTTTCTCGAACATCAACTTTGCTTCGCCGTAGGGATTGATCGGGCGCTGCGGCAAATCCTCGGTCATCGGCACGCGGTCGGGCGGGCCGTAGGTCGCGCAGGTGGAACTGAAGACGAACTTCTTCACGCCGCATTCCACGGCGGCGTCGGCGAATTTGAGCGCGTTGACGACGTTGTTGTGAAAATACTTTTTGGGATTGGTCATGGACTCGCCCACGAGCGCATTGGCGGCGAAGTGCATGATGGCATCGGGTTTCGCGGACTTGACGGCGTTGAGAATGTCCCCGGGTTCCTCCGGTTTTCCCAAAATAAATTTCGCGCGGGCATCCACCGCCAAACGATGGCCCTCGGTGAGATTGTCGTAAACGGTGACTTGATGGCCGGCGTTGAGCAGTTCCTCCGTGCAAATCGAACCAATATAGCCGGCGCCGCCGGTGACAAAAACGTTCATGCGTTAACTATGAAAGGAGCCTGCCGCAGTGCAAAGTTCAAAATGACGGAACAAAAACCGGGATGTCAGGAAAGCGTGCGGACGGTTTCGACGCGGGTGATCAACCATCTCCCGTCGATCTTCTGCAACGTGAATTTCATTTCCTGTACCATGGGGTCCCGTTCGCCAGAAATGTTTGCTTCAACGGTAAGATCCGCCACGGCGGATTGTTTGTCCGGGACGACAGTCACGTTGATATCGGGAAACTTGACTTTCAATCCGCCGGCTCTCGAACGGACGGCAAAGGCAGCCTGGGTAATTTCGTTGCGGTCCATGGAGTCACGCCGGGCAAATTCGGGCAATTCCACCTGAAATTCGACATTGGTGGAGAAAAAACCGGCCAGACTTCGCGCAGCGGCGAGCCGTGCCAGGTCGCTTTCGTTCGACGAAAAGGAGGCGATGCGGGCCAATTCCGTGAGGCGCTGGCGGATGACTTTCTCCGGATTGGGGAACAGAACCGTCCAAAGCCAGACGCCCAGCGCCGCCAGCGCGACAACCAACACGATGCGGAAAACGATTTTCATAAGATGGCTTTGCCAACAATCTGGCTGCGCTGCGCCCGGCCAAACGTGTGTTCTTCCCACGACATGGAGCGATTGTCGCCAACGACGAAATATTCGTCCGGGCCGAGTTCCTTGGGCGGCAGATTCCAATCGCAGGCATATTTCTCATAAGGTTCGTCGAGCACCTCGCCGTTGATCAGGACATGGCCGTCCACAAAAGCGACGGTTTCACCCGGCAGGCCGACGATACGTTTCAGCAACATGACGTGTGGCGGTTCCAGCCAGTTGGCGGCCTGATGAATGCCTGCGGGGGTGTTGGTCACCGCGCGGGAAAACCGGATGCCTACCACATCGCCACGCCGCGGCTCATGCCACAGGTAGGCGAACCGGTTCACGAGATTCCAGGAACGGTCCTTGTAGTTCGGCAACATGCTGATGCCTTCGACGTGGGCAGGCAACAGAATGAATTTAAAAACCACGAAACTGGTGACAATCAAAATGGCAACGCGCACCAGTGTTACCTTGGGATTGCGTCCGATCACCGCGATGCGCACCCAGCGGGGCAATCGCGGCTGTTTCCAGCCGGCATTCGATTGTCCCGCCTGGTCTTGCGCCATAATATTATTCTGAAGTTTCGCGCATCTTGCCCGCGGCGCAAGCGCAGACTGTCACACTGTATTTGCCTCCCCGGCGCGAATGGGATCTTACGGCACTTGCCGCGTTTCGGCTTCATTGCCGTATTTTGCCACAACTGTCTGGCACTGTTCTCCGGCCATGATGTCAGCATCCTTGAGGACAGACAAAAAGGGTTCGAGCGGCAGGGGTTGATCGTGATTCAGAAATTCTTCGCAGACTCGAAAGAAGTCCGATTTCGTGGTGACGCGGCGAATTTGATGCAGGAATTGTCCGTCCGGTTCAACGCCCACACCGAGATAATTCATGTATTTTTTCATTTTCGCCACCTGCGCAGATTCGCGCACGTCCGGTGAACAAACCGCTTCGTAGAGCGCACGCACGTATTCCAGCACCTCGAGTCCGCGGGGAATGAAAACGGCCTCGCCTCGCTGATACTGGCGGATTTGGTGGAACAGCCAGGGATTGCGAATGGCGCCGCGTCCGATCATCAGCCCGCGCGCGCCGGTGATTTTTAAAACTTCGCCCGCGTTCCGGGCAGAATGCACATTGCCATTGGCCAGCACCGGACAGGGCATTTCCGCAACGGCACGCGTGATGTATTCGTAATGCACTTTACTGCGATACATCTCGCGAACCGTGCGGCCGTGGACGACCAGCAAGTCCAGCGAGTGCTTCGCAAAAACCGGCAGCAGTTCATCGAAAACTTCGGGCGAATCGAATCCAATGCGTGTTTTGACCGTGAATTTGATTTTCACCGCGTCCCGCAGCGCGCCGAGAATGGCATCCACCCGCCGCGGTTCACGCAGCAATCCGCCACCGGCGCATTTGCGATAAACCACCGGCGCCGGACAACCGAGATTCAGGTCCACCGCCGCAATCGGATATTGCTGCAACTCGCGCGCCGTGCGCACGAGCGACGGAATATCGTTGCCNNTCGGTAATGGATTTAAGAATGCGTTTTTGCAGGGTGGAAGTGGCGTGGACGCGGAAATATTCCGTGACATAAACGTCCGCCCCGCCGTAAACCGCCATCAATTTCCAGAACGGCAAATCCGTCACCTCCTGCATCGGCGCCAGCGCCAGCACCGGCGCCGGATGGGTAAACAGTGCTTCAAATTGATGGTGACGATCCACAATGCAAATTACCTGAATTGCGGATGCTGCCGCAATCTTTCCCAGGTTTCAGACGATAATGGCGCCTGCCGGTAACCCGGCCCGCCCAACGGTTCGGCGCTGTGGGAACTTTTCGCGCGCTTCAGCCAGCGGCGGTCAAGCGGCTCGTCCAGCAGGTCGGGCCGGTTTGCCGCCACGGTGGTTTCCTCCTTCAAGCCCGACGGATGGCCCACGCCCGCGAAGAATCCGCCCAGCAGCATCGTCACCCGGGCCATCGTGCTGCGCGTGTACGTGGCCAGCGCGCAGGGACGTTGCGGGTCAAGCCGGCGGAACAAATCGGCAAACAATGGAACCGTCCACATCGCGGGATTTTTCTTTGGCGAATACGGATCGAACAAAATCGCATGCGGAACCGGTATTGGGGTAGGGCCGACCTGCCGGTC
>PMOA01000052.1 GCA_003161635.1 Limisphaerales bacterium
CGACCAGACGTTGCGCGTAAAGCGCGCCGCTGGCTCCGGTGATGGCAACGAGTATTTTCAAGCAAATGTGCTTGTCGCTGGCAAATTATGAACGAATCCAATGTTGCGGACAAGCCGCACCCAAGCGTGCTTTCGGCATCCTGCCGGAAGTTCCGATTCTCCAGGAAGTATGAGTGTGATCTGCCAGCGGGACGCTGGCAGCACGTTGAAACAGCTTGAGTCCGGTTTCCCCATCCGCACAATGACCGCGTGTCCAAGTCACCGGCAATCCTATTCGCCGCGGCGATTTTTTTGGCAGGGTGTGCCACCACACCCACACCGCCGGAAGAAGTCATTTCGTCGCCGCCGATCATGTCCAATGAAACCTCTTCATTGAACTGGTCGGATGCCAACCTCATTAAAAAATTCTCCGCTCCACGGTCAACCAGGCCGGTGGCGCCAACCGCCAGGACCAATCCGTCACCCGCCGCGCCGATAACAACGTGGACCTCGCTCAATCGCTGGGCCGCTGAAAACAAGATCGGCCAACCGCATTTGATATCCCGCACGCCCGTGGCCACATATGCCATTGGGACGGCGAACGGCACGATGGTTTTGGACATCGGCAGCCGCGACGCGACCTGGAACGGCACGGAAATTCAACTCGGCTTCGGACCGCAATTCATTGACGACCAGGTTTTCGTTCACGGCCTCGATTTGTATAAAAATCTCGAGCCTCTTTTGCTCGGATCCCCGCTGGCATTTGGCAATCGCGTCATCGTGATTGACCCCGGCCATGGCGGCTCAAATGTCGGCACGCACAGCGTTCTCGACGGGCGGTTTGAGAAGGAATTCACGCTCGACTGGGCGTTGCGGCTCGCGCCGCTGCTGGCGACGAGCGGCTGGCAGGTTTTTCTGACCCGGACCAATGACGTGGATATTGCCTTGTCCAACCGCGTCATATTTGCCGAGGCGCATCACGCGGACTTGTTCATCAGCCTGCATTTCAATTCGACTCCCGATCGCAATAAAAAAATCGCGGGCCTTGAAACCTATTGCTCCACCCCGGCGGGAATGCCTTCCAGCCTGACGCGCAACTACTCCGACATCTGGTCGCAATATTTTCCGAACAACAGTTTTGACGCGCAGAATTTGCAACTGGCCGTGCTCCTGCACACCGCGTTGCTGCGCGCGAGTGACGAAGACGATCGCGGCGTGCGACGCGTGCGGTTCATCGGCGTGCTGCATGGACAACGCCATCCCGCCGCGCTCATTGAAGGCGGTTATTTATCGAATCCGCACGAGGCGAAGCGGATCGAAAATCCGGCTTTTCGTCAAAAGCTCGCGCAGGCCGTCGCCGACGCGCTGAAATGAAAAATGTGGGACCCATTTTGGTGACCGGTGGAGCTGGATTTATTGGTTCCCATCTGGTCGAGCGTCTGCTGGCCGAGGGCAAAACGGTCGTCGTCATTGACGATCTTTCCACGGGCAGTCTGGAAAATCTGCGCGCGGTCAAATCGCATCCGCGTCTGCGCGTGGTCCAATCGAAAATTTCCGCGTGCGCCGGACTGCCGAAACTGGCCGCAAACGCCGAATTCATTTTTCATCTGGCGGCGACGGTCGGCGTCGAACTGGTGGTAAAATCCGCGTTGAGCGTTTTGGAATCGAGTTTTCACGAGACGCAGATTTTGTTGCGGGCCGCTGCAACCCGGCGCACGCCGTTGCTGTTGACTTCGACTTCGGAAGTTTATGGCAAAAGCCAGAAGCCCGCGTTTGGTGAGGACGACGATCTGCTCATCGGCCCGCCCGGGCAATCGCGCTGGAGCTACGCGTGCTCGAAACTCACCGACGAATTTCTGGCGCTGGCTTACGCGCGGGAAAAATCGCTGCCGGTCATCATCGCGCGGCTGTTCAACACCGTCGGTCCACGCCAGACCGGACGTTACGGCATGGTGCTGCCCCGTTTTATCGCAGCGGCGAAAAAGGGTGAAGCATTGAAGGTTTTCGGCGACGGTGCGCAAACGCGCTGCTTTTGCCATGTCGGCGACGCGGTGGAAGCGCTGGTGCGATTGCAGAACTGTCCGAAGGCGCGCGGCGAAATTTTCAACATCGGTGGCACGGAGGAAGTCAGCATCCTCAAACTGGCGCGGCTGGTGGTGAAAACGCTGGATTCAAAATCGAAGATTCAACTCGTGCCGTATGCCAAAGCCTACGCGCCTTCGCCCAAGGGCTTCGGCATCACAGGCGCGCCGGGCTTCAATGACATGCGCCGCCGCAAGCCGATGGTGAAAAAGCTTGAGCGTTTCGTGAAGTTTCGTCCGCGCACAACGTTGCGCAAAATCATCCGGCTGACTGCCTAAAATCAAAGGTAGGGCCGCGTTGCTGCGCGGCCATCATACCCGGCGGCGCAGCAGCGCCACCCTACCCATGGCACCGATTGTCTCTGGAAATTGGTGTTAATCCGCGTCCATCCGTGATTGATAATTTCCAAATAAAACGCCCTCCGCCGAAATCTCCGACGAAGGGCGC